>CAYNKW010000006.1:27542-41960 GCA_964397845.1 uncultured Anaerolineae bacterium
GCCCTGGGCACCTTCCGCGGCGACGATTGGCGTCCGATCCTGGACGCGCTGCCGCTGGGTCGCCGGCTGGTGACTTGACGGGAAATTAAAAAGGTATATAATCCCCATAGGGGCCATTTTATCAGTTCTTTATGGGGAGAGAGAAAATGCTGGAAATCAGTGTCAGCGAGTTGAAACGGGACCTGTCGGGAATCATCAATCGTGCCGCCTATGGGAAACAGCGGGTGATCATTCTTTCGCGAGGCAAGCCCAAGGCAGCGATGATCAGCATTGAGGACCTACGTCTGTTGGAGAGCTTGAATCGGGAGAGATATGCCAGTGAGAGATGGCGGGCGTGGCTTGCTCGCGCCGATGCACTGCGAGAGCGCACCAGGGCAGGGCAGGAAACTGAACCCTCAGATTCGGTAGAAATCCTGCGGCAATTGAGAGAGGAGCGGGTAGATGAGATCCTCGGTGTGCATTGACGCAGGCGTTTTTGTCAAAGTGCTGGTGCAAGAAGACCTCTCCGATATAGCTCGGCAGCAATGGGAGACGTGGACCCTTGACGAGAAACGAAAGCCCATCGCGCCTGCTCTGTTTCTCTTTGAGGTTGTTGCTGTTCTTCGGAAGCAGGTCTATCAGGGCCGGCTGACGTTAGAAGAAGGCGATGTTGCGCTGGATGTCCTTCTGGATGCCAATGTGGAGATCGTGACCTCGACTGCCTTGCATCGTCGCGCCTGGGAACTGGCCGGCCGTTTCAACCGACCCACCGCTTATGATGCCCACTACCTGGCCCTGGCCGAGATGGAGGGCTGCGAGTTTTGGACGGCCGACGAGCGGTTGTACAACAGCGTGAAAGGTGGTTTTACCCTCATCCGGTGGCTGGGAGAGCTAACAGGTCAGTGAGTTGCATCCTGCAGAGTAACCGCTTCTGATGGAGTTGGGGCTGCGCTCTCCGGGTATCAGGTGATGCATGATCGCTGGCAATCACGGGCAGAAGACGAGCTACCAACGCATTGCTGTCGTCGGCACGACGGGAACGGGCAAGACGACGTTGGCCCAGTGCATTGCTCAGGCTCTCGATATCCCCCACGTGGAACTGGACGCGATCCACTGGCTCCCCAACTGGACCCCCGCTCCGCTGACCGTTTTCCGTGATCGCACGGCCCAGGCGCTGAGCGGCGATCGGTGGGTCGTGGACGGCAATTACGGCAAGGTGCGAGATATTGTCTGGAGTCGGGCCGACACCGTCGTGTGGCTGAACTACGCGCTGCCGGTGATCATGGGGCGACTGGTGTGGCGAACGTTGCGGCGAGTCGTGACACAAGAGGCTCTGTGGAGCGGAAACCGCGAGTCGCTGCAGACGACGCTTTTCAGCTGCGATTCCATCCTTCTGTGGGCGCTCCAGACTTACCGAAGAAGACGGCGGGAGTATCCTGTGTTGTTCGCGATGCCTGAATACGCACACCTCACGGTGGTGTGCCTGCGCTCCCCACGGGCGACCGCAGATTGGCTGTCCAAACTCATCTAGGATAGCTTGTTGCTCAGAGGGGTGCAGCGCTCTTGGTATCGTCCCGATAGTGGCAGCCACGGTTCTGGCGATTGTGATGTGCAGCCCGGGCAACGATGAGCGCCGCCTCTACGCCGTGACGCAGGCCGATCAATGCGTCATTCAAGCGGGTGGCACGGTAAAAGTTGTCTATATCCTGTTTCAGGTGGTTCAGGTCCCGCAGAGCGCGTGCCAGCCGCCTCGTTGAGCGGACAAGACCGACGTAGTGCTACATCGTGTGCTGGATGGTTCGCATATCGCGCCGGATGAGGGCCGGATCGGCCTCCTCTTCCAATCCCTCTTCTTCCCAGCATGGTACGTCGTCGGGGCCAACGATGGACAATGGGCTGCCGGCAGCGATGTCCCGCGCCGCGCGGTTGCCCCAGACGAGGCCCTCCAGGAGTGACGTGCTGGCCAGCCGGTTGGCGCCGTGGACACCGGTGCAGGCGACTTCGCCAATGGCGTAGAGGTTGCGCACCGTCGTGCACCCCCAGGCATCGGTCCAGACGCCGCCACAGAAGTAGTGGGTTGCGGGTACGACCGGGATGGGCTGGCGGGTAATGTCTATACCGAGATCCTTGCACCGAGCATAGATGGTGGGAAAGCGGGCCTGGATGCGGTTGGGGGACATGGCAGAATGAATGTCCAGGAGGACATGGGGATAGCCGTGCTCGATCATCTCGTGGTGGATGGCACGGGCGACGACGTCGCGGGGGGCCAGGTCTCTCCACCTGGGGGCATAGTCGGCCATGAAGGGGCGGCCGTCGGGAGTGAGCAACCGCCCTCCCTCGCCCCGCACTGCCTCGGAGACGAGAAACCCTTCCCCGTTTGCCACGGCCAGGACAGTGGGGTGGAACTGAAGGTACTCGGTGTTGATGACGCGCCCCCCGGCCCGGTAGGCCATTGCCAGTCCGTCGCCCCGAGCTCCTTTGGGGTTGGAGGTGTGGCGGTAGATGCGGCCCAGGCCGCCGGTGGCGAGGACGGTGGCCCCGGCCAGGTAGCGGCGGACGACACGGCGGGTCTGCTCAAAGACGTAGGCCCCATGGCAGGTGATGGGCTCATAGACGGTCAACGGATCGCGGGCGTGGTGAGGGAACGTGATCAGGTCCACCGCGGTGGTCGCGGTGATGATACGGACGTTGGGCTGCCTGCGCAGGGCGGCGATGAAAGCCTGGGCAATGGCGCGGCCGGTAGCGTCGCCGACGTGGAGGACGCGGGGACGCGAGTGAGCTCCCTCCCGGCCAAAGTCCTGCCGCCCGTCAGACGTCCGGTCGAAGGAAATGCCGGTAGTCTCTATGAGAACCTGGCGAACCAGCCTGGGGCCTTCCTCGGCGAGGATGCGGGCAGCAGAGGGCAGACTGAGACCTGCTCCGGCGGCGAGGATGTCCTCGACTAGCAGATCGGCGCTGTCCTCTTTGCCCAGCGCGACGATGCCTCCCTGGGCGTAGTAGGTGTTGCTCTCCTGGGGGTCTGCGGCGCGGGTGACGACGGTGATCTGCCGTTCGTGGTCCTGGGCCAGCCGCAGCGCGGCCGACGCGCTGGCAATACCACAACCGATGACCAGGACGTCGGTTTGCAGGGGGCTCATGGGCTGACCTCCAGCATCCGCTGCAGCGCCACCCGCGCCAAGCGCGCCACATGAGAGGGGACGGTGATGGAATTGATGGTCTCGTCTCTGAGGAGTCCCTCCAGCACACCGGCCAGTCTCTCTTGTGTGATGAGGTTCATCGTTCTGCAGTAGCTCGGCTCGGGGGAAAGGGAGGCGATGAACTGCTGCGGGTGTTCGTTCTTGAGGCGGTTGACGAGATTGAACTCGGTGCCGATAGCCCACCTGGTGCCCGGCGGAGATTCCTCCACGCGGCGGATGATGTAGGCGGTGGAACCAGCCTCGTCGGCCAGGTCTACGACCTCCATTTTGCACTCTGGATGGACGATGACCCGGACATCGGGCATCCGCTCGCGCCACGCCGTCACGTGCTCTGGGCGGAAGCGCTGGTGGACGTAGCACCAGCCTCGCCACAAAAAGACCCGGGCGCGCCGCAGGGCCTCGGCGCCGTGACCGCCGTATGAGCGGCTCGGATCCCACAGCAGCATCTCCTCCAGGGAGATGCCCGCCCGCCTGGCCGTGTTGCGGCCCAGGTGCTGATCGGGAAAAAAGAGGACATGGGGCCGTTGGGTAAGCGCCCACGAGAGGACAGCCGGTGCGTTGGAGGACGTGCAGACTGCGCCGCCGTGCTGGCCGCAGAAGGCTTTCAGGCTGGCAGCCGAGTTCACATAGGTCACCGGCATGACCTCGCGCTCTACGTTCATTACCTCGCCCAGTTGCGCCCACGCCCGCTCCACGTCAGCCAGATCGGCCATTTCCGCCAGTTCACAACCGGCCGCCAGATCGGGCAGCAGGACGGTCTGGCCGGGCTGGGCAAGGATGGCGGCTGTCTCGGCCATAAAGTGAACGCCGCAGAAGACGATGTACCGTGCCTGGCGGCAATTGGCGGCGTCACGGGCCAGTTTGAGTGAGTCGCCACGAAAGTCAACGAATTGAATGACCTCGTCTCGTTGGTAGTGGTGGCCTAGAATGACGAGAGATGGACCGAGGCCGGCCTTTGCCTTTCGGATGCGGGTTTCGAGTTCGGTTACAGTGCTCATTGTACTGCCATTGGCGGAGACCTCCGAGGTTTCCGGAAAACCTCGGAGGTCTGGACGTGGACTAACATGCTGAGATCAAGCGCCGGGGCAGAGTGGGTGAGGGCGCCGATAGAGATATAGTCCACGCCGGTGGCGGCGATGGCGGCGACACGCTCCAGCCTGATGTTGCCCGAGGCTTCCAGCGGCACCTGCCCAGCAGCCAACTGGACCGCAGCCCGCATCTCGTCCAGGCCCATGTTGTCCAGCATGATGCGCTCCACGTCCAGTGCCAGGGCCTCGCGCAGTTCGTCCAGGTTCTTGACCTCGACCTCGATGGGCAGATCGGGGCTGGCTGCGCTGGCTCGTTCGACGGCGGCGGTGATCGAACCGGCGGCCTCAATGTGGTTGTCTTTGACCAACAGCATGTCATATAGGCCAAGGCGATGGTTCTGCCCGCCACCCATTCGCACGGCGTACTTTTCCAGCACGCGATAGCCAGGGTGGGTCTTGCGGGTGTCCAGGATGATCGCCTGGGTGCCGGCGATGGCATCCACAAAAGCCTGGGTGAGAGTGGCAATGCCGGAGAGTCGCTGCAAAAAGTTGAGGGCGATCCGCTCTGCGGACAGCATGCCCCGCCCCGGACCAGCCACCTCAGCGACCAGGTCGCCTGGCTTTACGCTGGCTCCGTCGTGGATGTGGGAGGTGAAGCGCAAGGCGGGCTCCACGCGAGAAAAGACGGCCTCGGCGACGGGCAGGCCGGCGATGGCGCCTATGCTTTTGGCGGTGATGCGTCCGTGGAGGGTCAGGCCGGCCGGTAGCACCGCCTCGGAGGTGGCGTCGCCCGGCCCGATGTCCTCGGCGATGGCCAGCTCAATGAGTGGTCTAATGGCTTCGACGATGTCCGCCGGAGGGTGTCCGGTTCCCGGTGTGGGTTGTAAATCGTTCATTCGCTATCAACTCCCTTTAACCAGTGCTGCTCCTGCTCCTTTAGCTGCTGCCTCAATGAGCGTCGCCGCACCGTCCTTGAGCAGCTCTCCGACGAAACGGACGGCTTTCCCCAACTGCTGTTTCTCGCCTCGCGTCAGTAGCCCTTCCCATTCTTGTTGTTGTAACCACTCCTCAAAGGGCGTCTCGCGGCGCACGGTGCGTACCAATTCGTCGGCCAGCCACCAGAGAAAGGCCTGAGGGCGCACCCGCCAGCCGCCGGGGATGGCTGCGTCTTCTGTCACGAAGCCTCGCTTCTTCAGGGGGCGCAACTCTGGCCCAAAGTCGCGCATGTCGCGGAGCAGCCGCTCCGTGTGGAACTGGCGCTGCTCCAGCAATCTGGGGATGTGAGCCAGCGCAACGGCGGTAAAGGCCCGGCGTGTCGTAGGCGGCCACTGCTGCCAGGTATCGCTCAAGGTCAGCGCGGCCTCGGTGTAGAGGTTGCCTGCTGCTCGCTGCCACCGCTGGACAGGGTCGCGCTCGCCATCCTCGTAGGCCTCCCACAACATGGAAGCAGCGGCCTGGAGCAGATACGGATGTCCCCCCGCCACTGTGGCCACAAAGCGTCGGTCCTGCGGCGTGAAACGATCACTGGCTTGTTTCAGCAACTCGGCCACATCTTTGACCGGCAATGGCCCCAGCGTGATCTCGGAGAGAAAGTTGAAGTAGGGAGAGCTGATGCGACTGAATTGCTGAGTAGCCTCAATGAGGCTTGCCAGCGGACGACGGCTGGCAATGACTAGAGCCAGCGCCCCCCGGCTGCGCGAGGCCAATGAGCGCAGACTGCCAAAGAACTCGGCGCAGTTGAGCACCGGGTGGTGCAGCAAAACGTCAAACTCGTCTAGTAGCAGCACCAGTCGCCACTCCGCTGCGTTCATCTGGGCCAGGAGGCGTTCCAGCGTAAAGGTACCAAAGGCGTTCTCTTGGCACGTCTGGTAGGCATCAGTCAGGGGTAAATTGGGATTGGGAGCAATGACCTGCTCGTGAAGCGGGCGCAGGGCCAATTGCCAGAACTGGGCCAGGTTACACTCTCCACTCAACGATTGGTTATCTATGAACGAGAAGAGCAGTTGCTTCCACCCGGCTCTGTAGAGAGCAGCCCGCACTTCCGGCGCTTTCAGGTAGAGCAACAGCGAGGTCTTGCCGCTGCGCGGTTCGCCTACGATGGCAGTGGATTGCCCCTGGTTGACGATGCGGCCGGTGATGCGCCGCAATTCCCGCCGCCGGTCCAGGAACAGGCTCAGGGGCACGGGGTTGCCGTAGAAGAAAGGGTTGGGCATGAGGAGTCCTCCGATACACGAAGGAATGGGTCTCATCCTGCACAGACCTATTCCGTGACCATTACGTCATCAACATACGTCCAGGTATTTTGATAGCCGTCCGTTCTGTTCCAGTTGTAGAAACACAAATCTATAGCTTCCCCCCGATTCGCGGTGAGATCATAGGTCTTTGGTTTCCAACCGGTATCTTTCAGCACTCCTTGAGGCGGCTTACCCCCGTCACGCAGTATGAGGGTATCGTTGATGTACACATCGAAGGAATCCCATATTGTTATACCATCAGTACCCGTGAGGACATCATACGAATAGATGCGATACCAAAACGACAGTCTAGGGGAATCGGTAGACGGCACGCTAGCAGGCTGACACATCCAGGCACTACCGACCGGGACTCCCCCTTGGCTATCATAGCCGGGATCGCCAAGAAGGGCAGCGCATTGGCCGGTGTGAGGCATGGTAGACCTGACCGACTGGTTCAACTCGCCCCCATGGGTCCAACAGGTGAAATCGCACGTCTCGAAATCCCCATTACATATAGGGCGGTAGTTTTTCAGCACCACAGGCAAATAAACACAACTCAACTCGTCGGCACCGATGTCATAACCAAAACAACAAGGGCGCGATTCGCTGTCAATGTCTATGGTCACGCCTGCATCCACACCTTTGTCAACGGCCTCTGAGAATAGCTTCAGGTGATAGCCGTCGGCCGCGAAAGCCGGATTGCCGGTGTACGCATTGGTGATGGTGATGGTACCTTCACCGCCGTAGTCAGCAGTGTTGCTGTACCACAGTATCCCGTTAAGGACGGCCGTGCTGCCGGCCATGACGGTGATGCCCACCGTGTGGCTCACCAGAATAGTGTTGGTCATGGCCACGGTAACCATGCCGGTAATATGGATGCCACTCCCGTCGCCGCCGCTGTTGCGGGCGATGGTGTTGTGCCGCGCATCGAGAGTGCCATCCTGGATGTACAGTCCACTGCCACGCCACGTAGGTAGTTCGACCCGATTATCAGCGATGACAGTGTTGGTCATTATGACAACGCCGCCGCGCAGATATAGACCACCGCCGTCTTTTTCGGCCGTGTTACTGAGAATAGTGTTACCATTCAACATTACACTGCCATCACGGACATGAATCCCGCCACCGCCGATCCTGGCGGAGTTATGGCTGATCTGTCCCCCACTCAATGTCGCGCTCCCGTCGCTCACGAACACCCCGCCGCCGTCTCCTTCGTCAACAGTGTTGCCGATGACTTGTCCTCCAATCAACGTCGCACTGCCAGACCAGACGCACACCCCACCGCCGTGGTAGCCAGCGGTGTTTTGGGCAATGGTGCTGGCACCAGTTTGGGTGAAGGTGGCTGTGTTCCCAGAGACACACACCCCACCGCCGTTGTGGCCGGCATAGTTGCTGATGATCTGTCCTCCATCCAACGTCGCACTGCCATAGGCAATGTACATCCCACCGCCCTCTTCGTCAGCAACGTTGCTGATGATCTGCCCTCCGTTGAACGTCGCACTGCCAGACCAGAGGTACACCCCGCCACCGTCGATGCTGGCGAAGTTGCTGATGATAATGGTGTTACTGACAGTAAGCGTGGCGTTACGGTTATAGATACCGCCGCCATTGCCTTCGACGTAGCCGCCGGTGATGCGCAGGTTCTCAATGATGACGTTGCTACTCCCTGTGACGTACATCACGCGCCCAAGCCTCTGCGCGTCCAGCGTGGTGGGTTGGGTGATGGGGTAAGGCGTGGTCCAGTTAGTGGTAGTGTATCCGCCGCACACCGTCACCGTCTTGCTGATGTAAACCACCTGTGCCACATCTGCGCGGGCGTGGACACCAGTGTAGGTGCCGGTGGCAACTTTGATGATCTCGCCTCCAGCCGCGGCGTCCACGGCGGCCTGGATGCTGGTGTAGTCGCAGCCACCGCTCAGGCACACAGTGATGACGTCGCCTGACGCCTGCTGCGGTTGGCAGGCGGGCGCGGCAGTGGCCGGCCTAGTTGCCCCGTCCAGCAGCCACAGCAGAGTCACAGTCAGGGCCAATCCGAGGGTCAGGGCGATGCTGGCGTGGGTGGTCAAGCGTTTCATCTCAAACTCTCAAGGAAGCGTGCCACTTTCAGCAACAGCCCTTCGACGATCCAGAATCTCTCCCTCATGTGCCCCCTCCGAACCCGCATACGTTGCCGCCGATGTTGGCGCTGAGTAGGGTACACGCGTCCTTCTTGCACAAACTATTCCGTGATCGTCGCGTCATCAACATACGTCCAGGTATTTTGATAGCCGTCCGTTCTGTTCCAGTTGTAGAAACACAAATCTATAGCTTCCCCCCGATTCGCGGTGAGATCATAGGTCTTTGGTTTCCAACCGGTATCTTTCAGCACTCCTTGAGGCGGCTTACCCCCGTCACGCAGTATGAGGGTATCGTTGATGTACACATCGAAGGAATCCCATATTGTTATACCATCAGTACCCGTGAGGACATCATACGAATAGATGCGATACCAAAACGACAGTCTAGGGGAATCGGTAGACGGCACGCTAGCAGGCTGACACATCCAGGCACTACCGACCGGGACTCCCCCTTGGCTATCATAGCCGGGATCGCCAAGAAGGGCAGCGCATTGGCCGGTGTGAGGCATGGTAGACCTGACCGACTGGTTCAACTCGCCCCCATGGGTCCAACAGGTGAAATCGCACGTCTCGAAATCCCCATTGCACAGACGGTGGTAGTTTTTTGTGATGAGGGGCAAATAAATAGTGTGCGGAATAAATTGTATGTCATCCAGGTACACCGCTCCCGCCATATCTGTCCACTCGAAGCCGAGTTGAAATGTCGTGAGGTTGGCAAGACTGACTCCTCGCGTCGAAAAGTGTTTCACGGGTATGACAACGCGTTGCCAATCGTCACCAGTGGCTATGACCGTAATCTCCGTGTACGCCGTTCTTACCCCCAGACTCTCGAGCCAAACGTTCGGCTTTTCCCCCCCCTGAGAGCCCTTGATGTAAAACTCCAATGCCTCATACTCTGACGCATCTAGTCCCTTGAGTTCACTCTGCCAGACCGCGTAAGAAATACCCGTCACACCAGCATACGTTATCCACTGGGCGCAACCTATATCACCCCTCCGAATTGTATCAGTATAGCCATAGCCCATGGTCGCCGTTCCGGTGACGAATCTACTAGTTGCTCCTTTCAAAGCATTCGGCTCCTGGCAGTCATTAAAGCCATCCACCAGAACCGGAACCCACGTGGGTTCAAACCAGACGTCATCCAGACATATCGTGCCTGTGCCGTCTCCGCCGGCGTTCGTAATCACTATCCCAAACTTTTCCAGACACTTCCAGTCGGCGACCTCGGTAAAGCCCACTAACGGCATGGCCACCTGCTGCCAACTGGCTGTGATAGGTTTGGCGGTGTAATCCTCTATTCTCAGCTTGGAATAATGAGGCGGATCATCACAATCCTTGAGTTCGGCGTCTGCTGTCTCGCCCTCAATGTCCCCCTTGACCCGAAAGGACAGCGAGTTGTAACCGGCAAGGCTCCTGCTAAGGAGGCCTGTCCAGTACAGAGCGTACGTGGATGTCGGACTTACATCATAGTGGCAGCGGAGCATCCCATCAGGATAGCTACAGGTGATGCTGGCTGTAAGGTGCGAAGCCCAGCCTGACTCTCCGCCAAGTTTGTTAGTCGGATCCTCGTCGCGAAAATCGTCAACCAGCAAACTGGGCGAAAGATTTGTCCGGGCAGCCACTTTAACATCCGTGGCCAGTGTTCCCACTGACATTTCGGGCTTCCTGGCGAGGAAAGCTTCCGGGTCTCTCCCTGATGGATCGCTATCCGTTGCTTCTGCTGCCACGATGACAAGCAGCAGACCAGTCAGAGTCAAGGCAAGGAGTATCGAACCGACCATCATACCGACTTTTCTCCCCCCCATCGTTCCCTCCTCTGAAGCACTCCCGATTCAGTGAGTAGGAGTTGGTTCAAGTGTAGGCGTCGAGTCAGACTCCGACTCGACGTTAAACGAGCGTAGCTCGCTCTTCTCGCTAACGAATTCCCAATCCTTACCACCTCCTGAGGTGATCCGACCTGTATCAAAGATTACGGCAATCGCCCAGAAGTAGCGTCCTTCGCCGCGATAATATCCCTTATCGCCACCAAGATGCACTGGGTAGCTCTGCACATCTGTATTCGGCTCCCAATGCACATCTTTTTCTTCTTCTCCTTCCCTCCACACCATGACAGCGAAAAATTCTTTCCCCCCAAGAGATCTTGTGTTCCACTGCCAAGTCAATTCGAAGGATTCTCCTGGACGGTAAACGGCCTCGTCATCTGGTGCTATCAGCACCGGTGCCGGAAGTAAGGTTGGCGTTGGAATAGGTGTAACCGTCGGTGTGGGAGTATGGGTTGGCGTGCCGGTGGGCGTCGGCGTACGTGTGGCGGTTGCCGTCGGCGTATAGGTCGGTGTGGGAGGTGCAGTAGGGGATGGCGTGGCGGTAGGTGTGTTGGTTGGTGTATGGGACGGGGTAGCGGTCGCCGTCGGCGTATAGGTCGGTGTAAGAGATGGGATAGCGGTCGCCATCGCTGTGTAGGTCGGTGTGGAGGTAGGGGAAACGGACGTGATGGGCAGCTCTGAGATAAGAGATGGTGTTCTGGTCGGTGCAGGCGCTAAGGCGCACTCTTCTCTTGAAGGTGGTGGGGAAACTACCGCGAGCAGCACGCCCAAGAGAAATGCAGAAGCGGCACCGCCATAGACGCTCCACAGCAGAGTTTTTTTATCAGATGGCACGAGCGCTATGATAGCTGCTGTTAAGCCACCAGTAAGGGCAACGAGCAAGCCAGCAGTGACATCTGTCACCCGGTACTCTAGCAAGCAACGGAGGGGAGGTGCAAATATCAAGATCACAAGTGCAACCAGAATAAATCCCAGCAAGAACCACCCGGGCCAAGGAACGGCCTGCCAAAAGTCAGTCGTAAGGTCAGTCGTACTGCGCTTGAGCTGCTCGTTGCAGTATACCATGCGCTTCAGAACATTCTTGTAGTTGCGGTCCCTTTTATAAATCTGCTCATACAAGTCTAAAGCTTCAACCCATTTACGAGCTCGTTCGTGCTCCTGGGCCTGGTAATAGAGTTTCTCCAATGCTAATCTCTCTTGGATCACTTCCAGCTTTGAGGCTACATCTCGATAACCGGGACGGCGTTGCTCTAACTCTCTGAAGTTCTGCAGCGCGGCTTGCCATTGCTTATGCTCGAAATGCCGTTCACCAGCCTGATAGCAGAGGGCAAGCTGAGCTTCAGTGAGTCGTTGCTTGGCCGGTTCCAAACCAGCGTTCAGTTTCAAGACGTTCTCAAGTGTTTCAACCACTAGTTTCCACTCAGAGTCCCGTCGGTATTTGTCTGCCTCACCTAAAAGCCGTTCAATTTCTGCCTGTTGTTTGGCCTCCTTTAGTTTTGCCTGGGCACCGCTGTGGTCAGGATCGTCCCGCAAGGCTGTTTCAAGATGCTCGATTGCCCTCTTCCAATTTCTCGCTTTATAGTATGTCAGCCCTCTCTCATATTTAGATTCGGCTCTTCTACGTTTCTGCGCCTCTACCAGCAGATCATAGGCGCCAGGATAGCTTGCATCCTGCCCTATTATTTCTTTCAGCAGGCCAATGGCTGTCGGCCAGTCTCTTTTGTCAAGGGCTGCTTGAGCTTGATCGATAAGTTTGTCCAGTTGGGCCGAAGTGAGGCTTGGCTGCCTTTTTCGTATATCGGTAGGCTCAAAAGTGGGGATTGCTTTCCTCAAGTCAATCAGTTGCTGAATGCGCTGTTGCCCGGCGACAGCCTCCGGTTGTCCAGCATCCAATTCCAGCACCTGCTCGTACAGGGCCAGTTGTTCCTCATCGCTTTCGGCGGTCTGGGCCTTGGCTAACAATTCCTGCACCAGGTGGGAATGGGTGGCAAGGCGACTTAGCTCTTGCTCGATTTCAGCCACTTTATCGGTGAGACCGGCCATTTGGTAGGCTTCCAGCGCGGCTTCAAGATTGCCGTCTCTCTGGGCGGCGTCACCGCGCTTCCACCAGATGCGTTGCCGCCCGGCAGTGGCCTCCGGATGCATAGGTGCGAGCTCCAACACCCGCTCGTGCAGGGCCAGTTGCTCCTCATCGCTTTCGGCGGCTCGGGCCTCGGCTAACAATGCCTGCACCAGGCGGGACCGGGCAACGGCAGGCTGGTACTCGTAGAGCCGCTCCAGCAGTTGCCGCGCCTCGCCTGGTTGTCCCTGGGCCAGCAAGATGTCGGCCAGCAATTGGTTAGCTCTCACGTGGTTGGGATTCAGGCCGATAGCCTGACGCAGCGGATCGATGGCCTGGTCCAACTGTCCGCCCCGGTACAAGCCCAAAGCGGCCCGGTAGAAATTTTCGGCCACCGGCTCGATGCGGTCCAGGGCGGCCTGCACGCGGTGCAGCGGCTTGTGCTCGGCGATCCAGCGGCGCAGCAACTCGACGCGGAAGCGATAGCCGCCGTTGGCTGGTTCGAGAATGTCCCACTCTTGCAGGAGTTGGGGAGCGTTCTCCAGTTCACGAATGACGACGCGCACGCCGCTCTCGTGCAACGATTGTTCCAACCCTTTCTGGGTGATAGGGCTTGGGCCGACCTCGGCCAGCGCAGAGATCACCACTCGTTCGGCCGGGGGCAACCCATCCCACAGCCATTCCATGGCGTGGCGGCTGTCTTCCAGCGCGTCGGGGACGGCAGCATCCACGTCGTCGACCGTCACGACTGGTAGCTCATCGGGCTCCTCGTCGTAAGCCCGCTCCCAGATGTAGGAACAGAGTTGCTGGGTCAGGAAGGGATGACCGCAGGTCAACTCGTAAACCCGCGCCATGGCCTCGTCGGGCCAGCTCAGGCTGCCGTTGGCCTCAGAAAGGCGTACCAGGTCGGCGGTGTCTGCCCGATTCAGCAGAGAGATGCGCCGGGCAGGGGTGCCTTTGAAGAGGGAGAGAGCTATGGTAGCCAGGTCATCCACGTTGCGGCCGATGACAAAGGCGAATTGTAGGCGTCTGGGATCGCTGGCGAGCAGACCGCGCAGGTAGGGGAAAAAAGCCGCCGCCGCTTTCTCTCCTTGGGGATTGGCCAACACGTCGAATTCGTCAAAGAGCAATACCAGCGAACAGCTATCTGGCAAGTCATCCAAGAGGGTGGGAAGCCACTCATTGCGGAAAGTGGTTTCGGGGTCAGGACCCAGGTCGGGATCGGGCTGATCCAGGGCGTGGGTGACGGTGTTGGCCAGGTCTCGCAGAACGCGCTCCAGGGGCCAGTCGGCCTTGTCTTGCAGATCAAAGTACACGGGGCTGTATGGCCCCTCGCGGGGCAGTTGGGCTTCAAGGTGTTGGAGGATGGAAGTCTTGCCAATGCGTCGCTGGCCGTAGAGCACGATGGCGTTCTCTTGCGGCCGGCGCAGGACGCGCAGTACCTCGCGCAGCACATCGGCGCGGCCCACAAAGGCGGAGCTACCGCCAACGGGGTTGCCGGCAACGTATGGGTTGTACACCTTGTCGCTCCTTTGCCTAAAGTGCCATCACTGCAACTCGTTTTCGGCGCGGCGTTACACGTAGGCCGGGTTCGGGTCGTTAAAGTTACCGTTCAGCAGGGTCTACCCGCTTTCCTTATCCAGAATGTGCAGCACTCGGTCGAGAAGTATGGGAACCCGATTCTGAACAATATCCCACCTGATCTCGTTTCCAGAGGTATTGTAGCATAAGCCAGACGAGAGGGCAAACCAGGTTGGGTGCAGGGCAATCGCATTTGCATCGGGAGTCAGCCTCAACACTGGAAAGGACAGGATTAACAGGATTTACAGGATGATTTCCAACAAAATTTTGTCAATCCTGTCTATAATTCTGCTCACCGAAGGGCAAATGCAATCGCCCTAGGTTGGGTGTCTTCACAGAGGGGGACACAACGTGTATTGGAGGACTGCTAGCTGGCACGCTGGCGTAGGTCACAGTTGTA
>CAYNKW010000007.1:0-39201 GCA_964397845.1 uncultured Anaerolineae bacterium
CGATGATATAGGCGTGATTGTAAACGCCTGCCTCCTTGCTGTTCTTCAAGACAGCATGAACCAACTCTATCGTCGTCCCCTTGTTCATCACTTTTAGCAACCGGTTGGACCCCGATTCCACGCCCCAACGCATGCAGGCGCACCCGCTCTCCACTAACAGCCGGCAAAGTTCAGGAGTAAACTCTTTCTCGACCCTCGCTTCGCCTGTCCATCTGACCTCAAGGCCCGTTTCCTGAATTCCTTCGGCCAGCGCCCTCAATCGAGCAGGGGAAATAGCAGAGTCGGTAAACGCAAACTGATTGACCCCATACTCTTTGTTCAGCTTGACCATATCGCCTATCACCAGGTTGATGTCCCTATCTCTGATGTCATCGAAAACGTACGTAGCATTGCAGAAGGCGCACTTGTTCCAGCAGCAACCTCTCGACGACGCCAGTGACACACTCTCCGACAGAGTGTAGAACTCCAGAGGGAAGCCATCATAAACAGGCGTAGGCAGCGAATTCAGATCCACGATTTCTTTCGAAGGATTGACCCTCACCTCCTCCCCCTCACGGTAGATGAGATGGGGAACGCCGTCGAAGCCCCTCCCCTCCTCCAAAGCGTTGACCAATCTCAACAGAGGCAACTCTCCCTCATGGACGACGACACTGGAAAAGTAGTCAAACAGCCACCTTTCCCTCGTCAACGTATCAACGTGATTGGTGAAAACGTACCCCCCAACAGTGATGTGCACATCTTTGTCGCACTCTCTGATCAGCGAGGCCAGAGTGATAGCCGGGATGAGCTGCCCATAGTCCATGATAGAGATACCGATGAGGCCGGCCTCCTCCCTCAGGATAGAATCCAGAAGATGCTCCCTGAACACACGTAGAAATATGTTTTCTTTCTCGTCCAGAACAGCTCTTGCCAGATTCCCCTCCGACCGACAATAACTGGGTCTGAAATGGTGAGTAGAGATAGAAGCAGGATAATATGCTGCTGACCAGAGATCTGAGGCGCCCTTGACGAACAATTCCCTGCGTCTAAGGCTGAGGTCGTGGTATCCCTCCCTGGCATAGTCCACCGTATAGTCTGACGCCATGTCTGCTTTGCACAGCGCCCGATAGGCCTGCCCCTCCTCACCCCTCAGTTGCGCTTTGCCCTCCAGAAGGCCCAGTCGCGCCTCAACCTTGACCGCCATCTCGCCCAGGAATCGGTGGTCAAACAGTAGCTTGTAGACCTCCAGGTTCAGGTCGTGCTGCACGACCTCATGCCCATGCTGTCTGAGAAAGGCCGTCAGTGATGGTATCGCCAGGTAGGGCATGACCACCGCCCATTGTGGGGGAAACAACAACACGACTTTCATATTCGCCTTCCCATCCGTGAACTCATTCCTTAGCTACTCAGACACTGGCCTGACAGGATCGTGGCATGCAGATGGGTAGTTCAGAGATCATTCGCCAAAACCCTGTCGGAAGTCGTCATCCACAGGGTCGTTCTTCTCGCATATGCCAGGAGCAAGATGGAGAGAGAAATCGCGTAGCTTGCCAAGAGGGACATGTGAGGCAAAAAGTAAGTCGGGTCGAGAACGTTTTTCAGGTAGGTTACCGTCAATAACATATAGTAGTGATATTGCGGAACAGCAGCATACAGGGGTACGGCCCTGGCAAATGCCTCGGCAAACCAAGCAGCAACTACCCTGGTGTTTGTCGTATTTGGAAAATCGGAGGCAGCAAGTTGGCTATAAGCCGGGTACACCATCCACCAGTAAAAGACAAACATATACAAAAACAACGCCGCGAACCACATCCAACGCTTGTTACGCGTGATGTACGAAAGGATCGAAAAGACCGAAAAGTTCAGCAGGGCATAGACGATCGTAGCAATCGTCAATACGCCATACCTCAGCAGATCAGACCCGGTTGGCACATGGCCCTTATACAACGACAGGGGGACGGCAAACAACAGGACCGCCATCATGAGGCCAAGAGTAACACACATGGTGATAATCGCTTCGCTGATCACTCCCGTCCCGGCGGCGAGCTCCCGTGCAACCCCGTGCTCACCCAAAACCGCTACAACACGGTGATGTCTGGTAGCCATATCGTGCCACATGGCCAGTGTGAACACCGGAATGAACAAATAGGCTGCAAGCCCCAACCTGATGGTCAACTCGCTCATAACGGATCGATCCAGAATAAAGTAATAGGCGCCTGTGGGCATGAGTTCAATGACGTTAAGAGCTACGGGATCGTTGATGATGTACCTTATCACCAGTCCCACCACCAAAAGCGGGAAAATCACGCCACAGGTTCCGATCAGGCGGCGACGATTGAGCTTCAAATCGAGTTTGATCTGTTGGGTGATGCGCTTGAAGCTCATAGCCACTGGGGAAAAAGTCTCGGTTTGATACAGTGGTGCTTTTTTGGCACGCTGGCTCTTATGCTTCAGGGCCGCCACCAAGATGGCTATCCCCGCCAGTAGAACGAGCGAGAACCATATTAACGGCAGAGCATCTCTTTGCTGATGGATACCTGCCTTAAGATAGCCAATGTTCAACCGGGTATAATCGTACAGGGTACCCGCCCCCAGGAAAAACGGCCAGATGCTCAAGATGTTGTTGGTGTACCTATACACGGCGGCAACGGTGATACCGGTCAGCAAATAGAGGCCGAACGACAGAGTGAGAGAATCCAGAGCGCTTGATGATAAGCCGAAATATCCCAAGTGATAGACAGCATAAAAGACTGCCGTCAGAATCAGCGAAGCGGTAAAACCTGTCAGTTCACGAAGTTTGGTTTGGAGCCAACTATAGATGTACACAGCTTCAAGCAGTGATGAAATGAGAACGGCATACGCATAAAAGGGGCCTTCTTGCATCAAACGGTTGAAGCTCATACCCCCCACCGCCATCAGCCCAAGCACGACGCTGAGGAGCAGGCTTGTCCCCAAACTCTGGCGAGTTAGCCCCAAGTAGGCCAGGGGCTTCCTTTCGATAAATGCCGTCCAGCATATGATTCCCAAGGTAAACACCGCCAAAAAGCTATACAGAACAATGAACCTGGGGAACGGGAGTAGGGAATAGTGCAAGCTCAACAAGATGCCGAGCACGAGTACGGTGTACGATATGAGGACAACCGCCACTTGCTTTTTTGCCCAGTCTTCCACGAGGCCTATCACCCCCCTTTGTAGCCCAAAAAGGTATCTTTGCCCCGCTCTAGAGCAGGACAAAAGGACACTCTTGAAACAGTTGGGTAAATAGATGTCTAGGGAAACGGATGCCAGTCGGAATTCAATTCCATGTCTGCGGTCTTTAGCCCGAGCTTTACCGGCACCTCATACAACCTTTGGTTGCCTAGCAGCGGATCCGAAGGCGTGCCAAGCTGCATCAGTTCTGGGATCAACACCCTGCCTACATGAAACCCTAGTTCCAGCATATCCTCTGTTGTGTGGTCAAAAGCGATAGGCTCCAATCCGCGCTCTCTCAGGATGTGCACCGCCGTTCTCAAATCCTCCTCAATGTCGCCCGTATAGCGGTTGGGTAACTGATGTACAGAAATCTTTTCCTCCGACTCTAGCAAAAAGTCTAGATTCCCAATGTGTTCCGGATCAGAGTAGTATCTGATGTTGTCGTTAAAATCTTTGAATTCCATGTCTTCGTATGAGGGAAACGGATCCAATATCAGGAACTGCTTTACAAATGGCACGCCTTGCCCGATCTCTAACAGCGCTTTGAAGGCCGCTTGCTCTGGATCTAGATTGCACGAGGCGCCAACAAACATTCGCTCTTTGCCACCAATGGTGATCTTGGCAATACCCATGATAACCGGCATATCGATATCCAGAGAGATGTATCGCAAATTGTAGCTCTTGCCGCTCTCCAGGTATCCTCTGCTTTCGCACAAGTCTCTCAGATAGGCGCTGGAATAGATATCTACTGCCGGGGGCGATAACTTGGCATACCAGGTTATCATGACGGCGTCTCGCTCTACACTTTCGTAAATGCCCTTGAGCAGCGCTTCCTCCAGCGAAGAAGCGCAAGCACAACCAGAGCTACTGGCATAAGTGATGCGCTTTTCGCCTGGGCTGAATTTGTAACCGAAGAAGAGCAGTTGGGCAGGGACCAGGATCGGTTTGCCGGTGATGAGAGACACACCCTCTGCCCACCCTAATCGCATATCCTCGGTAAACCTGCGAAAGATAGTGCCCTCTGAAGCAAGTTGCGTGTCAGAGAAAAATTGAAGTTTGTCGGGTGCAAGGACGTTGCGCCCCTGTTTTGTAAGATTGGCATAGCTATCGAAAACGACAGCATCCTCGTCATAGAAATGAATGGCGTATCGTTCGACGACCTCCCCAACAGCTCTGTGGAAAGCATCTGCCAGGTTCAACCCTGAGCCGCCAGCCCTCAAGCTCACTCTTGTTGGCAAGCCTACCATTCTTTCGATGCTTGAGTGCATAAGAACGACGTGAAAAAGCTCAGGGTCTCCGGGCTCTATTCCGCACTGGAGGATCTTTTTTATCGGTCCGGTTCTCCACCCTATCAACTTGGTGAAACGCTCTTCCAGTCGAAGGGAGTTCAAGAGATCCCATTCCGTGATTCTGAACCTTTCCTTCATCCTTAGACCCCCAGTTCTTTGATCACTCTTTCGAAGGTATGGAACACTTCGACATTGGGTTTCCCTCGCGCGGTTTTGCCACATGCCGGGCAGCGAGGTAGCTTCAACACATCGTTGGTCTCGATAATTCCGCTCTGAAAATCCACCCTCGTGATCTTGCCGGGGGTAAATCCGAACCCGGTAGCGATGTGCCGCACACAATCATAAGTCGAGAATCCAGCGATGATATCTGCCAGACTTGGCAAGCCCACATATGCCTGCTGATATTTCAGCGCTGTCTTGATGGCTGCCTTTTTGTAGTGCTGATAAGCGGAGAAATAGAACATGTTGCTCTCAAGCCGCATTTCATAGCAGGTATAGCAGCAAGTTTTATAAGGTATAAAAGTAGGTCCAACCAAGCCAACAGCTCCATCCAAAGAGGCAATCGTCCACGTCACTTTGTTTTTCAGGGCGACATCGTTTATCTGCTTGTAAAGAGAGGGATTGGGGAGGTCAGTAGCAACCACGATGTAGTCGATCTCTTGCATCGCCTCTTCCAAGACGTCATCGGTCAAATCTCCACCGTTGCTGTTCACCGCACGCACGGTTGTGGTCGGAATGAACTCTCCTACACACCGAGCCAGGACACTCCCCCTATTTTCTCCGACAGACTCGGGTTTGAGCCAGGGCGTCAGATACACATCTTTTTCTGTCACCTGTGTGTCCTCAAGAATGGCGAGTTGGCCAATGCCGGCTTGCGAAAGCTGTAAGGCGATTCTTGCCCCGATAACTCCGCCACCCACAAGACATACACGTGCCTTCCTGAGCTGGGAAAAGGTAGAGGAGAGTGGTTGGTTGGATATGTAGGAAAGGAAAGCCTGCGCGGGCTCAAACCGATCCCTCGCCTCAGGCGGCAACTCTTCAATGCCGGTGTCTTGGGGTGCTGCCTCAACGATCCTGTTTTTGAAAAGCCCATCGAACAAATCTAGAAGCGCTTCTTCGTGCTCCTCGCCAACCTCGCTGACGATGTTCTCTATTGAGTGAAGGCCATCAAGCAACTGCATGGCCCGCCCCAGCAAACCGGTTTGCTCGTTGTCTTTGATGCTGCTGCTTTTTCCACTCCATACCCCAGCTCTAATGATCACCTCGTTGGGATCTATGATCACAACATGAAACGGTGGCTTTAGCCTGAGCGTCATGGTTTTGTCGACTTCTCTTGCGTTATTGCCCTTCTCCATCACAATTTACCTCCCGGTTTTGATTTGAAAACATCTCTCGGCAGAAGCTTGGCACTCTACCAAGAGAATTCCAATCTATTCTTCAAACAAGCTTTTTACTCCAGCGGTGAAATTTTCTGGGTTTATGGGCACCAGTGCAGGGCTGGGCCGCGCCTTGCCTATCACGATAGTGTAAACTGCCGTCTCGTCAACTCCGTCAACGCCGAGCCACTCGTCGATGTCATCGTCGTAGAAACCCGCCACCGCGACGGTCCCAAGCTCACAAGCCGTGGCGACCAAATAGGCATTCTGGGCAATGTGTCCGGATTCTTGCAGGATGTAGCGATAGGAACGGGGACCATACTTGGCCTTACTCCTTTCAAACATCGCCGACAAGATCAGAACAACGGCACTTTTATCAACCGGCACGGTTTCTGGGTGGATCGGAAAAGCGTCCGGAAAGATTGAGGGAAAATCTTTGTCTACTTTTAACGCTTCCAAAGAATGCTCGTAGACGTTGTAGTGGTAGATGCCTGGCTCCATCCCCGTCACATTGATGACACCGACATATATCTCAATGGGATAAAGTGCACCGCCTGAGGCAGAGGCTCTGAGAAATTGCCTCAGCACTTTGCCAGTAAATCGTTCCTTATAATCAAAGCGAGCAGTGATGCCATTCGTATAATAAAGCAGCTTGGAGAGATCCTTCACTGTGATCGGCTCTCCGGTGTAATCTCTGCTGCTTCTCCTCAAAAGCATCGTCTCGTCAAGTGGCTTGTTGAGGGCCAAATCTTCCAGGGGCAATTTGATCCTGGGTTTATGGGGATACTCTTTGAAAATTCGGGTCGTGGCTTCGATGACGGGGGGCTGTCCCATAAACACATCGCCTGAAAGCGTGATCTGAAAGGCCTGGTATCTTCTGAACTTGGTGTTCTCGTGGTATAGTTCGGCTATGTCAAAAAAGTTGAATTCCTTCCGATGACGCTGATCCCAAAACCGCTCAATCAACCTTGTCGTGTTGAGCCACACAAGATCATACGTGGTGGTCGTAGACATCTGATTGAGATCTGGTAGATCCTGGATTTCTTTTTTCTCAGCCACGGCTATACACCTCTCCTTTGATGGTCATAGTCCTATCCATTAGCGTGCGACATTGGGTGGTCTTTGGTATCCATACTGCAATCTTGGCAACATCTTCCGAAGGCCTCTGACAGCCAACACGTTGAACGTGGCGTGTGCAATAAAGGGCACAACGAGATCGCCTGTTAAGACAAACAGAATGGCAAAGATGATACCATTGCGGCCATGGGTGAATGCATTACGAATGCCGCCACTGCCATAGTGATACGAAGCGTACACCAGCGCAGAAAGTATTACGGCCAATGCCACACTGCCGGTTTTGTCGGATGCGGTCGTTATAAAGAATCCACGCCACACGAATTCTTCCAAGATATTGGTGATGCCCATGAGCAGCACTATCCAATTGGATGAGTAGAGCTCAAGGTATTGCATCCTCTTTTGCGAAGAGGCTGTACTGCTCAGTTTCCTCTCCAAAGTGCTGATCAACCGGCTGGCAAACACTTTGACGATGGGGATGCGTATGCGTACCCTGAGCTCGTAGTAGTAAAGGGCAAGGCCAACAAGGATTCCAAGGGGAATGTGGTAACTGAGCAGACGGGTTCCCCCAAACATGGCATGGAGATAATAAGGCCACCTGTTCTCCAATTGAATAAACAGGCATATCACGCCGCAAAGAACCCACAGGGCAAACACACTGAGCAAAAGGGGATATTTGGTTCTCGCCTTCTCAAAGCGCTGCCCTTTTGCCTTGGATTCTTTGTCTTTGACAAGTCTGTCAGAGAGAAGAATCATGCCGAATGCTAGCGGCGTATAAAAGACAGACAAGAGAAGCCCCAATACCTCGAAATCCACCACGCCTCTCCCTATGCCTGCATCGCGTGCTTTTCAGTGTGCACTTGCCCATCGGCTCCAAAAGAGCCGTCGCTTGTAGGCACAAGCCAGAAAAATAAAGAAAGCGATGGCTGCTTGAATCGCGGGAGTAAACCACACCTCTATGGCAAACCAGGCTGAGAAATCCACCGAACCGCTCAAAAAGGTGACAAACATGAGAAATGTATCCATGGGGTAATAGCGGTAAACGCTCGTTCCCGCAGAATCACGGGCGTTGCGCAAAAAATCGCCCCACCCGACCGTGCCGGTGATAGGCATTGGCCCAAAGGCCCTGTAAAGCAGCATGTCGGAGATCAATGTCGCGCTTATCAGCAGAAAGGCCAATAGTGCCATGCTAACCATGATGCTTTTCGTAGCATCAGATACAAGACACGAGATAGCTGCGACCAACCAGAAAATCGTGACCCCCAGCGTTTCTGCAAAGATCAAAACCACGATCACCCTGCCTATCTCTATGAGGGCTGAAGGTTCTGACAGCACCATCGCGATCACGACTGTCAAACCGGCCACAAAAGACACGATAACAACGAAAACAAGGAAACCCAGTCTTCCCAAAAGCCTCCCCCATTGGATTTCGGATGCCTTGGCGCGATGTTCAGATAGGGTGGCCACCAAACCTTGGCTAGACCGATCAAATAAATCATGGGCCACTATTGCGGTGAACAGGGGGAGCACATAGTAGTAAACGGCTGCCAGGTTGGCCAACAGCGTTCTGAAATTGTTCCATTCAGTTTCGCTGAAAGAGTATATGGGCTGTGCCCATTGATTCACCAGAAATCTGGCTCCAACCACGGCAAACCCTATCACAAACACCGCCCACAGACGGTAACTTGGAAGACGCACGCATCTACCGTATTCGCTTGCGGCAATCTTTTGAATTTTGTTGACCTTGGCCATTTCTCCTGCCCCCAGCAGCTCAGCGAGCCGAAAGGCGTTCGACAATGCTTTGCCTGATGACCGAAGGGCTTTGTTCGGCCAAATGCTTGGCCTTCGTCACTCGTCCTTGTTCTATCAGTGCAATGTCGGTAAAAAGCGCAAAGAGCCCCTCGTCGTAAAGACTCGTCCCGATGACATAGGTCACATCTTGGCCGTTGCCTATCATCCTGCTGAGTATTCCAACAACTCTCGCACACTCTAACATATCGAGCCCGGTGAGCATGTTCTCAACTAGCACGAGTGTAGGCGCTTTCAGCACTGCTTGGGCCAGCAACACAAGCCGTCTGTCTGGTTCTGACAGATCGCGGTACTTTGTGTTTGTCAGGCCACCAATATCCAAAGCTTCCAGAATCTTGGATATGTGCGTCTTCCCAGCGCCGGCTTCCGAGGCCAGCTTGTCCAACAGAGCCAAATTCTCACCTACAGTTAACTCGTCATAGAGAGCAAAACGATACGACGCTAGCCCGACATCTCTCCTACCCCGTGTCGGCCGTCTGCCAGATAAAAAGATTTCACCCGCATCGGGCCTAACGCTGCCTGCCAAGAGTTGAAAGAATGTTCCCATAGCGGCGTCAAGCCCGCCAGCAATGCCAAGAATCGCTCCCTTTTCAACCTTGAGTTCCTGAATTGAGATTGTGCCTGTCGCCTTGCTTCTGCCCCTGGATTCCGCGAAAGCCCTGGCTACCACATCGCGAGCCCAGATGACATATCCCTTGACGCTGTCCGCCCTCTGGACAGCCACTTGTTCCACTGCAACTCCCACTGGCGTGTCACTCACAATCCTATCCTCCCACGTTTCTTGTGAGGAAGCGGGTTGCTTAAAAGGGTAAAAATGGGGGAAGATCTGTTTGCCTAACGGCGTTCTAGACTAACGGAAGCCAGCAATACACCATTTCTGGTTTCTAATACTCGGCAATTGCACAACACGTGCAGGAACTGCTGGTGCTAGAACCAGACGATGTGCAAGTCGTAAACCCGGGTACGATCACCTCGGGCACTGTCAGGACCTCGTCCTCGGAAAAGATCTCCAACTCCAGAGCCATAACATCCCACCTCCTTTCATAAAAGATTCGCCGTTTCGAATACTGCGGACCTTCCCCCACGGGTCCCTCGCTTCGCTTTCTTAAGAATGGCCGCACCGTTCATAGGTAACAAGGCCTCTGTGCCCCAGCTTTTTGGCAAATTCAACGTAGCCAGCCCTGACCTCTTCAAGCGGCATCTCGATCACAGTACTTGCTCGTGATATAAGCTCTCCCAAGCTTTCCCCCTGATCGCTCTGATCCAACATTTCCTTGGCTTGCTGGCTTATGAAAAAGTACTTGTCGGCGAACAGATCGTAAAGCGCGTAATATTGGCCTTTCTCGACATGTTCTGTCGCTACATCAGTGCAATCAAATAGATGAACAATCCGAAACACGCCATCCCTAAGCTTCACGACTGCGTTCTCCCACCCACCGCTCGGCTCTTCAAACGCCTTAGTGCCTATGCACATACTATCCACCTCGTCATAGCCCTTCTCCAACAAGTACAAGAACATGTGGGGCCAATCCAGGGTATTACAGAATTCGAAGTTGGAGTGTACCTGGCGCATCTTGCTCAACACTTCAGTTTGTATCTCCACAGCTTCTTCGTATGACAGCCCTGAGTTAGGATAGCAAACATAGTAGGCGCCGAGTTCTCCAATATTTTCCACTTCGACGTCAAACTGATCTGGCTCATTGAGAATTGGGCTCCATTTTCCCAGCGTGAAAATGTTGCCATACACTCCCTTGACAATATCTGCATTATTGACCAAAAACTCGATTGTCTTCTCCGCCTCTGCCCGTTCTTCAGAAGGAAAGCCATATACGACGGCGACATAGTTCCATATCCCTGCCCCAGCGGCATTTCTCAACACCATTTCATTGACTCTTATATCCGTTCCTTTCCTCATGGCGTTCAGTAACCGCTGAGAGGCAGATTCAAATCCCCAGATAACTAATGTAAGGCCACCACGATAGAGCAACTCACAGAGGTCAGGGGTGTACTCCTTTTCGAATCTTTGGGCAATAAAGTACTTGATATTCAAGCCCGTGTCCAGAAGCATCTCCGCAAAGGCTTTGAGGCGTTGGGGTGGCGTGATTTCATCAACCAAGGGGAACAAGTTGGTGTTGTGCTTGCAAGCCAACTCTATGACGTCCTTCTTCACCAGTTCCATGTCCCGGCAAACATAGTAATTCTCATACCCGTACTGGTGATCGCAAAAGGCACACTTTTTCCAGTAACATCCCCGGCAGGTGTACAGAGGAAGCATCAACTTGGGCATGAGATATAAATCTAAAGGCAAGCCGTCGAAGGCCGGGACAGGCAGCGAGTTTATGTCCACCATCTCTGTTAGAGGATTCGCCCTGATGTGACCGTCATCGCGGTAGATGAGATTGGGCACAGTGCCCAGGCTTTTTCCTTCCTCAAGGGCTGTGACCAAGCTCAGCAAGGGAATCTCACCCTCGCGGACAATAGCACTGTCAAAGAGATGGAAAAGGCTTTCTGTTTGAGGTAACACATCTTCCCAGCGGGATATGCTTTGTCCGCCAACGCAAACGTGGGTGTCGCTGTTCTCTTTTATAAGTGAAGCTAACGTCAAACCAGGGATAATCTGCCAAAACCCTGCCATTGAGATGCCTATTAAGCCTGGTTCTTCCTCGAGGATAGAGTCCAGGAAATACTGCCTTAATATAGTGCGAAAAGGATTGTGTTCGTCATCGTGAACAGCCCTGATAAGCGATTCGCTCGTAGAATAGGGCCCCATAATGAATTCGCTGAGCGAGAAACGGGCAGGGTACCAGGGAGCTACGGCAAGACGGAGAGCACTGTTAATAATCTTGTGGCTCTTTAGAAGTCTATCGGGGTTGTAGAACTCCTCTGAGGTGTAGACCCACTTTGCGTCGTTGACCCGGCTAATAACATAATCCCCAGATGCAACAACTTTGCAAAGGAAACAATACTTGGCAAGCGACTCTCTCGACAACTCATCTTTGGCCTCTAATCTAAAGAGTTCCCCCCTTGCCCTGTTGAGTGAACCCTTCAAGAACTCTTCACGCAAAAGCAGATGATAGCTTTCTATGTTGAGGTCTCGCTGCACGACTTCATGCCCTCTGGACTGCAAGTATGCACTGAGCCAGGGCACGCTCAGATATGGCACGTATGGAGTAAATTGAGGTGGAAAAACAAGTAGAACTTTCATCTGCTTTGTTCTTTCCTAGCTGTATCGATGGCCCAACTTGCCTGAAGCGTCTCAATCATATCCCATTACCTGCTTCCACCTCCTGATACCCTCTTCCAGCCCCCTTGTAAACAGCACGGGTGCCACTTGCCCGATCCTACGGCCCACTTCAGACATATCCCAGGGCTCATTCGTCAACAAGTCAAAGCAAAAGCTCTTGGGAGCCACGGGTACCTCCCCTCTACCGGTCACCAACTTCAACAAGTTGGAAACCACGGCACTGGAGGCGAAAACCGCTGCCGGGCCTGTGTAACTGATATATGAAACCTCGCCTCGCAGGTACCTTTCGGCGTAGTCTGGATCAAAAGCGTCAACACAGGCGATAAAGATTCTCTGGTGCCATTCCAAGGCTCTCTCTACCTCTGTATCAAGCTCTTTTCCAAAAGAATATTGGTGGGTAAATTCCTCAAAGCTCATTCCATCGGGAAGGTGTGTGGAGTTGAATATCTTCCAACCCACATTGGCGGCCCCGAGTAGGGGAATCCCTACCTCCCTGGCAGCCCTGTCCAGTACGACCCGAGCAACAGGTTCGTCTATGGCCATGATCAAATAGTCCACCCCTTGTAGAAAGCCTCTCGCATCCTCAACCGTGTTGATATCTAGCACAACACTCTCCACCCTTGTGAAAGGACCGTGTTTAGGCAACACCTCCTCGGCTACCTTCACTTTGAGGCACCCCACAGTTTCCGTTGTCGCTAGCAACTGCTCAACGACATTTACAAATTCATAGCTGTCCTTATCGACCACGACGATACGGCCAAAGCCAGCCTTAGCCGCCAGAATAGCTACCGCAGACCCAGTTCCTCCCACCCCTGCTATCGCTATCGCGGTGTGTCGTATCTTCTCCTGGTCCTCTTCTGTCAACACGCCGATGTGCCTTGTCATCACTTCTTTATATTCCATAATCACACTGTCCCTTTGATGTTGTTCTTCACCCCCGGCGGCATTCCTGATTTCCATAACATGTGCAGCCCCTGTCCTCATGATGCCAATACTGATAAGTCCAAGAAATGGTCAACGCAGGGAAAAGGAAAGAACATTATAGTGCTTCATTTGAGTTGTGTAGAAGGCACGGGAACATCCAGGTGATAGATAAACGGATGTTCCACTGGTTGAGGATAACTTCACCCCCCTGCTCGCGCTCTCAAGCCAGTTGAACACCCATCTATTATACCAAACCTTTGATGAATTGTCAATATGTCGCAATAGGATTCTGTTGAAATATATTGAAAACTGTGGAAGTCAAATGGCAAAAAAGAAGGGTGTGCGCCACGGCGCACACCCAGTCCAGTGGGGATTTAGAGAGCAGAGATCTCGGCGATGTGGCGCAACTTGCGCAGCAACTCCAGCCTCTCCCACCCGATGCGGGAGAGGGTTTCCCCGAGCTGCTCCAGCAGGTTCATCAATTGCTTCACCCCCTCGGGCGTCAAGGAGCGTATGGCAAACATAGCATCGCGCAGTTGCTCAGGAGCGAGCCCGCAGGCTACCACCAGTTCCTCTATCCCGGAGGCGACCTTCTCCATGTTCCCGCCCGTCACGACCTGCCCGGCGAAGGCCATCGCGATGAACTCGTCACCCACCTCGATCCGGCTGCGGGTGTATAGCAACCCGGCGTGGCACTCGTAGAATCGGATTCCTCGTTCAGCCTGGGCAGCCAGCGTCCGCCAGGAGCCGACACATCGCCGGAATCCCTGGGGGGTGCTCAGGATGAGGTTGCAGAAGGCACAGGAGTTGCTGATTTGCGTCAGCGGCTCTCCATCAAGCTGGGTGACAATGGAACCGACATCCGTCGCTTCGGCAAAGAGGTCCTGGATGGATTGGACATGGTCCAGGGGAAGTATGTCAGGCGAGGGATACACTGGCATTGCGCTCACCCCAAGCCCCTGCTCCCTCAGCCAGGCCTCAATATCCCGCCGCAAGAAGCGCCATTGGCCGCCCACCTTGAAGCCGGGCAACTGGCCCTCTTTCAGCATGTGGTAGATGGTGGTCCGGTCTACCCGCAGGAAATCCTGCAGTTCACTGGTGGTCATAAGTTCATCCTTCATGGGGCCTCCTCTAGTCCAAACTCTTTGCTCATGGCGTTAATGCTCTTCATTGCAACGGGTAGACAGCCTCCTGGTGTGACCGCCCGCCAGCCTTGCAGAGAACGATCCGCAGGTAGTTGGCTACAGCACGATCTCACATAGCCGGGATGCAGGCTCTGATGTCTGCCCTCCTGTTTGGCGCGCAATACCACCAAGGGGGTATGTTATCGTCACCCTCCGTTTGTCTCTATTCCCTATAAGGATTGCCAAGGCACCCGCTTTGAACACCATCAGGAGGTCACCAAGCCTCTCAAGGATACCGTCTATGAGGCATTACCGGACCATCACCACAAATGTTCGTGGTGTGAGCGGACTTTCCGGGTGTATCCCCACGGAGTGAGTCAAGCTCAGACCTCTCAACTAGTGAAAGGATTGGCCGTGCTATTGTGCCTACTGGGGCTGAGCTATGAGGTGGTCTCCCTGGTCTTGGAGGTGCTATGGTCTCCCAGAGCAGTGTTGGCGACAGCCAGAGTGAGTGGAAGCATTCTGAATGGAATGGAGATCCCTCACTGTCAGCCACTTAATAGATTTCATTGTCATTTTACCACAGTCGGGGTGTTGATGGTGTAAAGTTTTCGTAAATCTTGCGTAAAGTCTGCGTAAACATGAGTTGTTCCCTCTACAGTGTTGGTGATGCTGCGAGTGGGAAGCTAAGATGGAGGCACATCTGAGCGACCTCTCATAAGGCTCACAGGAGGCATCTTCTCAATATCTTGGGGTAAGAAGAGCTTTGTGCCTGTGTACGCTCGCGACGGATTGTCAAATCCGTCGCCCGGCGGCTGGATCTGGCGATCCAGCCGGAGCAAGGTGCGACTTTTGCCCCTACTTTTTGAGAAGATACCTTTGGTGCTAGTTTTACAGATTGAACTCAGCGATGGAGAGCTCGACGAAGCCAGTTTCATCAGGTTCAAGTCCGTGCCACTGCACCTGCAGATTCCGGTAAACTGTTCCCGTGTACGCGGTCCGATAATCGGCGCGGTAACGGCAGGATTATTCAGAGGCCAGGCCAACGCTACAGCAAAGGATGTAATACTGATTATGCCATAGGTAAGTATAGCATTAAACTTATAATTTGTCAAACCTCGATTGAGCACTGAAAAACAATACTTTTTCTCACAAATTCCCCTGCCAGGCTTTGCACAGCCCATCGTTTTGCCCCCTGACCACTCCTGTACTGCTCATAGTAGGCTGCAAAAGCGTGTTGAGGAAGCCCACGCTGGCCTGCGCATCAGCGAAGCCTTGGATTTGCAGGTCCAGGATCTGGACCTGACTGCCAGACGGGTTCGCGTACGGGAGGGCAAGGGGCAGCGCGACCGGGGGGGCTATCTACTCTTGCGAAGGTTGCGCGTAGCCGTGGTAACGAGGTGGTGCCACCAGACCTTCGCCAGGGTTCTACGCTTCTTTGAATTTGAACAGCTTCAGCCCGATAGCAAAGCAGACCGCACCATAGAGGGCCAAGACCCCGATGTTCACCCACACGTCGGCCAGGCTCCCGCCCAGGAGCATCAGCCGGTTGTACCCTTCCATCGCCCAGGCGACGAGGGTGATGCGGCCCACCTGTTGTACCACCTTGGGCATCAGGAACAGCGGGAACCAGGAGCCGCCGATGGCCGAGGAGCCCAGGATGATCAGCGTGGTGATGGGATGGATCTGTTTGCGTGACCGGATCACCGCCACCAGCAGGATACCCAGGCTGGTGGTGGCCCAGCACGTGGCCAGGGTGATCAGCAGCAACCCCAGGAGTGAATCCCCCAGGTTGAGGTGAAAGACGAGCGCCCCAAAGATGAACATCAGCCCGATCTGGCCCACGCCCACGAGGAACTGGGCCATGAGCTTGCCGCCCAGCAGCGACCACCGGGGAATGGGGGAGATGAGCAATCGCTTGAAGGTGCCCCGCTCTTTCTCTTCCAGGATGCCCCCGGCCGCCGATAGCACGCTGAACATGGCGAACATCACCGCGTAGCCTGGCACTATTTGGTTGGAGACGTCAAACTCCTCCTCTGCGCCACCAACGCTCGTGATGCGGGTGCCGACCAGCGGATTCTTCAGCCGCTCCAGGGCTATGGTCACCGCCCGCCCCGCGATCCCCTCGTAGTCCAGGCGGTGTCCTGAGCCTGTCGAAGGATCGTAGCTTCCAGTGGCCCGCTGCACCTCGCTGACTGCCACTTCCACCGTCGTCTGCAAGCTGGAAAAGCTGCTGGCGACGCCTCGCACCATCCCCTCCAGCAGCGGGGCGGTCTGTCCACCGGGGGCGACGATCAACTCCAGGGCGGTGGATTGGCCGGAGGTAATGGCGGCGCTAAAGTCCGAGGGGATGACCACCGCGCCAGCTCGCTTGCCGTCGGTCACCAGTTGGCGGGCCGTCTCTTCGTCGTACGCCGTCTCCACGTTCAGGTTCCCCGTCTGCGACAGGATGTCCAGCACCACGGCAGCCATCTCACCCCCGTCGCGATCCACCACCGGCAGGTCAATCACCACCGTCTCGCTTCTTCCGCCAAAGGCACCGAAGACCAGCCCGCCGATAAGTGTCATCCCCAGGGGCAGGACGATCATCCAGACGACGGCCATCCTGTCCTTGCGCAACAAGGACAGTTCGTTCAGAGCGATGTATAGTAGTTTCTTCATGGTATGCTTCTCCCTTCAATAGTTCCGCCGACCAGGAGTTACCCTCATCACGCATTACGTCTCACGATTCAGTCCCGCAACTGTTTCCCCGTCAACTGGATGAACACGCTCTCCAGGTTCGGCTCCAGGATCTCCAACGAGGTCATGGGCGTGTCTGCCTCGTTAAAGAGACCAATGATCTCCAGCAGGGCCCGCTGCGCGTCCACGGTCTCGAAAGCCAGGGTGTTATCACGATAGGTCACAGCCTGGACCTGGGGCAGAGCTCGCAGGCGAGCCAGCATCCCCTCGCCTACCTCCTTGACGCCGATGTGAATCAGCCCCGTGCCCAGGGTGTTGATCAAGTTCTGTGGGGTATCGAGGGCGATGACCCGCCCCTCGTCCATGATGGCCACCCGATGGCACAACAGCTCCGCCTCTTCCATGTAGTGAGTGGTGTAGAGAACCGTCAGTCCTTGCCGGTTGAGAGCCTGGATGTTCTCAAAGATAGCGTTGCGGGACTGCGGGTCCACGCCCACCGTCGGCTCGTCCAGCATCAGGAAGCGAGGCTCGCCCAGCAGGCCCACGGCCAGGTTCAGCCGTCGCTTCATCCCGCCGGAGTAGTGTTCCACCCGCTTGCGGGCGTGTTCGGTCAGGCCTACTAACTCTAGCAGTTCGGCGATGCCCTGCTCCAGTCTGGCCTTCGGAACGTCGTACATCCGTCCGAAGAAGCGCAGGTTCTCCGCCGCGTTCAGATCAGGGTAGAGAGCGATGTCCTGGGGCACCACGCCGACTGCCCGCTTGACCGCCTCTGGCTCAGCGGCCACGCTGTGGCCGGCGACGACGGCCTCTCCCGCCGTCGGCTCGGTGTAGGTGCACAGCACGTTGATGGTCGTCGTCTTGCCTGCCCCATTGGGCCCCAGCAGCCCAAAGATCTCTCCCTGCTGGATGTCAAAGCTGACGCCATCCACGGCCTGTACATCGCCATAGGTCTTGGAGAGGTTCTTGACTTCTACTAGTGCCATGCTGTCCTCCTTTGCTGCACCTGCGAAGGTTGCCAATTGTCAGACGATTGACGCCAGAGTCACTGTCACGGTGGCTACAGACCCTTCGGGTTTCGTTCAAAACCCCGAAGGGTCTAGCCTGGTTCTCAATACGAAACGCTCCGAGTCCCTGTCTCGGGGGCGTCCCATGCAGTCCAGCCTTCGCCTGGCGATAAATCACCAGGCTAAACAATCCAAGCCTGCCAGGGCGATTTATCGCCCTTTGATCCTTCAGCCTGACGATTGATCGTCAGGCGACCAGGCGGCGCAGTCATGCTTGGCGGCAATGCATTTTCACAAAACTCAAGTGCGCTCAGTATAACAGAATAAGCTGCAGAGGTCAAGGATTTCGCGGCGAATGGTCGGATTTGGGGGGTGAACGGTCGAGGAAAGTCTGCAATCATTTGTTGCCTTTAAACACGGCCTGGATGCGTTCTTCCTCCTCGCGATCTTGTTCAAAGTAGCGCGTCATGAACTTGCTGTGGCGCTGCCGGAGAGCCATCGGCGCCACGGCGCGGACGTCGGCCACGCCAGCCTTGGCGCGGCCGTCGGCGGCGGCGTGGGCGCGGGCCGCCTCCAGCGTGACGTACTCGGCGCGGTTGGAGGCAATGTCCAGTTCCTTGACCAGCCGCAGCGCCAATCGTTCCGCCTCGCGGGTGAGGGTGGTATGGGGCAGTCGAGCCCTGGCCTCGGCGATCTCTTGGCCAAAGATAAAGGTCTCTTCGGCGCAAGTGGCAATGAATTCGTGAGGGTTGTCGGCAAAGGCACGCATGCGGCGGTAGACTTCCAGGCGTTGCGAGCTTTTTGTCAGACCCAACACCACCACCCGCAGGCCCAGGCGGTCCATAATTTGCGGGCGCAGTGTGCCCTCCTCCGGGTTCATAGAACCGACGAGGACAAAGCGGGCGTTGTACATGGCACTGAGAGGCCCGCGGCGCACGGTGTAGCGTCCCTGGGCGGCGGCGTCGAGAATGGCGTTGACTACTTGATCGGCCAGGAGGTTGATCTCGTCCACGTAGAGGAGGTTGCCGTCGGCGTAGGCCAGGATGCCTTTTTCCAGCTTGACGCGGTTCTGTTCGATGGCGACGCGCTCGTTGATGCCCCCCACCGCGTCCTCCAGGCGAGCGTGAAGGGGCAGTTCCACCAGGCGCATCCGGTCGAGAGCAGTGAGGGGTTCGCCACGGGCCATCTTTTCGGCGCAGTCGGTGCAGATGGCGTCCATGCCCCGTGCCTCGGCAGCTTCCTCGGTGCAGCCGTAAGGGCAAATGCTTCGTTGCACGGGGGGCATCAGGTCTACCAGGCCGCGCACGGCGGTGGTCTTGCCGGTGCCCCTGGGGCCGACGAGTAGCACGCCGCCCACGCGCGGGTTGATCATCGCCAAAAGTAGTGCGGTTTTCATCTCCCGCTGGCCCACCAGCGCCAGGAAGGGAAAATACGTGATATCCAGTGCCAGCCCTCGGTCAATCTTGAGAGGGGCTTTCAGGACGGCCTGGACAGAGCTTCGTTCCAGGATTTCGAGTAGCTCGGATCGGGCCATGGCGACACCTCAAGTCTAGACGGAGTTCATCTTTTTGCGTTCCAGTCGCTGTGCCTGGCGCATGTCGGCCTCGGTCATGCGCTGGCGCTGTTCCTCCGTCTCGGCAATCAGGCGAGGCACCTCGGTCGGCTTGCCGTTCTCATCCAGGGCGACGTAAACGATGTAGGCCGAGTTGGTGTGCATGCGCTCGCCAGTGAGAATATTTTCTGCCTCGACGTACACTTTTACCTCTATCGAGGTACGCCCCACCCACGTCAGCGTGGCCGTCAGGACGACCAGGTCGCCCACACGGATGGGTGAGATGAACGTCACCGAGTCTATGGCTACAGTGACGGCAGGGCGCTGGGCGTGGCGAGCGGCGGCGATGACGCCCACCTCGTCCATCAGTTTTACGAGAGTGCCACCGTGGGCGTTACCCACCCGGTTGGCGTCTCCCGGATCTATGATATGGCTGATGGTGACCTGGGAATCGGTTACGCGCTTTGGTTTCATAATCGTTTCCTGCCTTGTTGACAAAGTAAAGGTTTCAGCACAGGCTGTCTGAGAAAAATCACCGGCATATCTGTCCTGGTACTGTCAGGCTATACTTGAGTAAACCGTCAGCAACTCCTCGGCAGCCTTTGACCAGGTGAAGGTCGCCGCTCGCTGTGAACCCCGCGCCACCAGCGAGGCCCGCAGTGTCTCGTCCTCTATCGCCTGGCGCATGGCCTCGGCCAGTCCGGTTACGTCCAGCGGGTCTACTGTCAGCGCGGCATCGCCTACCACTTCTGGCAGCGATGATACCCTGGAGCATACCACGGGCACGCCGCAGGCCATCGCCTCCAGTGGCGGCAGCCCAAATCCCTCGTACAGCGACGGAAAGGTGAACAACCCGGCCAGGTTGTACAGCGCCGGCAGATCAACGTCGTCCACGAACCCTGGAAAGTGAACTCGCCCTTCCAGGCCCAAGGCTGTCACTCGTTCAAAAACCTCCTCGTACAACCACCCCTTTCCTCCCGCGATCACCAGGTCCCAACTGGGGATTGAGGACTGTGAATTGAGAATTCCAAAGGCTTCGACGAGGCGGGCGAAATTTTTGCGCGGCTGGATCGTGCCGACACTCAGGATGAGCGGTTGCGGCAGGGCGTATTTGCGCCGGACAGCAGCCAGCGTTTCGCCGTCGGCCTCACCGGTCATGGGCCGGAAACGCGGTTCGACGCCAGAGTGAATCACGGTGATCTCGGCACCCGGCGTGCCCAGCAGTTCCATCAGATCGCGACGGGTATTGTGCGAGTCGGCGATGACGTGGTCGGCGCGGTGGATGGCGCGCGGGACGGCGGCCTTCAGGTAGCGCAGCAGCCCGTCGGGAAAGCACTCTGGCAACCGCAGGAACGAGAGATCGTGAACCGTGACCAGGGTACGGGCGCGCAACACCGGTGGCAGCGTGAAATCGGGCGCGTGGAACAGGTCTACCCGGCCGGTAAACAATTCAACAAACAACGGCAACCGCAGGCGGTGCCAGGCCACGGCCAGCGCGTGATCGGAAAAGGGTACAGTCTTGAGTTGGAAGTTTGGATGGCCGGAAGTCTGGAAGTCTGGTCCCAGGCTGCCGACCTTCCACTCTTCCTCTCTGCCACGACCGGTCGCCACGAACAGGCGATACTCGTTCTGGCGATCTATTTGCGCCAGCGCGCCGACGAGATTGCGCGTCAGCCGGCCAATGCCGCCCCCCTGCTGCGCCGCCGCCGTAAAGTCAATCCCGATCCGCACCTCTACCCCTTACGCAACAGATGCGTCTAAAAGTTGAGGAAACATTTACATACGCCTTTAGGCACCACGGGTCACTTGATGCCCCTGTACGTCCAAATCCGGTTGATCCCGAAATTCCAGAACAGCACAATAATGATGGCAATGGCCTTGGCCAGGTTGTAGGCCAGTGTGAAATGCGTCATGCCGATGGCGTCCGCCAGGCCGGCCATGAGTGCGGCCAGGGCGCCGGCTTTGCCCAGGACGAACCTGTCGAACCCCAGAAAGATGGCCTGGTTGATGGCCAGCCCGACGACGTTGACCAGGGCGAACTGCCCCAGTTGCGAGAAAAGCGAGCGCTCCCGCGATTCGGGGAACGTCCAGAGCCGGTTCCAGGTAAAGTTGCTGACGACCGCTACCGTAAACGAGCAGGTATTGGCCCAGAACTTTTCAAAATCGGCCAGTTGGATAAGCAGGTTCAGCACGCAAAAGTCCACCACGGTGCCAATTGCGCCGACGATGGCGAACTTGAAAAATCGTGCGAGTTCTTTGCGCTTGTCCCGCGCGAGAGTGACGACGTTAGCGATCAGGGGTCTTGTACCTCCTGGTCAAGCTGCCGTCCTAGTTTCGTAGTTCCATTTTCGTGTCGGGCAGCGACGTTGGTAAGCACGGGCAACAGCGCCAGAAGGATGGCCATGTGCGTGTACATGTTGTGAACAAAGAGGTTGTCGAAAAAGTTATGAACGCTGAGGTGGGCCAGCATCCCCAGTACGCCGATGGCGACGGCCCTCTCCCAGCCGGATGTGCGCCGGATGGCCTGCATCACCTGCCAGAAAGCCGCTCCCCACAGGACGAGGTAGGCCAGCAGGCCGATCAGGCCGGTCTCGGCGGCGATGTTGAGGTAATAGTTGTGCGCGTGACCCAGCGGCTCCTTCCAGGGCGGGATGTAGTAAGCCGGATAGATCGGCTCATAGTTGCCCGGGCCCACTCCCCGCCAGGGGTGCTCCGCCCACATGCGCCAGCCAGCCTGCCAGTGGGCCATCCGCTCGACGACGGCAAAGTTGGTGTCGGTCACCTCTACCTCGCGCACATCGAAGGGACGGACGTAGGGCAAAAAGTCGGTGAAGCGTTGGGTCAGCGCCTCGGGCAGCAGTTGGAAGCTACCCAGGATCAAGGTCAGCGCGCCGAGGGCCGTGGCTCGCCGGCTGTGCACGACGCTTACTGCCGCCACCGCCGCCGCGAGCCCGATCCATGCCCCCCGCGACCAACTCATCGCCATCGCGATGGTTATAGCACCAAACGCTCCCCCATAAATCATAAACTCGCCCAGGCCACCTCCGGCAACCTTCCAACTGCCCAACGCCAGCGAGAGGGCCAGCGGTGCGACAAGCCCCAGGTAGCCGGCGTAGGGGTTCGGTTGCTCGAACGTGCCGTAGGCGCGCATGAAACGCCCGAAGAGCAAAAAGCCCTCCGGCCCACTGCGGGTGAAGAATTGATACCAGCCGTGGAACGCCGCTGCCGCACCGGTGAGCAAGATAACAAAGACCAGCCTCTGCGCCCGGCGGCGATCCAGCACGTCCGCGGCGAGAACGTACAGCCCCAGCACCTCTGTCCACTTGATGATCTCTTTGAGACCATACCCCAGCGAGAGTGCACCGGGCAGCGAAAGTAGTCCTGCGCCCAGAAAGACCAGCAGTGGCAGCGCGAGAGGCGGTAAGGCCGGGGCCACCTGGCGACGGGCGACCATTTGCGCCAGCCAGGCGGCCAACGTCAGGCCGATCAACGCCTCGGCAGCGCCCACCGTCATGCCGCCCACATTGATCTCCCGTACCGAGCCAAAGGGCACAGCGACGACCAGCAGGTACAACCCGACCTCCGGGCGTACCATCGTCGCCACGACGATGATGCCTCCGACGACGGATAGTCCAGCCAGAGGCAGCGGCAGCAACGCCAACGCCAGTCCGCCAGCCAGCAGAGCTAAAAAGAGCAGCGCGTCGCGCCAAAGGTGAGTTGGCTGCCAATACGGCACGTCGAGTTTCACGGGGGCAATTATGGGCGAAAGTGGCAGATTTGTCAAGCGAGGTTTTTTCTTGCCCGCTCGGGGAATTTGACATATAATGTTTTGATTCTCCGAGGTAAGTGGACTAGATTGACGTAATGGGTGAAGGAGGAGCCATGAAAGCCAGCTACGCCCTTTTGCACCGCCTGTTGAGCAGCCACGATGGTGAGGCCCCACTGTGCCGCGACAGCACGCGACTCAGCTTTGTGGCCTATCCCGCTTCTGGTCGCCTGAAAGTCGCCGACGGTTATCCCTGTCAGGTTGACTACGCAGAGGCGATTTAACTGTAACCCTCTAGCGAAGCTTCGCCTCAAACCGACAAGCCAAACGTGTCATTCTGAGCAAGCGGAATTTATCCTGAGCCCCTCGGCTTCGCTCGGGATAAACTCCGTCGAAGGGCTCAGCTCGAGCTCTACTCGCCCGGCACTAGCGTTAGCCGTCGCTTGGCGTGGCGCTCCACGGCCGTCCGCTTGAACGGCATGGGCAAGAAATGGCCCTGCAGCCAGAGCGGGATCAGATCCGCATAGTGACGGCTGGCCACGTGGCCCGATTGCCCGCCGGGAATGACAATGCGGCAGTTCTCCCAATCGCTCAGGTCGGCGATGAAGCGCAAGCTGTCGGCGCCCATGACCGGCTCGAAAGGAAACCGTGGCTGCCCAGAGGCCCGCAGCACCGTATCGTGGTCGCCGCCTATCGGATACGGCCCCCGGTTGAAAATGAGGTTCAGCGGCTTGACGGAGCCCAGCGGGTGGGCAAAAAGCACCCTGTTGAGCCGCCCCCACGTCCAGCGAGCCATGTCACGGCCCAGTTCTTCCCGCAGCAGATCTAATGCTTCTCGCAAAGCCTGACGCAGCAACGCCTGCCGGGACCGCCGGCTGCCGTCCGCCGGATCGCGCAGCCAGAAATCGTCCCCTTCACTTCCAGAGTCGTCCAGGAGATCGAGCAGGCGGACAAAGCTACGCCCGTGATAGGGACTGGTGTCGCCCAGCGGTGTGATGCCCAGGCCCACGTAACTATCGGCCAGTTGCCCTAAATGATCGCCGAAAAAGAGGTGCAACGCCCGCAGGCGCCAGAGGTGATAGATGCTGGCTGCCACGCTATCCGGCCCCATGCGACGGTCCCAGTTCTTGAGGTAAGTCAGGGCACGACGCTCTTGATCGCTCCTCGGCTCCAGGGTCAGCAGATGGCGGGCCAAGCGTCCCGCCTGGGCACTGAAGGCGTCGCGCTGAAAGCGGGAAAAATCGTCGGCCGTGAGATGGGCTTTCGATGTGATGAGGTCTACGATCCGGCGGGCACGGCAGGGGTTTTCCAGGTCGGCACTGAGAAAGTGGGGATAATCCGTATCCACGACCAGGTTGTTGGCCGTGACCAGCCAGCCGCTCTCCGGGTTGTACGCCTGGGGCAGCTCGTCCAGCGACAGGTAGCCCTGCCACTCGTACTCGCCCGTCCAGCCGGGCACAGGAGCCAGGCCGTAACCTTTGGCGCGGATCGGCAGCCAACCGGCTTGCAGGCAGCCGATGTTCCCCTCAACGTCGGCGTAGACGAAATTGTGGGCCGGAACAGACCAATCGGCCAGGGCGGTGCAGAACTCGTCCCAGTTGCGGGCGCGGTCGTACCGCAGCGCGCTGCGCACGAGGTTGCCCGGCTCCAGCGCCACCCAGCGCAGCGCCAGCGGCGTCTCTTCGCCGACCAGATGGCTGATGATCGGCCCATGCCGGGTGATAACCACTTCCTGAATCACCGGCTCGTCCCGCCCCCTGACGCGGATCTCCTCGCGAATCACCTCGGCGTCTATCCACTCGCCCCGGTACTCGTACTGGTGGGGGTCATCAGGATTCAGCTTCTCGACGTACAAGTCCTGTACATCCTGCCAGGCGGTGGTCAAACCCCAGGCACAGCGTTCGTTGTGGCCGATGACTACGCCAGGAAAACCAGGGAACGAGACACCGGCCACGTGATAGTCACCGCCGACCAGGTGAACCTGATACCACAGAGGAGGCATCTGCAAAGACAGGTGGACGTCGTTGGCCAGCAGCGGCCGGCCGGCAGCCGATCGGTGGCCAGCTACGACCCATTGGTTGCTGCCGCCCGCCGTCTGAGCCAGGCCCGGTAGCAGCGAAGCGGGATCCGTGCCCCCAGGATCGGCTTGAAACAGCCCCTCCACCAACCGCAGCGCATCGCGCAGGGCCTCACTGCGCCAGCCGTTGGGCGGCGGTTCGGCGCCCTTGGGGAGACCCGGCCCATGAACGATAGGTGGATTGTCGGCCGGATACGGTGGCTCCAGATCAGCGGCCCGGCCGGCGCCCAGTTTGGCCGCCAGGCGGGCGCGGATCAACTCGCTGGCCCAGTTGCTACTGAGGGTCCAGGCCATCACTTTGGCCCAATAAAGGCTGTCCACCGGCCGCCACGGCTGCGGTTCGAAACGGAGCAAAGTGAGCTCGACCGACAGACGCCCTCGCCGCGAGGCCATGTAAGCGTTGACGCCCGCCGCGTAAGCCTCCAGTGCGCGCCGCACCTCGTCGCCCAGCGCCTCGGCTTCTGCCTCGGCAGCGCGATGGAGGCCCAAGACGCGGAAGAAGCGATCCACTTCCAGCGTCGCTTCGCCCAACACCTCCGACAGGCGGCCACTTCCCACGCGGCGCTGAAACTCCATCTGCCACATCCGGTCCTGGGCGTGGACGTAGCCCTGGGCAAAGAAAAGGTCTTCGGCCAGGTCGGCATAGATGTGTGGCACGCCCCAGCGATCGCGGATCACCTCCACCGGCCCTTTCAGGCCAGGGACGCGGGTCGTCCCTCGCGTTCGGGGCAGAGGGCGACGCAAGAAAAGGCCCCCACCCCCAACCACGATGATCAGCAATGCGATGAGCACGCCTGCCAGGGTGATAACGTCCATCTCGTTTCTCCTTCCTTACCCCGAAAATTCAATACCCGACATGAGTTCCCCATGCCGATTCTTGACAGGATTGACAAGATTGACAGGATTTCCAATATCAATCTTGTTCATCCTGTTAATTCTGTCCAGTGATTTTAGCTTGGCCCAAGCCGTTTGTCGGATAGTGAACCCCGAAAATAGCCCTGTGCCGCAAGTTTGAGATTCTCTGGCATGGTTATGCTTTCTCTTCCCCTTTCTCCACGGCATAAGCGCCTCGCAAGTCTGCCAGGCGGATGCGCAGCAAATCGCGCACGCCGCGCACGGAATCTTTCAGCAGGTTCACCCGTCGCGTGCGCTGGTAGTCCCATTCCACCGGCGCCTCTTTGATCCGATAGCCCAGCTTCCGGGCCACGAACAGCATTTCCACGTCAAAGCCAGACGTGACTGTTGCCCCCTTGACCTCCTTATCGGCCTGCTGCCCGTAGAGACTGAGCCGGCTCAAGATGGGCTCGACGGCCTGGCGACGAAGGGCTTTGAAACCACACTGGGTATCGGTGATGCCCCGAAAGCCGAGAACGAGACTGCGCAGGATGATCTGGCTGTGAGACATGATCTTTCTCCACCAGGGCGCGTTGCGGCGCACCGTGCCCCGCGAGCCGATGACCACGTCGTAGCCCTGATCGAACCAGGGGAGCAGTTTGGCTGCCTCGCCGATGGGCGTGGCTTGATCCATGTCGCTGAACAGGACGACCTCCCCCTGGGCAGCCGACATGCCGGTGGCGATAGCAGGCGCTTTGCCCCGATGAGGGGCGCGAATCACCCGAAAGCCGGCGTGCCGCCGCGCAAACGCTTCGGCCAGGGCAGCCGTCTCGTCCTCGCTGCCATCGTCCACCACCAGCACCTCGCAAGGGAAGTCTTGAGCCATCAGATAGCGGGCTACTTTGTCCAGTGAGCCTGCCTGGATGTTGGCTACTTCGTTGTAAGCCGGAATGACAACCGAAAGGAAAGGTCTCATGATAGAATCTGCCCCCCAAAGCAACTTACTAGAGCCCCAGCAGGTGAATGGCTACCCAGGCGACGAGGCCCACGACGACGGCAATGACCAATCCATACCCCACCGTCTTGCGCATCACCTGGCCCTCCTGGCCGGTGAGCCCGGCTGTGGAGCAGCCGACGATGACCTTGGCCGGAGCCAGCATGGAACCCAGCGCCCCTCCCGTCGTCTGCGCGCCAAGGATGATCCAGACGCTGGCGCCGATCAACCCGGCGGTGCGCTGTTGCAGCGGCGCAAAGATGACGTTGGAGTTGGTGTTGGAGCCGGTCATAAACGCGCCCAGCGTACCGATGAGCGGCGAAACGAGAGGGAAAGCCACTCCCACGGCGGCGCCGAGTCCTTGAGCCAGAAGGTAAGTCATGCCGGCATGATCCATCGTCACCGCCATGCCCACCATGCTGGCGATGCCGATGCTGGAAGGGATCGCACTGCGCAAGGTTCGGGTCAGAATGTGCTGCAGCGCCTCCGGCGTGTAATGTCCCTTCGCCCGGTAAATGGCGTAGGCGACGAGCGATGAATAAAGCAACAACGCCCCGGCGTGTCCAAACACCGGGATCGCCTTCCCCGCGCCGGCGGGCGTCGTCCAGCCGTAGGCCGTGGTCAATTCCGGGAACATGATCTTGACTTTGACCGCCCCCAGGGTACCGTGGAGCCAGGGCCATAGCTCGGCAGCGGAGACGATGACGATGAGCACCACGTAGGCCGACAGAGCCAGTCCCAATCCCATCCTGGCCGCGCTTTCCTGCCGGCCAGGGCAGCACGCCTGGTTGTGCGGCATGGAAACCGCGCCTACATTTTCCTTCTTTTGATGAATCTGATAAAACCGGGCCAGCCCGGCCCCCACCAGTAGTCCGGCCAACCCGGCGCCGAACCCGGCCAGGTTCCACAGACCGTTGGTAGCCAGGAGGTACTGCGTGCCAGCCATGGCGCCGCCCATGAACAGGATCCCTGCTGCGCCGCGCCGCACCGCCCGCCAGCCGTCAAAGGCGTGCGCTGCGGCCAGCCCACAGCCAAAGGCCGCCAGCCCGAGGAAGATTGCCGACCAGGGTGCCAGGTCGCGCCCCTCCAGCCCAGTGACAGCGATGAGCGCCTGAAACGACGAGGCGATGTCGCCGAACGTCACCGACCAGGAATGACCGATGGCCACGACTGCCACGGCGACTACGGGGTTGAAGCCCAGGCCGATGAGCAGCGGCGCGACGACGGCAATGGGTACGCCAAAGCCAGCTACGCCTTGCAGAAAGGCGCTGAAAGCCCAGGCCAGGATGAGCAACTGTATCACCCGGTCGCCCGTCAGCCGGGCGATGCCCTGGCCAATGACCGCGATGGCCCCGGCCTCGTTGACGACGTTGTATAGTACCAGGGCCATCCAGATGATGTACAGCACGTGGGTCGTCAGCAGGACAGCCTTGAGTTGCGCGTAAGCCAGCAACCGTGGCGTGGTGCCAAAGAAAAAGAGGGACACACAAAAGGCAGTGAACCAACCCACCGGCCCCGCCTTCGACCCACCCCAGCGAAAGCCGAGCATCAGCACCAGCACGACGACGATGGGCGCCAGGGCCAGAAGCCACGTCGCCAGGTTAGCAGAAGGCGTTTGCATGATCAGAATCCTTGTCATCTCAAGTATCGGTCGTGGCTCTCACTTGCGGGACTTTGCGAAACGCCGTTTGAGTTTTGATATTTCTGTAACCAATCTTTTCATAAAAAGCGTGAGCCCCTTTGCGGACGACATTAGAACGTAGATGAACGGCCCAACACCCATTCTCACGAGCCCACTGCTCAACCCGTCGCATCAAGAGCCAACCAATCCCACGACGGCGACAGCCTTCCTCTACAACAAGCCCCCCAACTTCTGCCTGCGGATCGGTCACCAGCAGGTGAGAGACATAGACATGAACCCAGCCAACCACATGCCCGTCCGACAACTCTGCGACAAAGACCGTGTGGCGTTTGTCCTGCTGAATCCTATTGAGACGTCGCTGCACCTCCTCCTGAGTTGCAGGGTAACCCAATTGTTGACAGAGAACAGCGAGGCGCTTGGCATCCCCTGTATCAGCCAATCGAATAACAGTCTGACCCCTGCCGTCAGGCTTCACAGTCAACGTTCCACCACCCCTACCTTGTCCAAGAGGATGCGGTCGCCGATGGCTTGCCCCATCTCGTCCAGCACCGGCAAGCGCTGGCCGGTCTCGGCGACGTACAAGCCAATCTCGAGGATGTGTTCCCCTGCTGGCGCGTCAGCGTCCACGACGAGAGCGTAGTCATCGGTCACCACCTCGTCAGGCAGCCATAACGTCGTCGGGTAGCTGCCCCCTACGGGCGGATTGTCCTGCTGTCCCCGGATCTGATTCGCCCCGTCCAGCAGGTGGGTGAAAACCGTGTAACTCGTCTCCATTTGGGCCAACGCCCGCCAGTAGAGCGTCAGGTGCAGTGTCGCGCCGGAAGCCACCTCCGTCTGATCCAGGTCATAGCCCAGGAACTCGACCTGGTTGCCCAGGTTGGCCGTCAGCGGGTGCTGGATGGGCGGGACGATGGTGCGGCGATCCACCGCCTCGACGCGCAACTGCATCAACGACACGGCGTCGCCCAGGGGTTGCCCTCCATTGCGATCCGTCGCAGCCAGTGTCAGCGTGTACTCACCCGCTGGCGTGTCGTGGGGCACCGTCAGGCCATAGCGATCCAACACCACTGTCCCAATCGGCCACCCGTCCGTGGGGTAGGTGCCGTGGACAGGGCGATCCTCCCAGAGTGACAACTGCTCGCCGCCGATCTCTGGCGCCAGACCCAGAGATACATTCAGGTCAGCCAGGGGACGCTCTGCCTGCCAGAACAACCCCAGATAGAAGATCTCCCCCTGGCGCACCAACGTCCGATCGCGTTCAAAGCCGAGCAGCCGCAGCGGGCCAAAATCGGCTGACACAGGCTGCTGGATGGTCAAGCGCTCTACGAGCAGTGGTGACGGCGCTGCTCCAATAGCCACCGGATCGAGCGTGACGGTCGTGCCCGCCCCTCGCCCCTGCGCGTCGAAGCGAGGCAGGCGGGCATCCCGTTCCTGCGAGTAAAAGCCCATGACCAGCGCATAGTCGCCGGGTGGCGCCACGGCCGGCAGCGCTACGTCACGTTGCTGAACGATGATTTGGCCGGGGGCCCACTCGGCCGAGGGATAGTCGGAGGCATTGGAACTGCTCCAGCGAAAGCCCCAGGCGTCCTGAAGGTGGGCAAAAATCACATAGTCTCCCACCTCAGCCGGGGCCAGGACGCGCCAGTAGAGCGTAACCGCCAGTGTCCCCCCGGCATCGGCCGGCGACAGGTCATAGCCCAACAACTCAATCCGATGGCCGAAATCGGCGCTCATAGGGTATTGCGGCGAGATGGCAGGCGAAGCACCAGCCGGCAGGCGATAGATCAGGTAAGAGACATCCCCGTCCGGTCCCATGTGACATTCGGTGTCCGCGACCGTGCCCAGTAGAGCCAAGAGCGACTCTTGGGGCAGCGCCGACCGGGGAAAGACGTACACTGCGCCGGGGCCATCGCCCGGCGGAAGGACCATGACCTGCTCGCCCACCAGCCAACGCATCCGGGCATAACTGTGCGCCATGAAAGCCATCGTCGGGTGGCGATAGTGAATGGAGGAGACAAAGATCTCCCGCTCACGCAGGTCCAACCGGTTCAGGGTGCGAGCGGCGTCGGCCAGGTCGTTGTCGTTGTCATAGTAGGGTTGGGGATGCGTCCCCCAGACACACAAGTAATCCCGCCCGGTGATGACACCTCCTTCGAGCAGCAACAACCCACTGAGCACAGCCACAGCAGACGATGAGGTTAGCCACTGCAGACGAGCGAAAAGAGAAGCCAGACCCCGTAGCGCCACGCTTACCCCTAGAGCCGGAAAGTAGAACAGCACCGGCATCACACCTATGGCCCGCAGGCTGTTCGGCACCTCCTTCACGCCCAGGATGCTGGGCAGCAACAGCAAGGGGATCCAAAGTAACAGAGAGAGGAAGAGGACCCGGTCGGTCGAGCGCGGCCCTCGCACCACGCGATAGAGGGCAAAGAGAACACCCAGGTACAAAAAGAACCCTACCACCGGGTCAAAGACTGGACGACCCACAATGCCAAAGCGCCATAGGGGATCGCCGCGTACGGTGAACATGCCGAACGCCGCGCCCACGGAACGCCAGAGCGTGCCCCAGGGATCGCCCTGGTTCAACTCTGGGTTGAGTAATGACACCTGGCTCATGCGCGTGCCAAACGTCTCCGGGTGACGCCAGAAGAACAGGCCCAACGGTGCAGAGACGACGGCCGCCACCAAAACAAAGATCAATATTTGCTCTGCCAGGTGGCGACGCTCTAACCGGCCGGCAAACCACACGCCCAGCACCGGCAACAGCAAGGCCAGCGGCACAATCCGGCTGGCCAGGTAGGTGTAGGCCGTTGCGCCACAAAAGAAACCGGCCAGGGTCATGTTCCACCAGCCGCCTCGCCGCAAACCCCGCCAGAGAAAGAGCAACACCAGTGCCTGAGCCAAGGGCTGGGTGATAGCACGGAAGCCATAGCGGCTGATGACCACGTGCCAGAAACTGACAGCCATCAACGCTGCCGCCATCAAAGCCACGCCCCGGCGCATCAGATCGTCCTCTTCGGAGAACAATTCCAGGGCCAGCCAGTAGGTCAATCCCACAGTGGCGACACCGACGAGCGCCGAGGTCAGGCGCAGACTCAGCAGGCTGGCGCCCAGAACCTTCATCACACCGGCTGCCAGGTAGAAGTAGAGCACCTCCTTGCCAGTGTAAGCAGGGATAAACAGAGGAAGGGACACGGCCGAGGCAATCTCGCTGGCCAGGATGCCATTGGCCGCCTCGTCGTAATGAGGGCCGGGCGGCAGCGACTCCAGTCTGTAGAGACGAAGAAAACCGGCCACAGACAGCACTGCCACCAACAGGAGCCAGTCCAGGAGTCTTTCTTTCTTCTTCTCTCTCACTCCTCTCCTCTCAACACACCGGGTACACCTGCAAATAGACTTTGCGCCCTGTAGTGCCGGCCTCTTCCATGCCCAGCTTTCCAGCAAAGTAAATGGCCAACTTTTGGTGGATACCAATGAGCCAAGGGCCAGCCTCTCGGCCAACAATGCTTCGGACGCGCGGTAGCTCTGATATTTGATAAAGGATTGACTCCTGTGTGGATGAACGGGATGATTATACAACCAAGCTATTAGAAAGGCAAGGCCAGATTGCACCGAATTCCTATCTATGTTATACTTGGGAAGCTATGAACATTCTCCTGGTAGGCGGTGACACCCAGGCACAGGCAGAGAACCTCAATGCCCTTCAGCTTGCTTTTGGAGACGAGGCAGAGCTGAAATCCACCGCCTCATTCGACGCCGCACGGCGAGAACTGCAGAGTGGTCAATACCAGATCGTGCTCGACCTGGGGCTGTTCAAAGAGACCCGCTGGCGATTGCTTCGCCTGGCCCGGCAACTGGATCCGCTGGTGCAGGTCATTATGATCTTTGAGAGCGGCGATGAAGACCTGATCACCGACGCCTTGCGCCAGGGCGTCAGCGAGGTCCTGGTGCAAAGTCGCACATATCCCGCCCTTCTGCCCTTGATCGTCGAGCGCGCCTACGAGCGTTACCTTCTGCTGGCACAGCGTCGCCTGATGCCTCGCCAGGCCTTTGACCTGAAGGCCCTGGATGAAATCACCCAAGCAGCCACCCAGGCCATGGACTTGGGCAAGGCCATGGACCAGGCGCGCACGGCCCTGCGCGAGATTGACAACCTCCTGGAGACAAGCCGGGAAGAACTGGTCAAACGCCGCGCGATGTTGCGCGAGGCTGGCAGCGAAGTGCAGCGGCGCGAGCGAGGGTTAAAAGCCCTCAGCGAGCTGGCCGAGGCCGTTGGCCGCTCCCCGGACCTGGATTTCATCTTGACCAACGCCCTGGATCAGGCCCTCGCCATGATGGCTGCCGAAGCCGGTGCTGTTCTCGTCGTCGAAGACGAGAGCAAACCGCTCCGCCTGGCCGCTCAGAAACGACTGTCGGACTCGTTCGTCGCCGCTCTGTCGGGTCGGCGCCTGGATGTGGGTACGTTCATGACCTTTCTGCTCTCTGGCAAAGTGTTATTGGTACAGGACGTGGCCCACAGCGATGCGCCGCCGGAACTGCTGGCCCTGCTTTCCCAGGAAGGGTTCATCTCGACGATCGGCGTGCCGTTGCAAGCCGGCGGCAAGCTCCTGGGCGGACTGCTGGTGGCCACCCGCCATGCAGGGAGACTGACGACCAGAGACGCTCGCTGGTTGGGGGTGATGGGCCAACAGGTTGGCGTCGCCATTGAGAACGCCCGTTTGCGAACCGAGATATGGGAGGCTGCAGAAACGTGGTTCCGCCAGCCTACCGCCCCCTCGCCCGAAATCGCCGAGGAAGCACAGGCCGAGATGGAACGCCTGGCCCAGGCCCTGGACGAGACCAAACATCAACTGCGCCGTCGCGAGAACGCCCTGGCGGCGATCACCAACGTCATAGGCGCGGCCTGCTATCGCCCAGACGTGCAGGACATCCTGCGAGAAACCCTGCACTACATATTGGACGAGTTTGAAGGGGGCGGCATCTGGATCCTGGACGAGCCGGCAGGCAGCCTGGCGTTAGCTGTCCAGGAAGGTTTGCCTGAAAGCCTGGCGCGTCCGTGGAGCCGGGCAGAATGGGAACAGGACGATCTCCTGGCCCGGTTAATGTCTGGCGAATTCGTCTACCTCGATGATCCCTCTTTGCAGCCAGGCGATGGTCTGATGGGGCATTTGAAGGCTGCCGGAGCGAGGGTGGTGATCGGCGTTCCCCTGCAAATTCAGGAGCAAAGCGTGGGTGCGATGGTCATCATGGCACGCCAGAGCGGTTGCCTGCAAGCCGGCGATGCAGAACTACTCGCTGCTGTGGGCCAACAACTGGGCCAGGCCGTGGAGCGCCAGAAACTCCACGACGATATCCGTCGCCTGGCCCTGGAACTGGTGGCCCTCCGAGAGAGAGGGGAAGAAGAGTCACCGGCCCTGACCATGGCACAGGCTGGTCAGACGGAAGCAGCGGGCGAGGCCGGAGAAGGTCAGCCGGCGGTCGTGGAAGAGGAAGCACGTCATCGTAGTAAGGAACTGATAGGCTTGCTCGCATTGACCCAACTGTTCTTCCCCAAACTGGATGCCGACAAACTGATGGAGACAGCCACGCAAGAGATCGCCCGCATGACGCACATGGATGCCTGCTGGGTGATGGTGCTAGAAGGCCTCGGAGAGAGCGAGAGGGAAGAACTGGTTATGCGCGCCCATCACGGCCTGTCGGAGGGTTTCGCACGGCACATGAGCCGCTTGACCACCGATAAGGGACTTTATGGTCAGGTCATGACCTCCGACCAGCCAATCTTCCTGTCCGACCTGAACCAGGCCGCTGAGGAGGTACCCATTGCCTGGGAATTGGAGTCGTTGCGCGCTTTTGCAGGTTTCCCCTTGCAGGTCGAAGAACGTCGTTTGGGTCTACTGGCCATTGCCCGGACCGATGTTCATCACTTCTCACCTTCAGAACGGGGTTGGCTCACAGCCATTGCCCAGCAGTTATCCATTGCCTTGCACAATGCACAACGTTTCGCTCAGATTCAGCAGACAGTCACCCAACAAGAAAAAGGCAACCGGGTTCTGCGCGAGATTAACAACTTGCTGATGGAGCGTTTGGCCGAATTGGAGAAACGTCTCGAAACGTCGAAGGCAGCCTAGTCTCCCCACAAGTAGCCTGTTCGCTTGATCGGTGCCTCTTGACACTTCGCGCTTCTTAAAGTATCATAGAGCAAGGCTGGCCGAGATACTTTAGTCACCGGCGCGTCGTTCTGGCGACGAAACCTTAACGCATTTGTTATGCTTTCTTCACGCTGGCGATCCAACAACCGGGTTATAATAATAACATGAAGCCCAAACGCTTCCTCCAGGCAATCTATCCCGGCACCACCACCACCCTTGGGGTGATTGCGGTAGCGTTCTTGATCCGCCAGCACGGGTTGATCCTCACGCCATTAGCAGGGCTGTTGGCCGGGTTGGCCGGGTTGACCGAACTGATGATCACCCGGTTACCTGGCGGTGCCAGCTTTACGACCAGTTTCGTCGTGGTCTTGTTGGCCTTGCTGGTGCCGGCCGATGACAAGATAACTGCCTGGCAACGGGCGGTGCAGGCCACAGAAGTCATTGTGGTTGGCTCTCTGGTTGGCTACAGTGTGCTGATGCTAAGGAGAAAAGAGCAAACGCTTGCACGAGGCGTCTTTTATGTGAGCCATTACGGTCTGGTCAGTGTGGCAGCAGGCAGCCTGTTTGTCCTGATCGGCGAAACGGCGCCGTTCTGGGGAGTGATACAATCTATTCATGTCCCTGCTCTGGCCGCCTACGTCCTGAGTTATGCCGTACTGTCCCAGGTGATCGTCGGCATTCGAAACTGGATCATGCTGACGGCCGAAGAAGTCAAGTTGCCGCGCACCGATCTCCTGGTCGCGTTCTTGCTGATGCCGCTTCCGCTGCTGGCCTATTACATTTACTCTTTGCGTGATTTTAGCACAAGTGCGCTGTTTATCATGCTTCTGCCAATCCTGGCTGTGCTGGCCGCTTTCCGATTCTATATCAACATTGACACCACCCACGGCGAAATCAAGCTTCTCTACAACATCACCCAGGACTTTCTGGCGGCTATCACGCAGGAAGAAACTGTAGAAACAGTCACCCGGGGCATTGCCCACAGCTTGGAACGGCTTCTTGTCTTCGACGAGTGCCTGGTCTTTAGCCTCAACGAGGCGGCCAATGAATATTTGCTCGCTTACAGCAGTTCAGACCGGGAACTCTTGCCCGTTACGTCTGGGAAAGGGTTGCTGCGCCAGGCCATCAGCAGCGGAAAAGGCCGCATTGTCAATGACATCTCGCCCATGAACTCGCTGACCGGCAGCGACGATGATTGGCCAGAACGGACAGCTTTCCTGATCATGCCTCTCATGGCCGAGCATCTCATTGTGGGTCTGCTGGTCCTCGTTCGGCATCGCAAGAACTTTAACGCAGAGAACTTGCGCCTCATTGGCATCCTGGCCGTCCAGGCAGCAGCGGTGCTCCGCAACGCCCAGTTGTACGAGCAGACCTTGCGGCGGGCAGAGATTGATCCCAAGACACAATTGATGCATCCCAAGACCTTTCGAGAACGCGCCCAGCGCGAACTGGCCCGTGGCCAGCAAGACGGCCGCTCTTCCGCCTTGATGCTGGCCGACATTGACGACTTTCGGGTCATCAACAATACCTACGGCCACCAGGCCGGTGACCGAGCCCTGATTGCCGTAGCTCAGATCCTGACCCACGCCGTGGGCGAAACAGACATGGTCGCCCGTTACGGCGGCGAAGAGTTTCTTATTCTCCTGTCCAGAGCCGACAGCACGGAGGCGCGATCGGTGGCCGAAGGCATCCGAAGCGTCGTGGAAGCCAATACCTTTGTCACCGAGGAAGGAGACAAAGTGCGTTTCACCATCAGCATTGGCATGGTCCTCTTTCCCGCCGATGGCGTTGACGTATCCACACTCATCAAGAAGGCCGACCGGGCTGCCTACCTGGCCAAGAGCATGGGCAGGAATCAGGTGCGCTTTTACGAAGCCGAGACAGAGATGATTCCTCCGGATGAAGGACCACAGATGCTCAGGCAAGGCTAGATACCCATGACGCTTAGCACTTGTCCAAAAACAACTTTGCATCTCTGTCGCCATTCTGCGCACTATCCTGTACCCTTTGTCCCTGGGCCCTGTACTTAGGCCGTACAGGACTAAGTGCCAAAGGACCAGGGCTGGACAGTACAGGGCTTAACCGGTGCCACAAAGCAAAGTTATTAATGGACAAGTACTTGGGAGGTAAGGCAGGGCTATATGAATCGCTCACGCGGCTTTCAAGTAGACATCGAACGACCCGAGGGCATCGCCCGGCAAGGTCAGTGGCGGTTCATTTTGTTGATCCTGGTGTTTAACATCCTGCTCGTCACAACTTTGCTTCTATCTATGCAACAACGGGAACTGGCAAAAGAATACGAGTTGCTTGTCGAGACACGCATAGTTTACGAGGAGTTACTGATCACCCAGGAAGTGATCGAGCCAGTGACGGTCACCGTCGTGGTGACACCTGGGCTCACACCACAGCTTAATCCCACTGGACCTTAGCAATACGACGAGGCATCCGAAGCTCCCACACCCCAGACAGCGCCAGCAGTGTCAAGGTTCACGGGGGAAGGGGACTGCAGGCAGATCAACTGCCAATATAGTGACTTTGACCAAGGAGGATAGCATGGAGCTAGGGCAAGTTTCTAACGAGCATATCAAGATTGCAGAGCTGAGCCGCAAGATCGGACAGATTCTGGTAGAGCGGGGGGACTACGATCAAGCGATGCATCAATTCCAGCTTGGCCTCACCTATCTGGAAGGCACAGAGCATAAGGAAGTTGCTCGCATTTACAACGAGATTGCCCGCGTATACTGGCATCAAGGCAAACTGGAGGAGGCTCAGGAGTGGACTGAGAAGGCTTTCGAGTTAGGCGAGCGACTCCTGGATCCTGAAGAGGTGGCTCGCTTGCTCTATTTCGCTGGCATCCGCTACTTCCGCCAGGGCGAGAACAAACTGGCCGAAGGGCACTGGCTTCGCAGCCTGGAGATCAGCCAGGAAACGGGGAACCTGCCGACGCAAGCCAAACTGTATCAGAACCTGGGCTGGCAGGCCCAACTCATGGGCGAGTACAATAAAGCGCTCGACTATCTCGAACAGGGCCGGACGCTGGCTGGCGAGTGCGGCGACATCTCTTCGCTCTCTATCATCTATGAGAGCCTGGGAGAAACTCGTTACCGGTTGGGGGAGTGGGACAAGGCCATCGCCAACCTGCAAGAGAGTCTGAATCTGGCCGAACAGGCCGGCCTGCGACGGGCAACTTCCCGCGTGTTCAGTGTGCTGGGGGACATCTACCGCCACCAGGGGCACTGGGCAAAAGCGGACGAGTGTTATCAACGCAGCCTGGCCTCCATGACCGGCATGGGCAGCCCCGGCTCCCTCTCTGTGGTCAACCTCGGCCTGGCATTGATCAACATGGAGCGCAAGGCCTATGCCCGAGCGGAGAAACTGTTCCAAAAGTCCTGGGCCATTGCCGGCAAAGGTGTTGGCTTCACTGCTCGGATGGCAGCCATCAAAGCATACCTGGGTGAGTTATACGTGCGCGTAGAAAAGCTGGATCAGGCCAAAGAAGAGATCGCCACTGCTACGAAACTAGCCAACCAGGCCAACACCAAATCAGGACTTGCCCATGCGACCCTGGTGCAGGGCATGATTGCAGCCGGTCAAGAACAGTGGGAAAAAGCAGAAACATTCTACCAGCAGGCCCTGAGCAGCTTCGAAGAACTGGGGGATCGGTACAACCAGGGGCGTGCTGCCTTTGAAATGGGCACGATGTCCCGCCAAGGCAACATCTCACCTCAGGATCGGAACAAGGCCCAGGAATACTTTCAGCGCGCCTGGGATATCTTTTCTGAACTGGGCGCCCGGGCCAACCTGGACAAGTTCCCGGCCGATTTTAGCCCTGAAGCACAATAGGACAACTACCGCGCGCTGCCGACCTTAGAGCGGTTGACCGGACATGATTAGTCAGCAATCCTCACAGCCAAGTGGATCTTTGATAGGCCGACGCCTCACGCTTGACACGCGTGGGCGTTTCATCCTGTTGATCCTGCTTTTCAATCTGGTCCTTCTGGTCGTTGTCCTGCTCTCCATCCGCAACCAGGAGATTCAATACGAGATATTTCGCGTTAGGGCCACCAACGTAGAGTATGCCACCCGCCTGGACATCATCAATAGGAGGGCTACGCACATCGTTTTTGTCACGGCCACCTTCACGCCGGAGCCAGCCACACCAACGCTGCTGTCCTCGCCAACATCCACCTTTACAGCGACGCCGGTGCCGCCCACCGCCACGTCCTCTCCCACGCCGACGCCCGTGCCCCCGCTGACAGAGACTGTGACATCCACACCGACGCAGGAGAGAACAAATACGCCTACACTGACCGCTACACCCACCACGACGGCGACTGTCACCCCCACTTCGACCCCTACCCCCACGCCAACCTCTACAGCCACGCCCACCCACACCTCGACGCCAACTCCAACGCCGACAAACACACCGACAGACACACTCACGCCGCCGGCCCCCAGCGTGTCTGGCATCACGCCCAATAGCGGCGGCAACG
>CAYNKW010000007.1:39301-41504 GCA_964397845.1 uncultured Anaerolineae bacterium
CTCACGCCGCCGGCCCCCAGCGTGTCTGGCATCACGCCCAATAGCGGCGGCAACGAAAGCATTGTGTTGACCGCCGTGAGCGGGGCCAACTTTCAGAGTGGGGCTACGGTTCTTCTCCGCAGGGCGGGCTACACTGACATCGGGGCCAGCAATGTCACGGTGAGCGCCAGCCAGATTACCTGCCAGTTCGACCTGGCCGGCGCCGCGCCCGGCCGGTGGGACGTCGTTGTCACCAACCCCAACGGTCTGTCCGGCACACTGACCGGTGGTTTCACGTTGACTCCAGAACTTGACCACTTTACCTTCGACACCATCAGCGACCAGACAGTGGGGGTTCCCTTTGCCGTGACCCTCACCGCCCACGACCGCTACAATAACCTCGTGGTCGATTTCACCGGCACAGCAGCCCTGTTCGACTCTACGGGCACTATCAGCCCCAACGTCACCGGCAACTTTGCGGCCGGCATCTGGACGGGCAACCTGAGCATCACCCGAGCCCAGACCGGCGTCACCGTGAACGCCACGTCCGGCGGCCGGTCAGGTGTCAGCAACAGCTTTGACGTCAGCCACGGTGCACTGGACCACTTTGGGTTTGACCCGATCAGCAGCCCCCAAACCTACACCGTGCTATTTTCCATCGCGATCACTGCCTGCGACGCCTACGACAACGTGGTCTCGTCCTATGCCGGCACTGTCGGCCTGGGCGACACGACCGGCACGCTGACTCCGGCGACCTCGGGAGGCTTTACGTCGGGCACCTGGAACGGCAACGTCAGCGTCTCTCAGGTCAGAACCGGAGACGTCATCACAGCCTCCATCTCCCCGATGGTGATGGGGGCCAGCAACCCGTTCACGGTGGCCTACCCCGCACCTTCGGTCACTGACATTCTGCCCAGCACAGGCGTGAACACCGGGACGACGGCTGTGACCATCACCGTCGCCGATTTCTTTGACACGCCCGGCGCCCGGCTCGGCGTTGTAGCTTTGCAGGACGTGATGACATCCACCGACGGTACGACGCTCACCGCCACCGTGCCTGCCGGCATCGCCGCTGGCACTTACAACCTGTACGTCACCAACCCCGGGCCGCTGGCGCCCACTGGCGTGCTCAACAACGCCTTCATCGTCCAGAACGCCGAATATACCTCAACGCTGGAGACATCCTTCCCCGTGACGTTTGGCAGGGCCATTACCTCGACCCAAAACGGCGATAACGATTCGGTGCAAGTCATCTTCCTGGAAGTGCCCGACACCCTTGCCACGACGCTATACGTGCGCGTCTACGACCCGGACGTGGGTGACACCTTTGATGAACTGTGTCGCCCAGCTACTGGGTGCCCAGAATCCATCTGGGACACATCCACAACCTTTAGCCTCTACGGCGGCAGCGGTGCCTACACCTATTCTGACGCCCGGCAGGCCACGTTCATTTCGACAACTGATCCCGGCATCACTACCGGTACACTGATCACCCCCAGCCATACGTTCACTCAGGATGCGGCGCTGGATAGAACCTGGGTCACGTTATGGTCCTTCGCGCCGGGCGAAGGAGAGCACGTCGGCAACAAGTACGTTTTCAAGCTCTCCGTGGTCGGTGGCCCCGGAGACGACGGCAACTACTACAACGTGGTCCTCAGCACGTCGTCCACCGAGAACATCGCGCCCCAAGGCACACGCATTTTTGCCTATGCCTGGACTTACCTGATGCCTCTAACTGATCCGCCACAACTCTATCCCTTCGTCTCACCCTCGATGCTGACTTTCAACCAACACAATTTTGACTTCGACTCCCTGGCTGCCATCACCATCACCACACCCATCACGGTGCATAGTGTGTCCTCCTCCGACATCTCGGGAAACGATGCAGAGGAATCCTCTGCCTTTTTGGTGACGAGCGACGAGCAGCAAGTCACGTGGGCTGTGCGGTGCATCAGTCTGTGGGTGTCAGTGAACAACGACGTCACCGTCTGGTTCACCGACCAGAACGGCGATGCGCTGCCCATCTTTACCCGCTCCACTATTGAGCCAGTGCCCCCTGTACCGCCATAGCACCATGATTTTCCTGCCCTCACTCGCCGCCGGTCCGGCCTGGTCGGCGGCTTTGCGTGTTTGACGCCAGGACACGCTTCATCTATAATATGTCTCAATCGGTAACTACTCAGGCTCCTGCCGGATTGCCAAATCCGGTAGTTCAGCCCTGGGT
>CAYNKW010000008.1:0-38266 GCA_964397845.1 uncultured Anaerolineae bacterium
CAGCTATCATCGGCATCCCGGCTGCCATTGTGCAGGCGCCGGGCGAGAAGTTGAAGTCACCCTCTCAGAGCGGTAAGGAGTGCTCCACAGATGGTGTGTGCCGCGTAGAACGCGGTCCACCAGAGCGCCGCCGTGGGGGGATGGCGTAGGTGTTATTGGACATGGTTGACTCCTTTACACGAACGGACTATGTCATTGACAGGTCAAGTCAAGGTAACGAGCCTATCACAACACCAAAAAAGCGCTTTATCAAGCGCTTTTTGGCTAGAGGGTGATTAGAAAACAGGATACCTGTCATGCATCGCTAGATCCAATCGAGCCACTCGATGACAGATTCCCTCCAGGTAGCCATACCCCGTACAGAGCTGTGTTTCAGTCCGGCTTGCTCACCAGGAAAGGCCCCATTACCAGTTGGTCAATACCACTGTTGCCAAAGGTCTTGAGGGCGTCCTCCGGCGAGTTCACAATTGGCTCTCCCCGCAGGTTGAAGCTCGTGTTAAGTAACACTGGGATGCCCGTCGCTTCGCCGAACTTCTCAATGATGCGGTAGTAAACCGGATTCCACTCACGACGCACTGTTTGCATCCGTCCCGTGCCCCCGGTGTGGCAAACAGCTTGTACCTTGTCCTGCTTGTCCTCCTTGAAAGGCGAAACCGCTAGCATAAAACGTGGCGGGTACTGACTGTCCAGATCCGGCATAGTGAAGTAGTCCGCCGCTACTGCCTCCAAGATCGCTGGTGCAAAAGGACGGAACGGTTCGCGGAATTTGATCTTGGTGTTGACAATGTCCTTCATCTCTGCCCGACGCGGGTCGGCCAGGATGCTGCGGTTGCCTAATGCCCGGGGGCCCCACTCAAAACGCCCCTGAAACCAGCCAATCACCCGGCCGGACAGCACCGTGTCCAGTACGCGGTCCAACAATCGCTCCGTATCATCAATGTGCTCATACGGAAATCCCCGCTTTTGGATTTCCTGCTCCATCTGTGCCTCACTATACTCTGCGCCCCAGTAGTTGTGCTCCTGCACAAATCTGCGCGGTTGTTCCAGCACAACGTGGTAGATGTAGAGCGCCGCGCCTAACGCCCCGCCCGAGTCACCGGCGGCTGGCTGGATAAAGATGTCCTTGAATGCCGATTCGCGCATCACCCGGCCGTTGGCCACACTGTTCAGCGCCACGCCGCCAGCCATCACCAGCTTGTCCAGTCTGGTCTTTTTGTGCGCTGTGTTGACCATCTTGAGAATGATCTCCTCAGTCACGGTCTGAATGCTGGCCGCGATGTCGGCAAAGCGCTGGTTCTCAGCCACCGCTTGGTCATTCCAGTCTGGGTGCTCCCTGGCAGGATGGGTGGTCAGCGTAAAGAATTCGCTTTCGGGAACGCGTGGAGGCCCAAAGAGCTCTATAAACTTGGCGTTGTAGGTCTCTGTAGCCGAATAGTGGTACGAGAAGTAGCCCAGGTTGATTTCGATGCTCCCATCTTGCGCCACGTCCACGACCTGGTATACCTTGTCCACGTAACGGGGCTCTCCATAGGGCGCCATGCCCATCACCTTGTACTCCCCATTGTTCACCCGGAAGCCCAGATAGGCGGTGAAAGCCGAGTACAACAACCCCACAGAATTCGGGAAGCGCAACTCCTCCCATAACTCGATCGAGTTCTCCCCTTGTCCATCCCACTGCGCCGTCCCTTTGCCGATGGATGCCGTCGTCCACTCGCCCACGCCATCCACGGTGACGATAGCCGCCTGGTCAAAGGGAGAGGCAAACATCGCACTGGCCGCGTGTGAGATGTGATGATCGGTAAAAAATACCTTTTCCGCTGGCACGCCGGTCTCGCGCATCAAGATGCTTTTGATCCACAGCTTTTCATCAAAGTAGTTGATCATCGCCTCGCCAAAGACCCGCCACGATCGTGGGACGGTGCTCATGGCGCTCATCAGGACGCGCTCAAACTTGACCAGTGGCTTCTCATAAAAGACTACGCAATCCAGGTCACCGCCGGTGATGCCTGCTTTGTGCAAGCAGAAATCAATCGCCCGGCGAGGAAAGCCGTTGTCGTGCTTTTTGCGGCTGAAACGCTCCTCCTCTGCAGCGGCAACGATCATGCCGTTCTGAATCAAGGCGGCAGCCGAATCGTGGTAGAAGCAAGAGACGCCCAAAATGTACATCAGAACTGACTCCTTGCTGACTCAAAGTCTGTGCCCGATTTCTCCCGTGCCACCCACGCACTCTCGGTCCGGCGCGCTTTCATCCGCAGCGGGTCACTGAACAACCGCACCGCAATTCCAAAGGGTGTAACTACTAGAAAGTAGAACAAGGCCAACAGCACGCGGCTCTGGTAGTTGCCCATCTGTAAGCCCAAAGTCTTCCAGTCTTCCCATAGCCGCTTCAGCCCACGGACGTTGGTCACTATCGTTTCTTCCTTCTCAGATGGATAGTGCCCTCGTCGCAGTGCGGCCCCCACAGCCCCCACTGTCAGTCCGATAATAGCCCATACACCAATCACCAGCCACTTGCCCAGCCACCCGCGTGTCGCCAGAGCCACGCACCACAAGGCCACTACCCCGGCGATGTCAAGCAGTTGGGGCGTCACTTTTCTCTCTTTGCCGGCGATCGCTGCCCCAGCGGAATACCCGACCAGCGTCAGCAGCACTAACGCCAGTCCCCTCAAGAACTCCATCTCTCATTCACCTTCCTCGGCTTTTGCGATGGTCAGTGGCCAAAAGGAGCAGGGCGGCAACTCTGTGACCAACGAGTGAAACACAACATGCCCTCGCCCGCAAGGGAACCAGCCCTCTCAGTCGCTACACTGCTCCCGATAGTGCGAATTCGCTGCTCTCGCAAGCTTCTGTCCCTCTAAGCCGGATCACCGAGCCTGACTCGGTCAAAAGCCATTGGCTACTGGACTAAAGTCAGGCACCAACAGCTAAATTGGTGCCCCTTTTGGGCCAACATCCAAGTCGCAAAGTGACCTTGTCACCTCAATGTCGCGCTGAGATGGGGAGGACCACCAGGAGTCTGGCCCAATTATGCACCAAAGCCAGTTGGCTGTCAACTGATCGCAAAACTCGAGTCACCTTCCTGAATTCGCGATTCATAGTTCGCTAAAACAGTGTGTAGATGAACGGTGCGACTGCCGAGCCCTGTGCAAAGACGAGCAGCACAGCAAATAGCACCAGCAGCACGATCATCGGGATCAGCCACCACAGCTTCCGTTTCCAGAGAAAGCGCAACAACTCTCCCAATATTCCCAAACGGACTAGGAAACCGCCCCGTTTTCTCTCTGTTGTCATACCAGGACCTCCTGTATCTCCAAACTACTCTTGCACATGGCGAGTCTATCAGCATGACAGCGGTGGATGTTCTTGGGCAATTTCCACCACCACAAATACCGCAGAACACACCTTCTGCTGCCTACGTTGTTACGCCCACCAGACGCTCATTCTCTTCTTGCCGCAACGCATGTGGACGTGAGGATACTCTTTGGCACAAACGATCCCTACACGGTCCTGAGGTTTTCGGCTGCATCCAGGGCCTTCATACTGAGAGAGTATCCAATCCGTAGATGTGTGGGAAGGGAGGCAGAGGCAATCTCAGGAACACTACCCTTTTGCCCAGCAAGTAGAAACGCCAGATCCAATGTGTTTGGGTTCGCAGCGACGGCGCGTTCCAGGGATAATGATATCGACTCCGAGACATACTGCCAGGCCATTTTGCCGAGTCATTGGTGCTCCCGTTATATACAATTACTGTCTCGACGCGATATGCTGGGAACGACCAGTGCAGAGGGAATGGTTTGGGCTTTGCTGAGGCACGGAATCCGTATAGGGAGACGCATATTGAGGCGAATTCTAACACATCAAATCAAGGTTGAAGCGACACAATGATTTCAGGTATCTCGTCCAACGATACATCGTAGTTTGAGCGCATAAACTGATCAAGTTGGTGCTCAAAGTTTTCTTGGGCTTGCAAATGGCTCTGCAATGCCAGATCGAGGTCGTCACTGGCTTTTTCGAGAGGCGTTTCTGACCGCCCGAATGCAGCATCATTGAATGCCTGATGTGCTTGGATGAATCGTTCCATACTCGTAGCAAATTCCTCATGCAAAGTCCGCATGTCGTTCATTGGTGGGATCAGCTTGTTCCATTGCTCAAGAACATGTTCTGTAGGCAATCTGGGAATCAGATATCTGGCCACACCCGCATAATAGACAACGTCGTCTGGAACTCCAGGTGGAGACACTAATGTGGGAGTAGGCACTGGCGTGGCTGGATCCTGTCGAGTGACAGGGACTGCCAACGGCGAAGATTCGGATGCTGAAATTGGGGACATAGTGGCGGTGGGCAGAGAGGAAGTAGGTGATGTACTACATCCGACCAGCCAAGCCAAGCATACCAGGATTAAAGCTCCCTCCACTACAAATCGTCTGGTCACCAGCATACTCCTCAAGAACCAGTCAAACAAGCACGGAGGAGGCAAGGTGCTTGCCTCCTCCGGAGACATTCCCAATTTGGACCAGCCACACGCCACTATGGAGTCATACCGTTGTACGCCACAGAGGCATCATAGCCCTGATATTGGGTTAGTTCAGGGTTGGGCCCTTGGTTTACGATAGCGACCACAGCCCCCGTACAAACCAATGTGGCTGAACCTTGGTAGTTATCTCCATGGGCTTCGTTTCGATTCGGTATCAACACAGACTCACCATCTGGGATGCCAATCAGCGATCCCACTGGCGCTGCTACAGCGGCATCATCATAAGTTACGTCACAATCAACTGCCCCACCACTCACGTTCTGGAGCTGGACAGAGGAACTATAGTCGTAGAAGTTCCTCAGAACGCTAGGCAAGACAAATTGAGTCGATCCGCCCGCGAAGCCATTGTAAGCAGAGGACTGGGCACCATCAGAGATATTGACCACTGCGACCAAATTCTGGCTGTCCAAGCTGGTGATCGTGGCCGAACCATTGAAGTTCGCACTATGTCCTTCCAACCAGCTATAGAAGAAGGTTGACTGATTGGGCTGGATATAACCCGAAGTTTGTATGATCCCATCCGAGTAGGTGACTCGAACCCTGGTCTGGGCGCTGCCCACGTTCTGAACCTGGACAGCCGTCACGAAACCGTAGAAATCCTCCAGAACACTGGGGATATACACGGTTTCAGAACCAGCGGTGAACCCGTTAAAAGAGTTCTGCTGGTCAGCCCCATTCTGGTTGATAACCACAACGACATTGCCCGTAGCGCTAACGGATGCAGAACCATTGAAGCCTGTTCCCAAGTTAGCATTGTCAGCTTGGTTGAAACGATGCACGGCTCCCACGGCCAAGTCACTCAAGGTTTCTTGCGCCGCGGTGACCAAATTCCCATTTGCGTCATAGTAGTCGACAGTAACGTCAACGGTGCCCCCACTAGCGTTCTGAACCGAAATCTCGGTATCAAACCCGTAGAATTGCCTCATCGCGATGGGAACAGACATGCCGGTGGCACCTGCTGATTCACCGCTGTAGGCACTAGACCTCTGTTCCGCTCCACTCGTCGCCTGGTTAACGATAGCTGCGACTGGCTGATCGCAAGAGACCACCACCGAGCCATTGAATCCGTCGGGGAGACTCGTTTCAGCGCCCTGGTACTTGCTCCAACTTTTGCTAGCAGCGATGTCAAAACTGTAGCTCAGGGCACTTGTGCCATCCTGATTATAGTAGGTAATAGCGCAATGGGCCGTTTCATCCGACAGGTTCTGCACCTGAATGTTCGTGGTTGTTGAGCCTCCTTGAGCAAAAGCCAACCCACTCGTCAGCATGGCTAACAATAAAATACTTGCCAGGATTTTGATCTTCATTTCCAAAGCTCCTTTCATCTTGAGATGCAAAAACTAATATAGGGGTTACATTACCTCTCTATGATACCAGCAGTCCGCTGAACTTTCAATACCCCATTAGTATTATACTCTCAAATTTGAGGCAGAAAACCACCACATTCTTCTCTTAGCTGCCCATTTGTGCTCACGTGAGCCTGCGATTAGGAAACCCAGAGCGCATCATCAGCAAAACCAACAAGGCATATACTGCTTCCCCAACAAGAATCCAAAGACGGAACACAATTGCTGCGCTCACTGCAACCGGACCGGGCAGATAATGTGCCAGCAGAACGGAAAGAGATACTTCCCGGAGGCCCAATCCACCGGGAATGGCGGAAACACAAATTCCGACCACTCCTGATAAAGCCACAAAGCCACACAATACAGGTAGCAAAGATAGGTTGACACCGACATAGAAAGCTTGCGAAATAAAGTAAAGGATGAGTCCGCCGCTGATCCAGCTTGCGAAGTAGACTGAGAACCAAACGAGGACATCTCTGCTTTCAACCTGGCCCTCAAGGGCAAACTGAGAGTCTGTTCTCCTGAAAAATGATCGAAATACCCCATCCAGGAGAGATGGTTTGATCGCAAAGGGGAGTAGTAGCAACAACAAAAGCCATATATAGTTTACGATAGGTGGTATAGCGGCGCCGTACCAGGGCAAAAAGACACCAAACACTGCAAGTGCGGACAAGACCTGTATGATGATTTCCCACACACTGCCTTGTAGGATAACCTGCCCAGGGATGCCCTCCTGCTGATAGAGTAACACTCGCCCTGTAATCTGCCAGATCGCGCCGGGCAAGCGTCTGGCAATGCTAGCTATGCAAAAAATCTCTAGATTTTTTTTGAAGCCAGACCTTGCCCCACGACTGCGAACCACTAGACTCCAGGTACTGGCATTTAGGAAAAACGCAATCAATAACGCCAGCGCAGCAGAGACCAAATACCACGGATTCAGACGCCACTGACTTGGGTTTAGCTCATCCCAACTTGCGTATACCCTGTATCCTAGAAAAAGTAAAGAAGGGATAACCAAAACCAAAGACAAAGTAAATTTCTTGCTCTTGACGTTCTTGTGCTCTACCAAATGCTTACCACCAGTAGAATGTAAGGAGCGACAGCGCACTCACATCGTATCTCGTCACGCTGTCAATCGTTGTGGCGAAAGATATGTTTTAGCTGTTGGCAAGTGCTCTGCTCACGTGATCCTTGATCTTGTATACTTGCAATCTCCAGCTTCTCTTTACCAGCGCCCAGACTGTCCGGGGTTCGATAAGAACTTGTTTTACGTAGTAAAAGACCTTGGTCACCAATATCTTGAGTTCTTTGCGTCTTCGCGCAGACTGGAATAAACTCAACAAGTCTCTGATCTCTGCCGGTTCCAGGACCTCAGAAAGCACGATGCCATTGTGTTTGTCTTTTGGCGCGTCAATGTAAAGCCTACTCCAATCCATCTCCTCAGATACCAAGCCCCTTTGATAAGCATAATCCCACACCCTGGTGCCGGGTAGCGGTGTCAGAATATATGCTTGGGCGCGGTGTAAATCCGCCTGTTTGAGAGCGTCCAGCGTTTGCAAGATATCCTCGCGCGTCTCGTGCGGTGAGCCAATAATAAAGAAACCCATCACCCGGATGTTGGCCTGATTGAAAAGCTCTATGGCTCGCCAATTGTCCTCCACCGTAACGTGGTCTTTTAGGTAAGATAAAACATCGGGCGAAAAGGATTCCAGGCCCAGAGATACCTCAAATACATTCAGCTCACTCATAAAACGTACCAATTCCCGGTCAACCAAGTTTGCGCGGCAATTCAATGAAAACCGGACTCGATCAGGTATGCCGCTTTCCTTTAGCAAAGACACAATTCGCTTGAACCTGTTGCGCTGTGCTGCAAAAAGATCGTCCCAAAAGTAGATGTGTCTGGGGCTAAGCTGTTCCAAAACAGTTTTGACCTCGCGGACCACATACTCGGCACTGTGGAAGCGTACAGATCCCCAGAAGGACCTGGAGGCGCAGAAAGTGCAATGATACGGGCAGCCCCGCGAAGACATGATGCCCACCGCCTCTCCTGGAACAATGCGCATCAGATCGCGAGCCGGAAAAGGGAGCACATCCAAATCTATGATGAGCGTCCGTGGATCCGCTCTGTGCAGTATGCCACTTTCATCCTTATATGCGATGCCATCAATCTTGCGCAAAGCAGAAAAATCCATCCCTGACCGTTGAATGGTTTTGCATATCTCCAGCATGGTAATTTCACCCTCGCCGATGACAGCGAGATCCATATCCGCAGACATGGAACCAGGCAAGGCAGAGATATGATGACCCCCAATGACAGTCGGGATTTTCTCATCGTATGTCTTGCACCAGGCGCTAAACTGTTTGGCGCGTTCGTAGTTTTGAGTGACGCTAGAAATGCCAATGAGGTCAGGCTGGAACGTTTTTACCACTTGCTCCAGGTTGTGTTGCTCGATTCTTATCTCTACACCATCCATCTCCTGGCGAAGATAAGCCGCTATGTATCCCAGCCCGGTGGGAATGATGGCATCTTGAGTTCTATCAGGGTTTATGATTTGGACAAGCAATATCTTCATTTTTCCGTCCCTTTCACAAAACCTACCGAGATTACGAGGCTTCGAGAAATGGCGGGATGGTGTATCAATGAGGAATCAAATCCTGCGCCAATAGCCCCTCGTACACTTTTCGTGCAGCTAATGCCTGCCCCGCCGCACTTTGGTGAAGATCCGTGCGAAAGTACAACGGCGCATCGGGATCGGCCTCGCGGAAAGCGGGTAGCAAATCCAGAAACGGGATATTGTTCTGCAAACCAAAATCAAGCAAAATCTCATTTGGCTCGGTTAACGAATACGCATTACCATCAAGGTGGTAGATCCTTTGAACGTCTTTCCACAAGCCAGGATAAACCTGTACTTTGGACGGAAGCAGCACTACCAGACTATTCGCATTATGCGCCTTTCCCACATTCACTATTTCTTTCAAGAGTTGCTCCGTTACAGCCATCCCTCGTTTCACTTCAGGCGAATGCTCTTTAGCAAATATGGGCAAGTATTCCGGTTGTGCAAACCCTGGAAAAGATTCAGGGTGAAATTCAGTAGATACCTTGCCTATGTTGGCCATAAAGCTCCGGAAATATGATCTCAGAAAAACGTAAAGGCGACTGTTTTTTGACAGGAAATAGGTTACAACAACCAGAGGGTTTTCTTTTTTATTCCTTTCGTATCTGTACCGATCGATAAGGTAACCACCCCTAACCGTTCTATGTTTAGCGCCTTCTACCAGGTTATCGTATACGTCATTTTCGACAAACATCCCTACGATGATGAGATCCGGCTGACAATCCAGGCCAAACTTTTTCAACAAGTCCAGTTCTTGATCTGTGCCATAACCCGGAACAGCAGCATTGATGACCTCGAAATCCGTATCTAGATTTTCGTTGAGTATCTTTTCCAGTTGTCTAGGAAAAGATGCTTCGAATTCGACCCCATATCCCCAGGCAATTGAATCACCCAGAACCAAAATTCGAAACGTATCCAGGCCTTTGGCTCCGATCTCGCCACCTCGAAACCCATCGGAGTTGGTATGAATCGTTGCGTTGTAGTCGGAATGTTGATGACGTGCATAAAAGTTTTTGGCCAGAACGTATCCTAAATCGGGGTCATTTACATAGAGCCCCTTGGGATGCGGCTTGACCAAATAAGTAGGAACGAAGATTCGTGACAGCAATTCGGCCACTAGAAGAGAAATGAGGACACCGAATAGCATAACCACAACGTTCAAACACAACTCCTTGAAACGCGGCCGCTTGCCTCGCTTTTCGCCTTTAGGTATAGATTTTTTTCTCAAATCGATCAAGAAGCTAAGCATTGAGACGATCACGTTTTCGGCAAGTAACGGTCAAAACCGTTCCTGCTCTCATTCGATCTAGAACAAAGAAATAAGGTGCACTCAAGAGTCTCAACCACCGCGATCCGGACAGAGCAGCAGCAAGCTTTTGCAACTTGGGTTTTCCTTTCTCTTGCAAGTAAAACTGCCAACTCGCAAAGAAAGCATGGTAACCGCCATACAGGCACCGGCTGTCCACAATCTCAAGGCCTTTTTGCTCCAGAAACGCGGACAACGTGTGGGAGGGAAAAAGATGCAAATGTCGCGGGACTTCGTACCCTATCCAGGTCTTACCGAACAATTTCACATCCAGGCTATTGAGGTTGGGGATTGTCATAACGATAATTCCGCCCGGTGCTAAAAGTCGGAGCATCTTTTCCAGGCTTGTAGCCGGATCGAACAAATGCTCAAACACATTCCAAAGCGTGATGGCGTCAAAAAAGCCATCAGGGAAGGGAACATCTTCGATCTCGCCTATGAATACATCCAGATTCCACTGTTCGCGAGCATACGTTGCAGCGTAATCGCTCAACTCAGTTCCGTAGACTTCCCAACCCAACTTTCTGGCCCTGACCAAAAACTCACCAGTGCCACATCCGACATCGAGGAGCCGGCCCTTTTTCTTATGACGCATTATGGCACGACAACGTTTGGTCAAGCCATACCAGTAGTCTATCCGCGATAGCCATTTCCGGTTCGATTTTATGGCCAACGAATGCGGCGTGTATTCTGGAGGATAAAACGCGGCAATCTCATCTTTCGATGGACGGGGATTGAGGTAGATCAGCCCGCAGTTCTTGCATTGGACAACAGGAAAGCTGCCCTCGTTGCCATGCAGGTAATCTTGGCCCCAAAAAAGCTGCTCGGATTCAGATGAGTGACATACTGCACAGACTGTGTTTTCCATTACCTTCTTACTCAAGTGTCTAGCATGGAGACTGCAATGCTGCTTTTAGATCTTATCCATTGAAACGGGAGTGTTCTTTTCCTTCAAGACTGCTCGTTTTCTCTCAAAGCCGCTTCGCAAACCTCGGTAATAATGCGGGGCAAAAGCGATCTGGCCGTTAATCAGTTCTCTAAAGAAAATCCACGCAGAAACGAGAGCCAATGTGCGCCGAGGGTGCTTGAAATAGCGGTGGTAAAAGAGAACGGCGCTTTGGGCCCAGTAATACCATTTTTGTGGAGATCCCTCACCGGCGCTAATAGACACTTTGTGCCACAAACAGGCGGTGGGGACATACAGGATTCTGTATTTGATCCGGACGCGCTGACAGAAGTCGTAATCTTCGTAGTACATAAAATAGGCGGGATCAAACAGTCCCACGTGTTCGAAGACTTGGCGACGAACCAGCAACGCACAGCCGGTAGCGAACTCGATTTCCCGAGGTTCGTTATAGTGGGGCCCGTCAGCCGACTTGAAGCCTATCATGGTCACGATTGGCGGAAACTTGCGCCAGCGAGCTCCTGCCGCCCAGATTCGCTTTTTATCCTCAAAGTAGCAAATCTTGGGAACAAAAACCCCCACATCTCTGTTCTGACTTTCTTGACTGGCTTTGACCAGATGGACAAGTAGATCCGGTGGCAAGACCGTGTCGTTGTTCAAGATCAAGACCTGCCCGGCGCCATGATCTAGAGCACAGGCAATGCCTTTGTTCATCCCACCTGCAAATCCGTGATTTTTTTCGCAAACGAGCAGCTTGACACTTGGAAATCGAGAGCGAATCAGGTCAGGTGTACCATCTAGAGAGTGATTATCTACCACAACAACGTCCAACGGTTGATAGTCCAAACTGAGAACCGAATTCAAACACTCGACAGTTACATCCTTGTAGTTCCATGTTAGAATGACGACAAACACTCTTGGGTTCATCAAAAAGCCTGGCCATCGAGCTGTCTAAAGCAGAATAGCAGTCACGGCACTTTGCTGGTGCAATAGGGATACCCAAATCGGCGTCAGCAGAGAAGGAGTACCCGCTATGAATATCTAAAATGTATCATCAATTTAGCTTCTGGTCAAACGAGCTAGCCTGTGCTGGGTCTATGCTAAACTTTGGTCTTTTGAAGCCGAGCAAACCAGTGCCCTCGTTCGCCCTGAGCGTGGCGCGCATCCCAGGCATAGGCCCATTCCATGAAACGCCGCGATGTTAATGGACTTGGCCCGTGCATGACTTTGATGAGGATGTATAGAAAACGAAACGCCGGCTCGTTCCACGTCAAGAACTCACCCACGAGACACGCGGGCAGCTTGCGTTCAAGTTCCGACAGCGTGTACCCTCGCCGTACATGCCCCCATGCCCGTTCAAAGCGGTGTTGTAAGCGCCCGCCAGGGAACAAGTAGAAATCGGCGCATGGCGTGCTAAACCAGAATGTGCCGCCGGGCTTGAGCACGCGGGCAATCTCGCGTAACACTTGTGCATCCTGCTCAATGTGTTCGATGATGTCGAATGCCATCACTTGCTCGAATGAATTGACCACAAAGGGCAACTTGCTTGCGTCGGCTTGCGTCCATGCCTGCACTCGCGCAGGGTGTTCCAGCAGGTCCAGGCCAACCTTAAAGCCCGCGTCAATTCGATCCAGAAAGGCCCCATTGTGTGCGCCCACATCCAAGATAGATGTCCTGTCGTCGAAATGCGTCGGCAGACCCAGATATTGCGTTGTTACTATCCAACGGTAGTAGCCGGCCGGCCCGACTTGTTGAGCAAAAACGTCATTCATGGTTCACCGCATACACTTGGACAAAATCATCCACCAGTCGATCCCAATACCACTGTTCGCGGCAGGCCAACGCTGCTTGTGCCATATGTGCCCTTGCGCTTCGGTTCTGCAAAATGGCCAGCAATCCGTCGGCCAGTGCCTGGCTGTCGCCGGGCGGCACCAGCACGCCTAACTCACCATCTTTTAGCAACGCACGCCGGTCTCCCACATCGCCTGTCACCACCGGCACGCCCATGACCAGGCTCTCCACCGCTTTCAACGGTGATCGAGCACGGGCGATCGTATCGTCACGGACTGGGTCTACAGAGACCGTCGCCAGCGCAAAATAGCCTGGCACGTCCCTGGGTGGCACACGCCCCGTAAAGATCGTCCGTTCTGCAATTCCCAATTGCTGCGTCAGCTTTTTCAAGGTATCGTATTCCTCTCCCCCCCCGACGAGCATAAGCCGTGCAGCAGGCTGCTGCTGCACGAGCTGCTGAAATGCTTCGAGCAGCAAATCAACCGGATGGCTCAACAGGCCCAACGTGCCAACGTATACGATCAAGGGCTCGGCCTCATCAAGGCCCCATCGCTGCCTGATCTTGGCCGTGTTTGGCAAGCTGCTGAACCTGGCCCGGTCAACGCCATTCGGAACGTATACAATCCGTTGTTCTGGAAAGCCCAATCTGCGATAACGCATTGAGGTAAAGCGCGTGTTGACCGTGAGCCCCGTTGCGTAACGCACCACGCCATCCTCAAAGTGTTGCACAATGCGCCGCTGCCATTCGCCGCTGAAGCGATTCGTTTGCGCTTCATAGTCATCGCAGTCGCAAAAGACCGGACGACCACGCCGTCCTAGCAGCGCTGCCAGGCCGTTGATTGGCTGCGGCTTGCCAAGATGCACGACCTCTGCATCCAATAGAGTTAGACTGTGCGCCAGTCTTAATGTTGAGACAAGCGAGATCACCAACAGACGCCATGGGCTAAAGTAGAGCTTGCGTGACCCTTGCTTGCGGACGTGCATCTGTCCGGCGTAATGTACCGCCACCCCCTCTCTGAAAAAGCGCCGCTGGTTCAACTCGGACAGGTTGTGGTGTAGTGCAAGGATAGTGACTTGGTAGTCCCTGCGAACCAACTCTTTGGAAATTGGCCAGTAGCGTCCCAATCCAGATGGGCTCTCCAAGCTTTGAGTCAGGACAAATGCGATATGCAAAGCTGTACCTTCTTACCCTGTTGCCTCGTTGGCTATTCCGTCCAGCAGTCTTTCTAGATGTGTCCAGGAGAACTCTTTCTGTCGGGACAGAATAATCTCTCGCATTGGCTGCTGTAACCTTTGGCAAAAGAAACGTGTCAGAGCCTCAGCCAAAGCTGCCGTGTTGGCCGGCGGCACGATCAGGCCAGTTTGCTGGTGTTTTACTACGTCTAGCAAGTCCCCTACCGACGTCGTAATCACTGGCTTTCCAAAGCCGTAGGCCAACTGCACGACAGCACTCTGCGTCACGTCTATGTAAGGCAATACGACTACGTCGGCGGCTGAAAAATAAACTACTGCCTCTTCATTAGACACGTATCGGTCTACAATGGTCACGGCCTCGCCAATGCCCAGGCAGTTGATGATCTCCAGGTACGTCTCTTTGCCTTCCCAGAATTCCCCCACAATCAGGAGATGCACCTCTACCTGGGCCAGCACTTCTGGCATGGCCTCCAGCAGGAAACGCAACCCTTTGTACGGGCGCACAAAGCCAAAAAATAGGGCCACCGGTTTCTTGGGAGCCAGGCCCAGTCGTCGGCGGGCTTTCTCTGGGGGCAAAGGATGTTCTACTTCTGCCAGAGCCGCATAACTGGGCAGGGATATCCGGTGCACGGTCGCTCCGGGCAGCAGAGTTTTCAATCGCTGGCCCTCGGCCCTTGCCATGACGATAAACTGGTTTCCCTGCGATAGAGCCATTCGCGCCAGAACGCGATCCCACGGTTTTTCCTCGTGGGGCAGCACATTGTGGCACAAGTATAATACCGGCACGCCTCGTCGGCGGACTATTCTGGCTATCGCTGCAAAAGGCAGGGCCCAAAAAGTTACCCACCAATGCAAAATCAACAAATCGGGCTTAATAGCTACTACCTTTCGGCCCGTTTGCCACCAACTCAGTGGATTCATTGGATCTAGCATTGGCGTGTTGGTCGTTTGCAGGGGACGGTGACTGGGATCTCGGTCATCGCGACCAGGGAACAACCAGCGTGGGTACTGTTGCCGGAAACTGAACAACCACACGTCGTGGTGCTTCTGAAGGTGCCCGCAGAGCAGGGTGTTGTAATGTGAGATCCCCCCTCGAAAAGGATAAGTGGGTCCGACGACAGCTATTCTCATTTTGTCCCCACTCTCACCTTGTCTTGACACACCAAGAATCTCCCAAGTCTCGGATCACGAGTCTCCCCCCGCACCACTTCCACGTCTCATCTGGCGGTAATATCTTGCCCTCCAACGTCGTCACTTGACTGGAACGGTCTGCCAGCGCGAGACGCGGCCTCGTTCACGACGACGATTGGCTCTCCGTGGATAAAGCAGATCGTCCGCACGTGCTGCCAGCCGCGCCAGTCGTCCACCCACCGTGCGGCTGACGTCCGGCGGCCTCAATGTCTCGAATCGTTCCACCCGGCGTAGTACGGCGGATCCTGGGCCCGCGGCCCGTCGATACCGCTCAACCCATACAGAACGGCGCTCATCCCGCTACGCTCGATCAGCTGTCCGTTCAGGTTATCGCGCCGAGTCCGCTTGTCGCAGAAGAGACTGCGCCCCTTTGGCAGCCAGGCGAACGACTGGCCCAACGTGCGCTCCACGACGAGCGGCCCGGCCTGGTACAGCAGTGTGAGCGTGTGGGTGACTCCCCGGCAAGAGTCACCGGCGCTTCCAGGCCGGGTTGAGCGTGGAGATACAGCCCTCGGCTTCCACCTGCGCCAGGAATCGACCGACCAGCCAGAGGAGACGCGGATCTTCAGCAGAGATGCCAAGTAAGCCACGCCCGCTATGGGCACGCGCGCCGGATGATCATAACTCGGAACCGCTCCATCGGGCAGGTTCAGTATGCCACCTCAAACACCCACATCATATCCTGATGGTAAACTGGCCAGTAATACGCGCTGCGAAGCAAAGCGTGAGAGTCCAACACATCTGGCCCACTGTAGTTCACTCGTCCCTGTTGCTGACCGACGTATTACGTGTGTGATCCCACGCTCCTGCAATAAAGCCAATGTCGCTGGATCATCTATTCCCGCCTCCTGGGTTTGCCGGGTCATATCGTTGACCCACTGGCGATACTTGGGCCAGAGACCGATCAGCCAGCCAGAGGGGACGCGGATCGTTCAGCAGCGATGCTCCCAGGTAAGCCACGCTGGTCAGGGGTGCGCCCACCGGATGATTATACCTCAAAACCGCCCCATCGGGCAAATCCTGCAACAGCAACCACTCAAAAGAAAGCTGCTGGTTGCGCTCCGAGAGACGATCAGTGTACAGCGATTGAAACAGCGCGTTGCTGAGCCACTCCAGTTGATACACGTAGGCGTCGTCGGTGTTGCGAAATTGTTCCTGCTATACACCGGGCCAACTTTACCACCTCATCTCAAACATCTATACTCTTTCCTGATGGTACAGTCTTACTCTTTTAAACGCAGCGGTAAGGTGAGACGTGTTTGCCCCCGTGCAATCCACAAAGTCCGTTCTTCCACATCAAAACCTGCCTCCGCGCCCGACCACTGCCCCAGCAAGAACAGCGTGACCACACGCAGCCGGCCGTCGGCCGGGGCGTAGTATACCACACGCAGGCCGGAATCGCTACCCCTGTCCTCTGCTACTTCGAGCCGTCCCTCGGGGCCTACAGGCATAAGGAGCACCTCTGCCGGGCCTTCACCATCCCGCAGTCGGATGCGTCGGCCCTCTACGAGCCCTGTGCCGATAAGGTGCCACGCCAGCGCCGCCCGGCCTCTTGCCGGCCCATCGGCCTCATCCACCACGATGATGGGACCGCCCTTGTGGTAGAAATAGACCCGCCGGTCGTGCTGCCAGCCCCGCCAATCCGTCAGGCGGGTGTGGCTCCAGTCCAGTTCATCCCCTGTCTCAAATGCAATCACTTCGGCGTAGTACGGCGGGTCCTGCGCCCACGGGTCACCGACGCCGGTCAATGCGTAGAGGACGGCACTCATCCCGCTGCGCTCTATCAGCAGACCATTGAGATTCTCGCGGGGAACGCGCTTGTCGCGAAAGACGCTGCGGCCCACCGGCAGCCAGGTGAAAGACTCACCGTCCAAAGCATCGGCGGCAAGAGGGCCGCCTTGGTACACCAGCGTGACGGTATTGGTCGCCTTGTAGCGATGCCAGCCGGTGAAGCGCAGATTGAGCAGTAGATAAGCCGAGTCCTCCGACCACCCGTCACGAAAGACGATCTTGTCCGATGCCAGCGGTCCCGCTTGGTTGGGTAGGCCGGAGTCGCCGTACAACAGGCAGGAGCCCTGAGTGGGAGAACGACCTGTCAGAGAGATAGGCTGCTCGATGCCCGGTTGAGCGAACAGGTATTTCCCCTGCGCTTCCATATCCCCCAACGCCCGCCCGGCCAGCCAGATGTAACGAGGGTCATCCAACAGATGCGCCCCCAGATAGGCAATACCGGTCAGAGAGGGACGGGCCGGATGATTGTATCGTAAGGGCGCTCCGTCGGGCAGGGCCTGAAGCAACAGCCACTCGAAAGAAGGCTGCACACTGTTCCCCAGGGCCTCACCGGTATAGAACGACTGAAAGTAGGCGTTGTTGATCCACTCCGGCTGGTAGATGAAAGCGTCGTCGGTGTTGCGAAAACGGGCGATCCAGCCCCGCCGGTTGCGATCCAGGTAATCACGGTTGGCCAACGAAAGGTCGGGCGCAGCTAACCCACCGGACTCCAGCAAGGCCAGCAGCCCAGCGCCGTTCTCTTGGTTTTCGTAGGGTCCCTCTGGCCATTTGGCAAAGGCCAGTGCGTACATCCAGTCCACCCACTCGACGGTCATCGCTCGGCGGTTGATGGCCGCAAACCACTCCCGCAGCAAGGCCAAATCATCGTCTGAGAAGAGGTCGGGGAACGCAGTGCGGACACGGGGCAGGTAGTAGGCCCGCAACGCCGCCTCATACTGCACTGACTTGACGCTGTGGGCCGGGCCAGTGAAGTGTCCCTCCGTTGCTTCTCTCAGGAGACTTTCGCAAAAGGCTTGGGCCCAGCGTTGCTCGCCGGTGCCCAGTGCCAGCACACCATATTCCGGCGGCCCTTTGCGGGGATTGGCCTCCACCCGCGCCAGCAAGCGGCGGAAAACCTCCTCGCAGTCAAAGGTCTGCGGATCGGGTGGCACCTCGCCACAGAGAAAAGGGGCCTCAGCAGAGATGCCCTCGTAGGCTGGGGCCTGGGGTGGATAGAAACTGCGCTGGTAGGCGCGCACTGTCACGCATAGCCCGGCGAAGGCGAGCAAGATCAACATCAAGGTAGACCAACGGCGGTCAAAACGAAGGCCTCGCCGAGCCAATGTTGGCTCTTGCCGGGCAAGCAAGCCCCATGCCACCAACAGCAGAACCCAGAAGATACTCAGTGCCAACACCTGCAGCGCGACAAAGAACTCCTCGTCAGCGAAGTGGGACTCTATCTGTGCAATGGAAGCAGGGATTGCACCCCCCCCCAGGGCCAACAGGCCGCGCATCCCCCAACGCCAGAGAACACCCCGTCCACTTGCCAGTGCCGTGTCCAGCCCCAGGAGCAAGAGGTACAATGCGCCCAGCACCGCCCAGGCTGCCCAGGTGGCCCCGCTCACCGCGTACGCCAGTGCGGCTCCCATCCCCACGCCAGCGACCAGCACTCCTGGCCAGGGCCAGAGGTAGAGCGCCCCTCCAGCAGAATAGGGCTGTGTCCATCGAGCAACGAGCAGCAAGCCAGCGACGAATGTCCAACGAGCAGTCATCCCCTCCCAGGAAAAAGGGGCTTCCACCACCAGGCGTAGTCCCTCCAAGAAGACAACCAGTGCGACGCTGAGGACGAGCCAACAAAGGAGCCTCCTCCAAAGAGCACAGCGGTGTTTCATCCGTTGCCTGCTCCACATGCTTGGGGGTCCAGGACAAAGATGCACACCCTGTCCTGCTGATACGCCATGCTGAGAACAGGACTGACCGCCAGGGCATCGGGGGAGAAGAGTTGTACTGCACCAGCGCCTACCTTCCCCTGTCCCTGACCAACGTAGATGTGGGTGATGCCCCAGTCGCACAACAACTGCACTCCCTCCGGCGAGGCTGGTGAAGCCGTCTCCAGGAATGCCATCAGATCCACGACACGTTGCGTATATCCGGGCTCTGTCGAGACCTCATTCACCAGGGCGTATTGAGGCGGCATGGTGTTCTGTCGTCTGGCCAGCAGCGGAATCCACCACCCGGCGTCGGCACCGACGGCCGAACGCCCCCCGTAGATACGGAATCCTTCTACCAAGAATCGAGCCTCTGGCGGTGTGTTCTCCCGAATCCAGGCCATCGCCCGCGCGTCCGGGCGAGTCACCATCACGTAAGAGGGCTGCACAATCCCTATCTGTCCCGCGGCCGCCCACGCGGCTGCAACAGCAATGGTCGTCCCTATGATGCATTGCCCAGCCTTCCCCGCCCATCGTCCCACCGGCCCAGCCATCTGGCCTATCAGCCAGCCGACCAGCAGGCCAACCGGCATGTAAAGAGCGATCAATACAGCATAGTTCTGCAGCATGTTAGCACCAGGGAGGCGGATCAGACGGCCGGCCACCAGCGAGGCCAGCCCCAGTATCCACAGGCCCATAGACGTAACGGCCCAGCATCGCTGTACCAGGCCACAGGCCAACGCGACCAGGGCCGCAATCAACAGCGGCTGCGGCACGTAGGAAGCAACGTCGTGCCAGATCTGGTAGTCAGCCAGCACGCGGTCCAAGGGCGAGTCATGAGTGATGCCTGCGCCCAGTGCCGTCGCCAGGCGACCACCGGAAATGTGGAATCCCCAGGGCAAGAAGAGCAACAGCGCGATGCCGGCGATCAGAGCCAGGCGTGCAAATCCCCCCAGCCATTGCCGCACACTCACTCCCCAATAGGGCAGGCCCCAGCCGATCAGCCAAGCCAGAGCAAAAGGAACATAGAAAAACGGCATCCGGTAGTAGGCAAGCGTCATCCCCGACAGTGTGATCCCGGCGAGCAATGTTGTCTTCCAAGAAGCACTGTCCCTCCGAGCGGTCTCCCACAGCAGCCAGAGGGCCACCGGAAAGGCGGTCTGACCAGCCAGTTGAGCATAGCGCCCCCAGTTGACGTAGCAAGCAGGCATTGGAGAGAGGAGGCCAGCTATCAGAACGGCCCCTACCCCGGCCCAGCGGTTGCCATCGGCGAGGCGCACGGCCAACGGGTAAAGTGTGAAAGCGGCCAACCCGTTGATGAGCTGTCCTACCAGGAGTGTAGCCTGGACACTTCCCATCCCGGTCGCCCAGGAAAAGAGAGCCACCGCAGTCGGAAAGCCAAAGTGGACGGTGAGACTGCGGTAGGGCACATACGGCTCCCAAGAATCGAACAGCCCACCGTGATCCACCAGTAACTGGGCGATCATCGTGTGCTGATAGGAATCACCCCACATCGGCGCATCCAGCGTGCGCACCACCACCAGTCGCACAGTGAAGATCAGACCCATCACGGCCAGCAGCGTCAAATCGGGCCAGCGTGCCTCCGAACGTGCCCACCGCCCCAGCGCCTCCCAGCCTTTCCGAGGCCGCCAGGCCCGGTAACGCCAGACCAGCGCTGCCAGTCCACCGGCAGTGGGAAGCCAGGCGTACAGCGACCCCAGGTGCAAGCCCACCAGGTCAGTCCAGAGAAGCAAGAGAGGATACAATGCCAGGCTCAGCCCGACAGCGATTCCCAGCTTTTCGGCCCACGAAAGCCGCTCGCCGGGCCACAGCCACTCCAGCAGTCCCCATCCTGGCACCACGTAGAGCAATCCTGCCATCCCCAGCAGTCCCAACCCGCCAACAGCCGCCCATCCCAGGTCAAGCAGCAGCAAGCGGGGATCGTAGGCCAGCCGGAAGGCCATCTGTGCATCCAGTGGCTGATGATCGCGGTACAGCGCTCCGTCCAGATAAGCGTTGCCAGGCCCTGCTCCCACCTGGATTGATCCCCTTCCCTGCAACTCCAGGAAAGCGTAGACATAGCGTCCATGGGAGTGAGGCAAAGGGGAAAAGATGAAACGATAGAAACCAGCACGGGGTACCTGTGCCAGCGGCAACGTTGCTGTCGCCAGTTCGCCGGCCGCCTGTGGGTCGGCCCGTAAGTGAAGGTGAATCGTCCCTTGCCCATTTTGTCCGGCTTCCAGCCAGACCTCTATTCCGTTGAGTCCGGCGTGCCGGACGACAAAGGTCTGCCCCACCGGATGACCAGGCTCCAACGTCACGCTGACCCCCGGCTCCACGTGCAACTGATCCCGGTCCACAAAGTCAGAACAGCCGGTCAGCAAAAGGAGACTCACCCCGACCAATACTGCAACGAATCCCCCGCTGGTGCGCCAAAGTGAACTTTCTTTCTTATGCTTTGGAAAAAAGGACAATACCTCCCTCCGTCATCCTGGCGATTCGTTGCCGGGCCTTATTAAATTCCTCTTCGGAATAGATGTGCGGCTCCAGAGCTGGCACATTCAAAACTCTCTTGGTGATGGCAAAGGCGTCTTTCCGGGGCTGGCCTCAATACACGACCAAAAGGTCCACGTCGCTGGCGACCGTGTAATTGCCCCGGGCATAGGAACCGAACAGCGTCACCTGGAGCAGAGGGAGAACCTCGTCGAGGTCGGCCATCCGATCCCAAAGCCGCCGGATCAATTCCGCCTGATCAAATTTGGGAAAGAAGATCCGCACAGAACTCAACTTTGTCCATCCAGTCCTGACTTCGCTCCATTGCCTCCCCTTTCCCTGCGTTCCAGCTCCAGTTGCCGCACGCGGTACAGCGTCTCCTCCAGTATCTTTCGATTAAACCCCACCAGGTCCGTCATGAGGCCAATCAAGCAAACCTGAAAGCCAACGATGGTCAAGATCGCTGCCAGGATCAGCGATTGCACGTGCCCCATGCCTTGCCCAGAGAGGTAGTAGAACAGGAAACGCCCGCTAATGGCTGTGCCTATCAAGATCATCGCCCCACCGATGCCCAAAAAGACGCGCAGAGGGCGGTACATGGTGTAGGCGCGGAGGATAGCGGCCGTGGAATTGACCAGGTAGTGCGGGGTGCTGCGCATCAGGCGCGACCGCCGCGTCTGTGGATTGGTGTGGATGGGCACGTAGGCGACAGCCATGCGCCGGCTGCCGGCCTGGATCAGCGTCTCCAGCGTGTACGAATACTCGCTGTACACAATAGTCCGTAGCGCGGCCTCGCGGCTGAAGGCACGGAAGCCGCTGGTTGCATCGAGCACGGCTGAATTGGAGGCCAGGCCCACCATCCGGCTGCCCAGCCGTTGCAGCAAACGCTTGAGCGGAGAAAAATGTTCCACTGTGCCCACTCCCCGATCGCCCACCACGATGTCCGCCTGCCCGTCCAGGATGGGCTGGACCAGACGTCCGATGTCCTCACCCCAGTATTGGTTGTCGGCGTCGGTGTTGACGATGACATCGGCCCCGGCCTTCAGTGAGGCTTCCAAACCTGTCACAAAAGCCTTGGCCAGGCCCATGTTGCGAGGGTGCCGCACGATATGGTGAACGCCTAATTGGCGCGCCACCTCAGCGGTGCGGTCGGTACTGCCGTCATCCACTACCAGCCACTGGACCTCGTCCACGCCGGCGAGGCTCATCGGCAAATCCCGCACGGTGAGCGGCAAGATGGCTTCCTCGTTGTAGCAGGGAATCTGAATGACGACGCGCATCGCCGGTCATTCTCCCTTCAGCACCGCCAGGATTCGCCGTGCCTCCTCCTCGGCTGCCGGATCCTGGGCTGGCCCCTTGCTCAGAAACGTCTCATAGGCTTCGATAGCCTTCTCCTTGTCTTCCGTGAGGCGATAGACGGTCCCCAGTCCGAAATAAGATTCGGGCAACTCGGGGTTGAGAGCAATGGCCTGCTCAAACTCTGCACGCCCTTCTTCAAGCTGTCCCAACCGAACGTGAGTCACACCCAGCAAGTAATGCACCTCCGCGTCGGCCTCGTCCAACGCCAGGGCGGCCTGAAACTCGGCCTGGGCATTCTCTACGCGCTCCATCTGCAGGTAGACGACCCCCAGGTTGGAGTGGGCCGAGAGGTGATCCGGATCGACCTGCAGCACGGCCTGGAATTGCGCTTCTGCGTCCGCCGGCCGGCCGGCGGCGGTGTAAGCGTTGCCCAGGTAGAACCGCGCTTCGAGGAGGTCAGGAGCCAGGAAAACAGCCGCTTCCAGGGCGGCGATGGCCTGCGCTGTCTCGCCGGCTTCCTGGTGTGCCTTGCCCAACGCCAGGTACGTGGCCGGGTCACCGGTGGGGGTAACCTGCACGGCCGGCACTGTCGGCACCAGTGCCAGGGTGGGCAACGGCGTAGGGGATGGACCAGAGGGTGAGGGCGCCTGAGGTGTTTTGCAAGCGCCTAACAGCGTGGCAAGAATCAAAACCAGAAAGAGCGAAGACCTGTTGATTTTCTTGTCAGGTCGTTGACACGGATTGTTCATAGTTCACCTCTCCTCAACTGACTCGATTTTGCACGACGACTATCCTGGCTTGGGGTTCAGCAGGATCACCTGTGTCTCTTCCGGCAGAGTGGTCTTGGTCACGGAGAGCGTTTCCTGGGCTGACACGTCGTCCAGTCCCATGGCCTTGAAAAACTTGGCAACCCGGTCGAGCTTGAAGGTCAGCGATGGCATTTTGAAATGCATGGGCACCACTAGTTTAGGCTCCAGCAGGCTGACCACTTCGGCTGCCTGGGCGGCGTTGAGAGTGGAGACGCCGCCCACCGGGATCAGCAGCACGTCCACGCTGTTGAGCGCCTCTACCTGCGCTTGCGAGGGGATGTGACCCAGGTCGCCCAGATGGCAGAGCTTGAGCCCGTCAAAGTCGAACAAATAGATCGTGTTGCGCCCGCGAACCCTTCCCTTCTTGCCGTCGTGGAAAGTTGCGATGCCGGTAATGAACACGTTTCTCGCCTCGTACTCGCCCGGCCCGGTGATAATCAGCTTTCTGTTGCGCACCCCCTTGGCATTTCGGTGGCCGGGATGGTCGTGGCTGACGGTGACAATGTTGGCTCGCACGCGGGGCAGTTCGTAGCCGATGCTTTTTTCGTAAGGATCGGTTACGACTGAGGCTCCCCTTTGGTACAGGCGAAAGCAGGCGTGTCCATACCACGTGATGTTCATCAAACGTCCTCCGGTGACGATGTGACCAATACAACTGTCCGTATTGTACCCCAAAAGCCAATCAGGAGCAAGCGCAGCCAACTACCACCTGGACCGGCGACCGTTATCTGGAAATCACGGTGGCCGGGGAGACGTTGAGCCCATGAGAGTTGATCCGCAGTGTGCCAATTGCTGGGATGGCACTTACCGTGCCAGATGGAGCGATCACCGGAGAGAAATTGGCGAGTGCATTGCGGCTGCTCACCCTTTCACCAGCCGTTCTACCTCCTCGGTCAACACGGGAAGATTGGGCCGAGTGAATGAGAGTTCAGGCGCAGGGATGCTGGGATGGAAGGAGTGTGAGCAAATGAGGAGCAAGCCGGATACGCCGGGCGAGCTAGCGCTTGCTGATCGTGCAGCAGAGGTGGTCAAACTCGCCCCAGGCGGCGAGGAACCCGGTGGGCGTTGCGCGCTGTGGGGCGTCGTCAAATCCAGGATCGTTGAGCAACAGATGCCGGTCGTTATAGCCAACGACAACGACGGCATGAGCCAGGTCGGCCTGCCAGTAATCAAGGAACAAGGTGCGCGCCAGGACGATCACCGGCGTACCAGCATCAAGCCTATCGTAGATGAGAGGCAGTGTCAACGGCCCAAAGACAACGTGCAAAGTGGGGCTACTCAAGCGCGACAGGCGATTGCCTGGTGTGCCCAACTCTGTCGTACTCAGTCGAGAGGCCAGTTCTGCTTCGCTGACTTTTTGACCCAGGTAACTCAACACCATCCTCGCGCAGGCGGGCAGGCAGTTGTGCGAGCCAATCTGTCTATGATGGGGAACCGGCAACAAGACGGTGGGCACGTTCTCGCATCTCCGCGATTTGGGCATCGTTCAGCAACAGTTCACCGCTCTCGACGTCCACGTCAACCTCGCCGACGCGACCCAGGCGACCCGCAGGCGGCGCGGTCAAATCAACCGGCACACGCCAGGCAATGCGCTCGCCGAGAGTCAGCACCGGATCACCTGCCAGCAGTAGATTACCGACGTAGGTCGCCAGAAAGGTGTTTACCTTGCGCCGGGCGATAGCAGCAGTCACGTTAACCTCGACCGAGAGGTGAATGTCCATCTGCAACCGACCCGTGCGGGGTAGTGTTAGAGCGCCCGATTGATCAACCATGATGCACCTCTGTTTGCTAATAGTGGCAAGAGCTTTGACCCTATATCACCATTGTATCCGAATCGGCCCCATCAGTCAAACCGGGATGGGCCTCGCCCGCTGGCAGATACCACCCCGCCGGTGGTGACTGATTTCCTGGTCAACGGTGGGGCCAGTAGCACAGTGACCCTCACCGTCACCGCGACCGACGATACAGACCCAACCCAGGTCTACTATGTCGAACAGCACTACAACCTGGGCGCTCGGACCTGGTTACCGGTGCAATGGACAGACTGGCTGCCCTACGACAACCAACCCCACTCATGGACCCTGCACCCCAACACAGGGCTGCGCTACCTGCAGGCCTGGGCAGCGGATGCGGTGGGCAACATCTCCTGCGCTCCGCTGTGTGCTCAGATCAACTATATGCCAGCCTCAGGCCAGGTAACTGCTGGGGAGACAAAGGCCTATCGTCAGATGGCGGAGACTGGGCAGTGCTTGCGGGTGCGGATCGAGCCGACGTATGGAGACCCTGACCTGTACGTATGGCCGCCCGGGTATCAGATGGGGGATGATTACTGGTACAGCATCGAAGGTCCCGGTGTGGTGGACGAGGTGCAGTTTATCATTTGCCAAATCCCCTCAGACGTGCTATGATTGACTGTGATTGACGGCGGTGGCGTCGCACGACCTCGGCACGGTTCGTAGTGTAGGGAGTGTTCCCGTGGAGACCACGAAAGAAGGCGGGCTCTGGTGGCGCCAGTTTGACGAACAGCTTGGGCAAAAGCCAGTCAAGCGGCTCAATTTTTGGGCGCGGCTGAGAGACCTGCTCCAGCGGAGCGGTGGGGGAGCGACCGGCGGGGTCAGCCTGCGAGCATGGCTAAAGGAACTGGCCGATCCTCTCGTTTTCCGCCCCCAGGTCCGCACCGACGTGATCGTGCGGCGGCTGGAACGCCAGGGCCGCCCCGTCTATGTGCTCAAGAACGCGCAGACCGGTACCTATCTTCGCCTCAACGAACGAGAGTTTTACCTCTGGCGGCTCATGGATGGTTCTCGCTCGGTGAAAGACCTGATGGTCGTCTACTTTCAACGCTATCGGGCGTTGGCTTTCGGGCTCATCACCGGGCTGGTGCAGGCGTTGCGAGACGGTCACTTTCTGGTTCAGCGGCCGGTCAACGTCTACGAGCAAGCCAGGGCTGCTACGGAGGCGCGCAGCCCTACTCGCTGGAGCGACCGGTTAGTGCAAGGCTTTTTCCATCGAGAATTCGTCGTGGAGGGGTTGGACGGGCCGCTGACGTTGCTCTACCGCGCTGGACTGCGATTTCTCTTTGCTCCCCCGCTGTTGGCCCTTTTTGTCTTGCTGGGGCTGGGGGGGCTGGTGGCCTTCTTTCTGGCCCTGGAAGGCGGCGCCGATACCTACGCGCTTCTCAAATTCGGCGATTCTTACCTCCTGGGGTTCCTGACACTGTACCTGGCCAACCTGGTGACCATCTTTCTTCACGAACTGGCCCACGCGCTGACCACCAAGCGATTCGGCCGCGAGGTGCCTCGCGGCGGATTCATGATCTACTGGGGCTTGCCAGCCTTCTTTGTGGATACCAAGGACATCTGGCTGGAGCCGAAAGGGGCGCGCATCACCGTGTCGCTGGCCGGCCCCCTGGCTGATTTCGTGGTGGGTGGGGCTTGTGCGGTGGCGGCGTTTATCTTCCCTGATTGGGTGGGCAGCGCCTTTCTTTTCAAAATGGCGTTCATGGCCTACGTCAGCATCCTGATGAACTTGAATCCTCTTCTGGAGTTGGATGGTTATTTCATCCTCATGGACTGGCTGGATATTCCCAACCTGCGGGCGCGTTCGCTGGAATTCGTCCGTCGCTGGTTATGGCCCAAATTGCGCCGGCGCGAGGCTTTTTCTTACGAGGAGCGGATTTTTGCCGTCTTTGGGGTGTTGTGCGCCGTCTATGCTGTCGTAGCGGTATTTCTCACCGTTTACCTCTGGCAGCGCCAGATCGCCCGCGTCTTCGGTGACCTGTGGGCCAGCGCCGCCGGCTGGGTTCGCGCGTTGCTCGTTCTGCTGGCGGCGGCGCTGCTCGTCCCTCTCGCATTGGCTTTTCTTGTGCAGGCGGTTCGCCTGTTGGGCCGGCTGGCCCGCTGGCTGGGCCGCCAGGACTTTCTAGATCGGCCTGGACTGCTGGCAGTGCTGAGTTTTACTGCCTGTCTGCTTATCCTGGGCGTCTCACACTTTTTTCCCCTCGATTGGGTGGAATGGTACCGAGACACCCTGCCGGCGCTGTTGCTACTGGCAGCCCTGGGGCTGCTGGTCGGCACGGCCTGCTACTATCGCGGATCGGGCTTCCGGGGCGTATTCGTCGCTCTGGGATTGACACTGGCTCTGCTGCTGGCGCATCAGGCGCTGTATGCCGCTATTCTCCTGGATGTGCCGGCGTTGCGCCGGCTGGCCTTCTTGCCCCTGTTGGTGGCCGCCTTTCTGGCCTTTCAGCGCAACGGCCTGGAGCACACCACACGCCTGGAGAAGGCGTTGATGCTCACCTTCCTGGGCGCGGCCTTTCTGGTGACGCTGCCCATGATTCTCTGGACGCTCTCGTCTGCCGAAGCCCGCGGCCAGTCGTCCTCGTTAGGCCAGTTGCTCGGTGCGGCCGCGCCCCCTTACTTTGGCATGTTGGCCCAGACCTTGCTGCTGCCGACCTTTTTCGCCTTCGTGGGGACGCGCTTTGGTCTCTCGTGGGGCCTCCTGCTGCTGGCAGTCGCTGGGTTGGTGGCGCAAGACCTGGCCCTGGCCTACGATGCCACATTGCTGTTGATGGCGCTGCTGCCGGGCCGGTGGCTGATGGCTAACTTTGTTGCCAGTCTTCTGGCAGTGGCCTTTTTGCTCCACTACCTGGCCCACCTCCGGGCGGTGCATCGTCGGCGGGAATGGCCCGTCCGCGTGGCCCTGAGCGACAAGGAGCGGCTGCGCAGAGCCTTTGGACGCTTCTTCGAGATGCTGTTTGCCCAGTTCCAGGATCTCTACGGGCGGCGACAGGCGCAGATCATTGACGACCGGCTGGACGTGGCAGCGGTGACGGCCGGGTGGAGCGTAGTCGTGGATCGGGGTCGCTTGCGTGACGCGCTGGCGTCAGACGACGTACCGCTGGCTGACCAGGCGGCCGAATATCGCCAAGTCCTTAACTTCACAGTGGATCTGATGGACGACCTGGCCGGAAAGGCATTTCTCCAGCGGGCCATCCTGGCTGCCTACGACAGCCTGCCCTGGCAAGAGCGGGAGGTGTTGGCCCGTCACGTGCTGGCCCTTGAACCCTGGGGCGAGGGCCTTTTCCACGAGTTCCAGGTGACGCGCGACGATTACTATCTTTTGCTGCGCTCCATGCCCCTCTTTGCCGGTTGTTCCGCTGACGACATCGCTGCTTTGGTGGCTGCCCTGCGGCCGGAGCGCGCGGCGGCCGGCCAGCAGATCATCCGCCAGGATGAACGGGGCGAGCGGGTCTATTTGGTCCGCTCTGGCGAGATAGAAGTGTGGCGACAGGACGAGAACGGACGCGAGCGGCTGGTCGCCGAACTGCACCGGGGTGACTATTGCGGCGAGTACGCGCTGCTTCGGGGCGAGCCTTACGACGCCACCTATCGCGCGGCCATCGAGTCGGAACTGCTGGTCATGTCCAGGCGCGACTTTAACCAGTTGGTGCGTGGTCGCTTGGCGATGCGCGATCAGGTGGAACAGTCGGCGGAAACGGTGGCCCTGTTGGCGCGCATACCGGTTTTTGCCGGGTTGAGTCACATGAAGCTCACCCACCTGGCGACGCGCTTTCGCAAGGGGCGGGTGGGTCCGGGCGAGGCCGTGATCCGGCAAGGACAGCGGGGCCGGGCCTTCTTCGTGGTGGTGGAGGGTTTCTTGACCGTCATCGGCGAAGGGGGGACGCCCCAGGAGCGGGTGCTGGCCGAGTTGGGCGTGGGCGAGTACGCCGGCGAGATCAGCCTTTTGCTGGATCAGCCCGCTATTGCCACGGTGGTGGGTGGGCCAGAAGGAGCGGTGTTGCTGGGCCTGCTGCGAGACGATTTCGAGGCTTTTATCAGGGCGCACGCCACGGCCTTCCGGCGGCTGGAGCAGGTAGGGAGCGGCCGGGTGCTGGACACTCGTCGCAAGCTGGGTCTGAGCGGCGTGGTTTAGCAGGCCAAGGGGAGAAGGGAGAAGAGTGGCAAGATGAATTGCTGGCATTGTGACCGACCGGCCCATGGCGTTTGCCGCTTTTGCGGGCGAGCGGTGTGCAAGGAGCATGCCAGGGAATTGCCCCACATCGAGGAAATGTATCGGAGTCGTGGCGGCGAGCACAAGGCGCTGGTGGTTCCCGATGCCCTCTACTGCGGCGTCTGCCAGCCGCGCGAAGACCCCATTGTGTTGAAAGACCTGGATTAGTAGCCGCGATCCGACGCCTCGAATTCCTCGCAGATGAGGCAGATTTCCTGGACGTCGTGGCCTTTGGCCCAGGGACCCTCAGTCCTTGGGCCTGAGCCCTGGGTCCTTGAGCCCCAGGATCAAGGAGACCAAGGGCAAAGGGCTAGGACGTCCAACTCGCCCAAAAATTGAAATGCGCCTACCGAACGGGGTTGACAAATTATGGTAACAAAGTATAATTACTTTTGTTGGCATAAGCAGAAGACGTTGAGAGGTTGGCGGGAATGAGACGAGCGTGGTTGTTGGTGTGGGTGGTGGGGCTGTTCCTGGTGGGCGGATTGATGGGCTGTCAGTCCACTGAGGAGCCGCCGACGTTGCCTCCAGCCGCCCCCTCGTCAACCATCGATCAGCCCACCGTCGCGCCGGCAGCGACGTTTAGTGAGCCGTTGGCCGCTCTGGTCAACAGCGAGCCGATATTCCTGGACGATTATCTGGTACAGGTGACGCAGGCTGAGCAGGCGCTCGTCAGCCAAGGAGTGGATGCCAGCTCTGCCGAGGGACAACAGTCGCTGGCTCAGGCGCGCCGCCACGTCCTGGAAGCGATGATAGAGCAGGAGGTTATCCTCCAGGCGGCGGCCCGCGAGGGCGTCGTGGTCCCGGACGAGGCGGTAGATCGCGCTGTGCAGCAGAGCATCGCCGAGGCGGGAGGAGAGGAACATTTCCAGGCGTGGCTGCAGGCCAATAGCCTGACAGCCGGCGATTATCGCCGGTCGTTCCATGCCCAACTGGTAGCTCAGAGGGTGTTTCAGCAGGTGACTCGCGACGTGCCCGCAGTTGTCGAACAGGTACATGCGCGGCACATCGCGTTGGCCACGGAAGAAGAGGCGTGCCAGGTGTTGGAGCGCCTCCAGAATGGCGAGGATTTCGCGACGCTGGCCCGGCAGTTTTCTCAGGACGCGACTACCCGTGACAACGGCGGCGACCTTGGCTTCTTCCCGCGCGACCTATTACTTTCGCCAGAGATCGAAGAGGTAGCCTTCTCCCTGGCTCCTCAGCAGATCAGCGATGTGGTGCGGACTCGATTTGGCCGATATCACGTTGTCCAGATCCTCGAAAGAGAGGAAAACCGTCCGCTGCCAGAGGACATGTTGCACCGCCTGTACGAGAATGCTTTCGAACGCTGGCTATCTGAACAACTGGCCGCTGTAGAGATCCTGCGCTTTGTGGAGGACACAGAGTAGTTCTCATGATCCTGGCGGTTCGCTACCACGGCTGAAAGTGTGACGTAGCGCAAGATGCTGTCTTGTGCCACAATGTTGTTTTCAGGGATCATAGTTCAAGGTAAACTGGACAGGATGTGCTGGGTTATGGTATACTGTTGGGGGGGCACTCTCTCGCCAGGCAGTGAGAGCAGTTGAGGAGGAATATTGATGGACTTTGAGCGCTTTCGCCAACCTCCTGCTGAGGAGCCCGAGTATTTGCCCGAGGAGACGACACAGCCGAGTCGGCTGTTGGGAGTGTTGACCGCAATTGTGCTGGTTTTCACCCTCATCGTCCTCTGCTGCTACCTCGCCATCTTTGTCAATCCACAGTTCATGTTCAACCCCCTTAAACCGCCGACGGAATTCAGGCTGGTGACACCCACCCCCTCTCGTCCCACGAACACGCCGTTGCCTACTTTTCCGCCCACGTGGACACCCACGACTACGCCAACGCATACCAGCACCCCTACCATCACGCCCACACCAACGGACACCCCACCGGCTACCAGCACACCTCGGTTCACCAGCACTCCCAGGCCTCCGCCGCCGTTCTACCTTGATGGCGAGTTGACACGCATGTCGCAGACCATCTATGAAGGAGTTGGCGACTGGTGGCTGGGCTTTGCTGGCGAAGTGACGGACCCTAATAGCGCAGCCATTACCTCGGTGCAGATCAAGCTGTGGGATGGCGAGGGTTGGGAATCGTCTCAGATACCTGGCGCAAGGGCAGACGTTGTGTCCAACTATCGGCTAAAGTTCGGCGGCAGCACGTCCTGGTGGGAGCAGCACGCACCTTTCAGTTGTCAAGAGACCAAGACCTTTTACATCCAGGTCATTCAGAATGGCGTAGGCGTCTCGCGAGTCGTCAAGGTGGAACACAGCGGAGAGTGCACTCAGAATCTCATCCTGGTCAACTTTAAGCGCAGATACTAGACGGCAGGTAGGCGGCTTTGGTGATTTGCTTTGGAGGCATAATCCATCGCAGATACAGGGAGAATCAATTACATCGTGCCCAAGATCGCGATCACGGGAAAAGGAGGCGTGGGTAAAACCACGCTGACGAGTTTACTGGCCTACATTTGTGCTCAACAGGGCCGGCCGGTGCTGGTCATAGATGCCGACCCCAACGCTAATCTGGCCGAGGCGTTGGGCATCCCTGAGGCGCAACGAGGGATCACCCCTGTTGTAGAGATGGACGAGCTCATTGCCGAACGGACAGGTGTTACGCCCGGCACCTATGGCGGCTTCTTCAAAATGAACCCCAGGGTAGACGACATTCCCGATCGTTTCTCCGTGACCCACCGGGGTATTCGCTTGTTGGTCATGGGCACCGTGGATCACGGTGGGTCGGGCTGTGTATGCCCGGAGAGCGTGATGCTCAAAAGCCTGGTGACCCATCTCCTGATCCAGCGGGATGAGATGCTCATCATGGACATGGAAGCCGGTATCGAGCACCTGGGTCGGGCGACCGCACAGGCGGTGGATTCCTTTGTCATCGTCGTGGAACCGGGCCGGCGCAGCATCCAGACGGCGCGCACCATCCGGCGACTGGCTCAGGAGATCGGCATTCCGCGCATCGTGGTGGTGGGCAATAAGGTGCGTGGCCCGTCGGACCAGGCGTTCATTGCGCAGCAGTTGTCCGGTTTCTCCATCCTTGGTTTCCTGCCGTACAGTTCCGACGCTATAGAAGCAGACCTCCGCGGTGTGCCGATCTTTGATGCCTCGCCTGATCTGGTGGCGGAGGCTCAAGCCATCGCCAGGGCCCTGCTGGAGCCCGCCAAAACGCTTTAATGGATCATTCTCAGAACGAGGTTACGCCAGGTGGAGAACCGTAATTCTTTGATGTCTGTCATAATGGAGGATATGGAGCCGGACGTGCTCTCTTTTATCAGGAAGCATGTCAGGTCTTTTACGCGCTGGGGTCTGCTCAAGTTCCTGTATCTGAACCAGAGCACGTGGGATACTGTCGGGAACCTGGCGCGTTACGTCGGTCGCCGGGTCGAAGGGGTGGAGACCGAGGTCGTCCTGATGGCCGGCGAGGGACTCTTGCGCCGGGACGAGCAAGGCTCAGAACCTGTGTATTCATTGACCCAGGAGCCTGAAACCTTGTCCCTTATTGAGCAGTTGGTCTCCGCGTCCCGGGACCGGGCGTTCCGCATGAAACTGGTCTATCACATCTTGCGAGCAGGAGGCAACGAATGAGGAAACGCGCCAGGACTGGAATCGCCGGACTTGATGAGATGCTCGCCGGTGGTCTGCTGGAAGGATGCGTAGTGATGGTCAAGGGAGCACCAGGCACGGGCAAGACCACATTGGGGCTCCAATTCCTGTATCACGGTGCAACCCAGGAGAACGAGGCGGGTCTGCTGGTGACCTTTGAAGAGTTTCCATACTCAGTACACCGAGACGCGCGTTCTTTGGGTTGGGATTTACAAAGTCTGGAAGAGGCCCGCAAGTTAAAAGTCATCTTTACCTCGCCGAGGGTGTTTCTCTCCAGCCTGGAATCGCCGGGCAGCCCTCTCAATCAGACTATCATGGAGTGGGACGTTCGGCGGGTAGTGTTGGATAGCATTACCCATTTCACCCGGCTAACCACCGATCCCTCGGAACTGCGCAACATCCACGCCAAGGTGGTCAACGGGCTCAAGCGCGAAGGGGTGACCTCCATCCTGACCAGTGAGGGTGTGACGGTGGGGCTCGATCAGGGGGAAAAAGACCACCTTTCCTTTGTGGTGGACACCATCATCTTGCTGCGCTACGTGGAGATCGAGAGCGCCATGCATCGCGCGCTGTTGGTGCTCAAGATGCGGGGCAGCGACCACACCAAGGATATCCGCCGCTTCGAGATAGGCGAGGGGGGCATTCGTATTACCGGACGATTCGAAGGACAGGAAGGCCTTCTCACGGGCAGTCCCCGCCGTGTGCGGGGTGTGCGCTGACCCGCGCCTGCCCTTTGGCTGGCCCTCAATTTCTACTCATAGCGGTTCTGACGTTGCTGTGTCGTCCGGCACGTCAAGGTAACAACTCCGACCGCTGTCACGGTTGGAGTTTGATTTTTCCCAGGGATCGTCCAGGAGACACAGCGGGTTGTTGATTTCGTGGCTCAAGGTAATCACCATCTGGCCAATGGTAGCAGCCTTTTCCATTCCCACCAGGCGCTCTTGAAGCTCGCGCAATCGCAACTGCGCCAGGAACTCGGGCACCTCGAATGGCTTGGGCAGATAGTCGTCGGCGCCAGCGTCCAGATCGATGACCATTTCCTCGGTCGAGCCGCGCGCTGTGACCATGATGACGTTCAGTCTCGCCGTGTCCGGGTTGTCGCGCAGTCGCCGGCACACCTGGTAGCCGTTCATGTGGGGCATCATCACGTCCAGCAAGACCAGGTCTACCGTCTGCCTGGAAAGCAAATCGAGTGCTGCTGCGCCGTGGGGGGCATACAGCACCTCGTAACCCTCCGCTTCCAGGATATCCTGTTCAGCGTTGGCCAGGTCTTTGTCGTCGTCTATTAGAATCCGTCGGGCCATAATCCGCCTCGCTAGCAGTTGGGCACAGGCGATATCAAGAAGCCGGGTTTTTTGTGCAGAAAGACCTCCCTGCCGGAGGAAAAGCACCTGCAGGCGTAACTACTCAGGTTCCTGCCGGATTGCCAAATCCGGCAGTTCAGCCCTGGGTCCCCTGTGTCCTTGGGCCCTGTACTTGTCGTACAGGACAAGTGCCACAGCCCTGGGTCCTTGAGCCCCAGGATCAAGGAGACCAAGGGCTTAGGCCCCAGGACTAAGGGCGGGCAGCATTCGAGTCGAACACGGCCAACGGCAGCCTGGATTTGGCAATTGTGACATTTGGCCTCCAACTTTGAGTAAAGACTAATCTCCTTTAAGGGGATCGCCAGATCCCTGTCGAGCAACGCGGATTTGGCAATCCGCTCTGAGCAGAGGAAGACTGAGCAAAGATCACTACAAAGTTGCACGACATTTGTCACAATAGGCAATCCAGGCCGAGCAGGCTGAGTAGTTACGACTTTTAAAAAAGCCATCGAATGAATTCGACGGCGGGCACAAGAAACCGGTCAAGACCGGTTGAGTCAGACAGTTAACTCGTTTGAACAAGTTTCGAATAGTAGTCCCCGAATTCATTCGGGGACTTGGGTCCCAGCAGTATGAAATGGCGTCAGGCGATTGTTGATTCCTTGGCTTTGAAAAAGAACATACTCGTCTTGCTCACCATGGTCGTCCTGGTGGGTCTGGGCGAAAAGATGGCCGAGCGCTTTTTGCCCCTTTACCTGGTCGCGTTGGGAGGTGGTGCGTTCTCGATCGGGTTGTTGAATGGGATGGACAACTTGCTCAGCGCACTCTATTCATATCCTGGCGGCTATGCCAGTGACCGGCTGGGCTACAAGCGGGCATTGATCTTGTTCAACCTGATTGCCATGTTGGGCTATCTGATCGTCATCCTCTTTCCTTACTGGCAGGCAGTGATCGTTGGCGCCATCTTTTTTCTGTCATGGACGGCCATCTCGTTGCCGGCGACGATGGACCTGGTGGCCAGTGTCTTGCCCAAGGACAAGCGGACGATGGGCGTTTCGATACACGCGCTGGTTCGGCGGATTCCGATGGCCTTGGGGCCGATGCTGGGTGGGTGGATGATCGGACTGTTTGGCGAAAAGAGTGGTGTACGCCTGGCGTTTGTGGTTGCCTTGATCCTGGGCGGTGTTTCGCTGGTGCTCCAGCAGGTGATGATCGAGGACGAAGAAAGGCGAGCGCGCAAGGCGGAGGGAAACCCGCTGCGCGCCCTGACGTTGGTGAGCCCGGCGTTGCGTAACCTCCTGGTGTCGGACATCCTGGTGCGCTTCTGTGAACAAGTTCCGTATGCCTTTGTAGTGGTCTGGTGCGTCAAGATCAATGGCATCACACCCCTGCAGTTTGGCGTGTTGACCACGATCGAGATGATCACAGCCATGATGATCTACATCCCGGTGGCCTATTTGGCTGACAAGAGCACCAAAAAGCCCTTTGTCGTCGCCACCTTTGGCTTTTTCACCCTCTTTCCGCTGGTGCTACTCTTTTCACACTCGTTTTGGTTCATGGTCGTGGCCTTTGTCATTCGCGGCATGAAAGAGTTTGGCGAGCCGACGCGCAAGGCGTTGATCATGGACCTGGCTCCAGAGGGCAAAAAGGCAGGTACGTTTGGAGTGTATTATTTGCTTCGTGACGTCGTGGTTTCGATGGCCGCTTTTGGTGGTGCATTTTTGTGGGACGTTTCAGCAGCGGCCAGGGTGTCTGACGCGCTAGGATTTGGGCGCAGCCTGTTGCCATGGCTCCAGTCGGTGACCTCGCCAACGACCAACTTTTTGACGGCGTTTGGCTTTGGGCTGGTGGGAACTTTGTACTTTGCGCTGTTTGGCAAGGACTTGAAAGTTGTGGCTGATTGAGTTGGGCTGAAAGTGGGTAACCTCGCTTCTCTTTATGAATTTGGGCTCTACGCGGCGGATTCGAGGGGTAAGAGGTCTTATCCCTCGAATCCACGTTGACCCTTGATTTGCTATTCAGAAAGGAGCAAGACATGAAATGGGTAACTCGTTCACACGTACACGTAGACCGTGTCGCCTGTCCGTGGCTCATCAGCCGCTTTGTGGACTCGGATGCCGAGTTTTTGTTCGTGCCCAGGAGCCAGGTAGAGCAGGTGGCCGAGGAAACTGGGGCGATTCCGTTCGACGCGCCGGGGGTCGAGTTGGGTCATCACGATGGCAAGTGTTCGTTCGAAACGATCATCGAGCACTTTGGCCTGACGGACAAGGCGCTGCTGCGTCTGGCGAGAATCGTCCACGGCGCCGATGTAAAGGTAGACCGTGACGCCGACCCGGTTTCGACGGGCCTGGAGGCGCTCGCCGTTGGCTACAGCCTGCGCTTCCCCGACGATCTGGAGAACCTGGAGCGGCAGTTCGACGCCTATGACGCGCTGTACGCCTGGTGCCGCTTGCAGGTCGCCAAAGAGGGATAGACACACTATTGGTGGAAAGGAAATGCCTATTTGTGAATCCAGGTTCAAGAGAAACGCCCACACTTTGTATGCAAAGCAAGCATTTGACTTTCCTGGGGACTGAAATCTTTACGGCCTCTCGTACAACTCGATGAGCACGCCATGCGCGCTCTTGGGGTGGACAAAGGCATACCTTTGCCCATCAGAGCCGGTGCGCGGCCTTTCGTCTATCAACCTCATGCCCCAGGCAGCCATCTGCGCCAGCGTCGCTTCGATGTCGTCCACCTCCAGGCAGATGTGGTGGACGCCTTCGCCCCGCTTGGCCAGATAGCGAGCAGTGCCGCTGTCGTCGGTGGTTGGCTCCACCAACTCGATCTTGCTCTCGCCCGCGGGCAGGAAAGCAGTCATGGCCGCCTGTTCCGGCATAAACTCGGTCTTGGTCAGTTCCAATCCCAAAGCGTCTCGATAAACCTTCAGCGCGGTTTCAATGTCTTTCACGACGATGGCAACGTGGTCAATCTTTTTGATGGCCATATCTAAGGTTATCCTGCCTCGATGACAAAATCCAGCGGCACGAGTTGGATCCAGGTGTTGCCAGGCTTGAAGGGAAACGGCTTGCCTTCACCGTCCACAAAGCGCACCAGGTCGCTGCGATTGGGCCGTTCCCAGTGCACGTCGTACATCTGGCCCTCGCGGAAGACTCGAGCCACACCGCTGCCCCAGACTTGAATCTCAATGGAGTAATGGCCACCGCCCCAGGTGTCTTCCAGGATGTCGGTCTCGACGTGTTTGGCGTACAGGACGACGACGTTCTTGACGACGACCTGCTGGCCGGTCAGTTCGTCGCCGTGGAGCACGCCGGCCGTGGAGCGACGATAGCCACCGGCGCCCGCGTCGTAGGCATATTCAGCCGTCACCGCATCGCCGCGATAGCTGACCTTGAGCTGGCTGCCGGGCGCGCCGCCGGATGGAGCTTGCTCGGAAAAGGCCCAGCCGGAGAGGTCTTGCCGCGCCCGCAGGCCACGCGAGGCCATGACGCCTTCCAGCGTGGGTGTGTCGCTGAACAGGGTGTGTTCGAAAGCCTTGCCGGGCGCCGGGATGCGCTGGAAGGGACTGTGATGTCCAAAGTCCGGCGAGATGATGCGATCCACAAAATCGGAGGCCCGCAGGCGACCCAGCACACCGGCGCTGGCCCCGGAGAAGGCAAACATGGACCTGAACATGGCCGGAATCTCCAGGTCAATGAGCCGGGCGCTGCGGATGGAGCCGATCTTGGACACATCCTGGCTGAGAAAGACGGCCGTGAAACGAGTCAGTCTGCCCTCGGCGTAATGCTCGAACAGCACGTCGGCCGAGGCAATGCCCGCCTGTGGCCGCACGATGGCCGGCGAGTTGGAGATCTTGACAGCGATGGGTCGCCGCTCCAGGCGGGAGACGTCGGCCACCGGCAGGCCGGTGAGGGGGCAGACCTCCCCTCCCGTGGCCACCAGGTGCACAGTCCCATACACGCCCGCTCCCGAGGGCATGGGCACGTTACCCATCCCGCCGCCACCGATTTCCTCCGGCGAGCGGAGCGTCGGCTGGGCGGCGGCGGCCGGCGGTGGGGTAGCCGGCTGGTCGCCGCTCTGGGGCAGCGGCGTAGGGGCGGGGGTATCGGCCGGCGGGACAGGTGTGGGCGTATCCGTCGGC
>CAYNKW010000008.1:38366-39773 GCA_964397845.1 uncultured Anaerolineae bacterium
CGGCGTAGGGGCGGGGGTATCGGCCGGCGGGACAGGTGTGGGCGTATCCGTCGGCGGGATGGGAGTGAACGTCGGTGGTTCGATGGTGTCTGTCACATCGCCGAGCTCAGGGCGAGGCGAAGCCGAAGGGCTCACCACAGACGTGGCAGTGGGCAGGAAAAGTGTCCGGGCTTCGTCGTGAGCGCCCCCCGGCCTGACCTCGGGACGAAGGCCCAGCCGAACGGTGGCCGTCGGCGAGGGCGTGGGCGGAACCGGCGTGCCGGTAGTGGCCGGTTTGGGTGTTTTGGTAGGCGTTGGCGTGGGGCGGCCGCTTGAACCGCAGCCGGTGATGGGAACCAGGGCCAGTATCAAGCCGGCCAGCAGCATCAATGAGACGAGCGTCTGTCGCCGTTGAAGACGCAGGAGTTGTATCATCGTCGTCGAAACCTCCATGCAAAGAATTAAGCTGAACGGAAGAATTATACCAGAGCCAGAGAGAAAAGGCAAAGGAACGCGGATCGGCAGAAAAACACGGATCAGATGTCCGCCTCTTGCCACAATCTTCTCAGGCGCAGGTACATCGAAAAGTTGTAATAGGCCATCAGCAGGCTGAGGAGCAACCCTCGCCAGCCGGCCTTGTAGCCAGCCAGTTCAAAATAGCGCCACTTGAACTGGCGCAGAGGCTGCAAGAGGTAGTTCTGCGGCCTGGGGCGCACGCCCTGGTCAAAAAGGATCCTGGCATCGTAGGCGGTGTATTTTTCCTGCCTGGCGATGAAATGGCGCAGCGAGTCATAGTTGTAGTGGATGAGAACGTTCTCCAGGTAGCCTTCCTGGCCGTCCAGCATCACCAGTTCGTGCACCTGGCGGGTGGGATCGTAGCGCGCTCTGGCGCGGCGCAACAGCCGCATCTGGTAATCAGGATACCAGCCGGCGTGCAGGACGACAGCGCCAAAGATGTAATTATGGCGGGGAATCCACCAGCCGTCCACGTCGTCCTGCGTGACCGCCTGGCGAATTTCGGCGGCCAGCTCTGGCGTTGCCTGCTCGTCGGCGTCCACGAACAGGATCCACTCCGCTTCGACGGCCTCCAGGGCGGCGTTGCGCTGTTGCCCGAAATCGTGGAAGGGATGCTGCATCACCGTGGCGCCCATCTGGCGGGCGATCTCGACCGTGCGGTCGTCGCTGTACGAGTCAAAGACGACCACCTGATCGGCCCAGCCGACGCTTTCGATGCAGGCGGCAATGTGGCGCTCTTCGTTTTTGGTCAGGATCACGGCAGCCAGGGGGATCATGATTCTCCTATCTGAGACACGGCTATTATAACACGGCTTGCCAGGGAGAGCAAAGAGAGTTGACAGCATTGCATGATGTGTGTTACAATAGTCAAAGATACGTTATTCCGGGCGTTGCGGCAGTGGCGTCCGGCGG
>CAYNKW010000009.1:0-10663 GCA_964397845.1 uncultured Anaerolineae bacterium
CCCAGGTCAATCGTCTCAAAACCGGCGCCTTCCAGCATCATCTTGACCAGGTTCTTGCCGATGTCGTGCAAGTCGCCTTTCGCCGTGCCGATGACGTACTTGCCTGCACTGGAGACCTCGCTCTCGGTCAGCAGTGGTCGCAGAACACTCATGCCGGCGTGCATGGCCCGGGCTGCGATGAGCACCTCAGGCACATAAAGCTCGCCGGCTTTGAAATCTTTGCCCACCTCGTCCATGCCAGCGATGAGACCGTCTTGCAGGATCTCGTGAGGGGCCAGGCCCTGATCCAGCGCTTGCTGGGCCAATGTGGCGACCTCCTCGTCTTCACCGTCGTACAAGTTCGAGGCGATTTCTTGCAGAATGTCTGCCATTTCTTCAACCCTCCTTCCTCACGTAAATTAGCTGTCCCCATCCTCCCGCCGCCGCCAGCAACTATCGGCCAGGGAGCAATAGCGGCACACCGAACCGACGTGAGACGAGGGGTAGTTCGACCCTAGCCCGATGATCATTGAGACGGACTTGTGGGGCTCCAGCACGCAGTAGCTGTTCAGTTGCACGCCGATTTTCTCCAAAGGCAGCAGGGCACACACTTTGCGCTGACCTTGCACGGGCCAGCCCACCAGCGACCCTGGGCCGAGGGCAGGGCTCACTCCCCAGCCGGATTCTGAAGCCCGCTCTTCGGCCATACAGCGCAGTACCTCGCCCACGGCACCCAGGGCCAGCACGCCCACGCTATCGAGCATGAAGGCCAGCAGGTCTTCACCCGCTCGATACAACTCGCGCACCTGCGTCTCCAAAGCCGGCCCGATGGTGTACACCGTCACCATCAACCGGCCTGCCGGGGCCAGAAGGTCAATCTTGGGACCGATGGTCAGTCGTCTCTCGTCTTGCCGTTTGGGGTGTGAATTGGCAGAAAGGATCACTTGTTCGCCAACCACGTCGCGCACCAGAAATTCGTCGTATACGGCCGCTGGCGCGATGAGTTCCTCGCTCATGGCCACGGCCTCTTTCGCGGCTGCCAGCAGCGCAGGACGCGCTGGCACCTGCCGCTGGCGGCACTGCTCCTGTAGAACGTATTCAGGCGTCAGGGAGATGGGAATGTCACGCAGGATGTTCATGTTCTTGCCCATCGCCTGCCATGCCATTGGCAGGGTGCGTTCCTTTCAAACCAGGCGGGCGCGCCGGTACTGCCGGGGCCAGGCTATCTCGTGGCCCAGCGTCGGGGCGGCGTCCAGCGGCCAGTAGGGGTGGCGCAGCAGTTCGCGGCCCAGGGCCACCAGGTCAGCGCGGCCGTTGCGGACGATCTCATCGGCCAGCTCCGGCGTGGTGATGAGGCCCACGGCGGCCGTGGCTACCCCTGCCTCGCGGCGAACCTTCTCTGCGAAAGGGATCTGAAAGCCAGGGCCGGCCTCCGGCGGGCCGGCCGGCACCGTGCCACCCGACGAGCAGTGCACTACATCCACACCGCGCTCCTTGAGCGCGCGGGCTACGACGACGATTTCGTCTGGCGTCAGGCCGCCAGGCGCCCAGTCGGTGGCGGAAACGCGGACGAAAAGCGGTCTGTCCTGGGGCCAAACCCGGCGCACGGCCTCAGTCACGCGGAGTAGGAAGCGCATCCGGTTGGCGAGAGAGCCGCCGTAGTCGTCTGCCCGGCGGTTGGAGAGGGGCGAGAGGAACTGGTGATTGAGATATCCGTGAGCGGCGTGAATCTCGATCACGTCACAGCCTGCGGCGTCGGCCCGTGTGGCAGCAGCCTGCCAGGCGGAGACGATGTGGTCAATCTCGGCTGGGGAAAGTTCGTGCGGCGTGTGCCACTCGTCGGCAAAGGGCAGAGGGCTGGGCGCCACGGACGGCTCCGGGCCGTGGCCCTTGTCGGCGCTCCAGGCTTTGCGCCCGGCATGGGCCAGTTGGACGCCGATGGCCGCGCCTTCTACCTGCACCAGCCGCACGATGCGGGCCAGTGGCTCGATCTGGGCGTCGTCCCACAGGCCCAGGTCGCGCTGGCTGATGCGGCCTCGCCGCTCGACGGCGGTGGCCTCGGTGATCAGCAGGCCAGCCCCGCCGACGGCCCGGGCCAGGTAGTGGGCCAGATGCCAGTCGGTGGCCCGGCCGTCGTTGACGGCAGAATACGTGCACATGGGCGCCATCACGATGCGGTTGCGCAGCGTCAAGCCGCGCAGGGTCAGAGGTGAGAAAAGGTGGGACATGGGGTGAACCTCACATTTCTAGCGGCGCAACGTTAAACGCCTCCGACCCCTTGGCCGACTGCCGTACCTCGAACTCTACCGTCTGGCCATTGAGAAGCTCGTGGACGCCGTCGACCAGGCCGGTACGATGCACGAATATCTCGCTTCTATCTGCTTTCGCGATGAAGCCGTAGCCCTTGACAGGGCTGTACCACTTGACCTGGCCGATGAGCTTGACACCCTCTTCGCTGGTCTCGCGGCAGGTTGGGCACTGCTTGGGCTCATGATCCCTCATTCCCATCTCGTGCAACCGCCGCTGCTCCTCGACGGTGAACACGAAATTCCGGCCGCACGTTTCACAAGTTCGCATGGTGTCTCTGAAGTTCATGTTATCCTCTGGCTTTCGCTTTCTTGGTTGCTCTTGCCTTTGACTTTTTTTCCGTTTTCCCTTTGGCCTGGGTTGCCTTCACCGAGATCGAAGTTGCTTCGCTCCGCACGGCTGCTGGCTCGTCACCCTCCTCGAGCGCAATGACCGGCTTGCCCAGTGTGTTCCGTTCCATGCGGGGCAGGTCCTTCAACGCCAGTCGCTCCAGCTTACCTTTGGCCGTGAGGATCGCCAGGCGGCCTCCCCGACCCACCACACAGACCACGGCCATGTCGCCGTTGCGATGTGAAACTTTGTGGGCGATCACGCCGGCGCCGTAGCGCTTTTGGGCCGGAAGTCTGGTCAGGGAGGAAAGCTTGGCCCATCCCTTCGTCGTCAGGGTCAAGAGTTGGTCTCTTTTGCGAACCAACTGCACGGACACGACCACGTCTCCCGGCGCTAACCGGATAGCTCCTACTCCGCTAGCCGGCAGACCCATGGGGCGAACTTCCTCCTGAGCAAAGCGGATGCCTTTCCCTTGTCGTGTCACGATCAGCACTTCCTCGCCGCCGCTCGTCACGTGGGCGTCCACCACCCAGTCGCCATGCTCCAGGCCGACGACCTTTGTCACGCCCTTGCCAGCCGCCGACACGAAATCGGCCAGCGTAGATCGCTTTACCTTGCCGCCGGCCGTTCCCAGGAGCAGATGGCCTTCTGGTGGCTCCTCCCCTCTGGGCAGTGCCAGCACCGAAACAATCTCCGCGTTCTTGAGCGAAGGGCGAATGCCTGTCACAGGAATGCCACGGTGCTGAGATGCGATGTCCGGCACCTGGTGCACTGGAAGCCATGCCGCCCGCCCGTCGGCGGCGATGAGAAACAGGTCATCACCGCCGCTGACGTGCAGCAGATGCGTTACGATGTCTTTGCCTCGCCCGGCCACGACCGAGCGCCGCTGAGCGGTGTCCCCTCGCCGGATGTGTCCGCGCCGCGTGACCGCGACCAACGCTTCCTCTTGCTGCACGATCTCGGTCAGCGTGACACTCACCTGCCCGGCAATGGTGGTGCGTCGCGGGTCGCCGTATTTCTCCTTGAGAGCCAGCAACTCGTCTTTGATTACCGCCAGAAGTTTGCCCCGACTTTTCAGCAGCGATTGCAAGTACCTGATTTGCTTCTTGAGATCTTTGTACTCGTCGGCCAGCTTGCGCTGTTCCAGGGCGGCCAGCCGTTTCAACGGCATATCCAGGATCGCCTGGGCTTGAACTTCAGTCAGCTTGAAGCGCCGGCGCAGGTTGTTGCGGGCCGTGTCTGTCCTACGAGACTGGCGAATGGTCTCGATTACCTCGTCCAGGTGATCCAGCGCCGTAAGCAGCCCATCCAGCACGTGGGCGCGATGTTTGGCTTGCTCCAACTCGCACTTGCTGCGCCGGGTGACGATCTCTCGCCGGTGCTCCAGGTAATGCTCCAGCGTCTTCTTGAGCGAAAGCAGCCGCGGCACGCCGTCTACCAGCGCCACCATGTTGACGCCAAAGGTCGTCCGCAATGGTGTTGATTTGTACAGTTGCTCCAGCATCGCTTTGGCGTCCACCGTGCGGGTCAACTCGATGGCGATGCGCATCCCCCGCCGGTCCGATTCATCCCGCAGGTCTACAATGCCTTCCAGTCGCCCATCGCGCACCAACTTGGCAATGCGCTCAATGAGGTTGGTCTTGTTCACCTGGTAAGGCAACTCGGTGATGACGATGCGGCTCCGGTTGCGGGTCATCTCCTCAATATGGGTTTTGGCCTGGACGATGATTCGCCCCCGGCCCATGGCATAGGCCGCTCGCAGGACATTGCCGCCGTCCTCCTGCTCTCTATGCCGGTAGATCACGCCACCGGTGGGAAAATCTGGCCCCTGGACGAAGCGCATCAGCTCCTCGACGGTGATGTCGTCCAGGCATTTGTAGCGATCGAGCATGTAGACCAGGGCGTCGCACACCTCGCTCAGGTTGTGCGGCGGAATGTTGGTGGCCGTGCCGACGGCGATGCCCATCACACCGTTGATCAGCAGGTTGGGCAGGCCGGCCGGCAGGACTTCCGGCTCCTGGAGGGTATCGTCGAAATTGGGGCTGAGGCCCACCGTTCGCTTATCAATGTCGGCCAGCATCTGCTGGGCGATGGTCGCTATGCGCGCCTCGGTGTAGCGCATGGCCGCTGGCGCATCGCCGTCTATGCTGCCAAAGTTGCCCTGGCCGTCCACCAGCGGGTAGCGCAGCGAGAAATCCTGGGCCATACGGGCCATGGCATCGTAGACTGCCGCGTCGCCATGAGGGTGGTATTTGCCTAGCACCTCGCCGACAATGCGCGCACTTTTGCGATAGGGGCTCATTGGGCGCAACCCCATATCGTGCATGGCATAGAGGATGCGTCGCTGCACCGGCTTTAGTCCGTCGCGCACGTCGGGCAGTGCCCGCGCGACAATGACGCTCATGGCATAATCCAGATAAGCCGTTCGCATCTCCTGTTCGATGTCCGCCAACTGCACAGTACCCACTTCCATGAATTCTGCTCCTCTACGGCGCTACTTTTTCACAACTTTGTTTTCAACTATAGACGATTTTACGTCGTTTGTCAAACGAATATTTCAGGGTGAGGAAAGTAAAAGGGCAGCCACCCTGCGTTCAGGATTGCTGCCTCTTTTTACTCGTTCACCAGGGTTTCATCCAGCGGCCCAGTGCCAGCCGTCGGGCGTTCGCTCTGGTGCCCAACAATCGCGCGCGGTGGCAACCTGCCGCCGTAGTCGTTTGTGCAGGCTGCCTCTATTCGCCGCTACCGCCATCGCCACTGGTGCCGCTGAGGAATGCCTCGACCATGGCCATTTCCGGCGATGGGGCTGGCTTTTCCGCTGTCTTTGGGTCAGCCGGCAATCCCCGTTTGGCCGCTTCCGCTGCCAGGGATATGCCTTCGAAGGAAGTGACAGCCGGAAGTGCTTCCATGTCAGGTATGCCACAGAAGCCTGTGCCTGCCGGGACTCGCTTGCCCAGGATGACGTTCTCCTTCAGACCCAGCAGATTATCCTGCTTGCCTTCGATGGCTGCCTGCGCCAACACCTTGATGGTGTGCTGGAACGATGCCGCGGAGAGGAAACTGTCTGTGTTGAGGGCCGCCTTAGTTATTCCTAGTAGGACCGGTGTGGCCCGGGCAGGTTGGCCGCCGGCCGCAGTGACTTTTTCGTTGACCTCGGCAAACACACACCGTTCGACTAACTCACCCGGCAGCAACTTTGTATCGCCCGCATAGGTGATCTGGACTTTGCTGAGCATTTTGCGAATGATCACCTCAAAATGTTTGTCGTTGATGGGAACGCCCTGGGAGCGATAGACTTTTTGGATTTCTTGCACCAGGTAATTCTGCGTTGCCTCACGGCCCAGGATGCGTAGGATGTGGTGGGGATTCTTGGTACCTTCCGTCAACCGCTGCCCGGCTTCTACCCGGGCGCCGTCCTCTATCTGGAGACGGGCGGCGGAGGGAATCTTGTACTCGCGCTCGTCGCGCAGTTCGTAGACCACGACCACGTTGAAGCCATCGCGCACCACGCGCCCGTCATGCTTGGCGAGGATCTGCTTGTCGCCCCGCTTGGCGATCAGTTCACCCTCGGCAATCTCTTGCTGATCCTCGACCCGCACCGCCCAGTTGCCTGGTATCGGATACTCGTCGCGCATCAGTTTGGTGTGGACCACCCGCGCAACGCGCAGACCATCCCGGCGACTAATCTCCAGGCGGCCGGCAATGTCCGACATCTCGGCCTCGCCCTTGGGGCGCTTGCGCGCTTCAAATAGCTCTTCCACGCGGGGTAGACCGTGGGTAATGTCGCCGCCGTGAGCCACGCCGCCAGTGTGGAAAGTTCGCAGGGTCAACTGCGTCCCCGGCTCGCCGATAGACTGGGCAGCTATGATGCCGACGGCAACACCGATGTCCACCAGCTTGCTCCGGCCCAGGTCGCGCCCGTAGCATAGGGCGCAAATACCGTGATAAAGCTGACAGGTCATCGGCGAGCGGACGTAGACCTCTGTGATGCCAGCCGCCTCAATGGCCTCCGCTTGATCGCTCTCTATCATCTCGCCGACGTTCACCAGGATTTCGCCAGTCTCCGGGTGTATCACTTTGCCGACTGTCACTCGTCCTGCGATGCGCTCTGTCAGTGTCTGGCCGCCGACGTTATCCGCTTTACGAATCCAGAGCCCGCCGTGGGTGCCGCAGTCGTGGGCGTTGACGATAATGTCCTGGGCCACGTCCACCAACCGCCGGGTCAGGTAGCCGGCGTCGGCTGTGCGCAGGGCGGTGTCGGCCAATCCCTTGCGTCCGCCGTGAGTCGAGATAAAGTACTCCAGTGAGCTCAACCCTTCGCGGAAGTTGGATATGATGGGCATTGAGATGATGCGTCCCGAAGGATCGGCCATGAGGCCACGCATACCAGCCAACTGGGATACAGGTTGATAACCGCCTTTGACAGAACCAGACTCAGTCATAATGCGGATAGGCCCGTGGGGATCCAAGGAACTGGCGACGGCCTCCGTCACCTCGTCTTTGGCCCGTGACCAGAGCTCAATGGTGCGGGTATACTGCTCGTCTTCCGTAAGCAGGCCACGACGGTACTGGCGGTCTACCTCTTCGACCATCTTTTTGGCCTCTTTGATGATGCGAGCTTTTTCGCCGGGCACCGTCAGGTCGTTTACAGCGATGCTGACCCCGGAGCGGGTGGCGTATTTGAAGCCGATGTCCTTGATTTTGTCCACGAGCTCGGCCGTGGCTTCCATGCCCAGCTTCTGGTAGCAGCGCGCCACCAGTCGTTTCAGAGATCCCTTATCCAGCGTTTCGTTAACGTAGCGGATATCGTCGGGCAAGGTGTCGTTGAACAGAGCGCGGCCGACCGTCGTCTCTGTCAGTTCAGAGGAGGCATTGTCCTCTTTGGGCATTGAATAGAGATTCAGCAGCTTGATCCGGGCGTGAAGGTCCACCTTGCCCAGGCCGTACGCCAGCGTGATCTCGTCAATGTCGCTAAAGACCATGCCCTCGCCCTTGCAGCCCTTCTCTTCCATGGTGAGGTAATAACAACCCAGCACCATGTCCTTGGTGGGGCCAACGACCGGTTCGCCGCTGGCCGGAAGCATAAGGTTCTTGGTTGAGAGCATCAGTTCGCGCGCTTCCTCTATGGCGCGCTTGGAAAGGGGCACGTGAACGGCCATCTGGTCGCCGTCAAAGTCGGCGTTGAAAGCGGCGCAGACTAACGGGTGAATGAGAATTGCCTTCCCTTCCACCAGCACCGGTTCAAAGGCCTGGATGCCCAGGCGGTGCAGGGTGGGTGCGCGGTTGAGCAGCACCGGGCGCTCGTGGATCGCTTCTTCCAGCACCTCCCACACCTCTGGCCGTTCGCGTTCGATGATCCGCTTGGCGCCTTTGACGTTGTTGGCGTGGTTGTATTCTACCAGCTTGGCGATGACAAAGGGACGATACAACTCCAGGGCCATGCTCTTGGGCAAACCACACTGATGAAGCTTCAGCTCCGGCCCAATGACGATGACCGATCGGCCTGAGTAGTCTACGCGCTTGCCCAGCAGGTTCCGGCGGAAGCGTCCCTTCTTGCCCTTAAGCATGTCAGAAAGGGATTTGAGCTCGCGCCGGCCTCGACGGGACCTGGCTTTGCCGCGGCGGGAATTGTCAATGAGCGAGTCCACGGCCTCTTGCAACATGCGCTTCTCGTTGCGCACGATGACGTCCGGCGCTCCCAGTTCCAGCAGCCGCTTGAGGCGATTGTTGCGGTTAATGACGCGTCGGTAAAGGTCGTTGAGGTCAGAGGTGGCAAAACGCCCGCCGTCCAACTGGACCATGGGGCGCAGGGCGGGTGGGATGACCGGCAACACGGTGAGGATCATCCATTCCGGGCGGTTGTTCGACTCGCGCAACGCCTCCACCACGCGCAGTCGCTTCACGGCTTTCTTGCGACGCTGTTTGGAGTGGGTGGTGTGGATCTCGTGCCACAACTCCTTGGTCATAGCATCCAGGTCTATGGCCATCAGGAGGTCATAGAAGGCCTCAGCGCCCATACTGGCCTTGAACACCTGGCCCCAGCGACTCTTCAATTCTCGGCAGCGGGATTCGAGCAGGAATTGCAGCGACGTCAGGCTTTTCACTTCTTCGCGTCGCACGTCCGCGGCAGCGGAGAGAGCCTCCAATTTCTGCGCCAGTCTGTTCCGCAGCGTTTCGCTCTCCCGTGCGGCGGCGTGCCGGGCATCGGCGATTTGCCCTTCAAAGATCGCCAGGTTGCGAGACTTTTCGGCCTCCAGATTCATCTGGATTTCGCTCAACTGGGCCTGCACAGCCTCATTGAGTTGGCTCAAGTGTTCCTGGACGATTGCTGTCCCTTTGGGGACCACCACCGTCTCCGAAGGCGAGAAGACCACCGGCTTTCGCACTTTCTTCCCCACATCTCTTTCCAGCCGGGCCTGAAGCGTTTTAGCCTCGCGCATGATCTCTTCGGTTCTTGTCGCCAGTTCCTCGTCTAGTTGCGTCAACACGGCGTCGCGGTCGGCCTCTATGGCCTGAATCTCTTCGTCTCGCCGGCTTTCGATAGCCTGAATCGCTTCTTCTACTGCTTTCTGGAGCCGGCTCTGCTCCCGCTCCAGTTCTTCGTCCAAGCGGCGCAAGGCCTTTTGGCGCGCACCCTCGTCCACCTCGGTGATGACGTATTGGGCGAAGTAGAGCGTGCGGTCCAGGTCGCGCCGGCGGATGTTCAGCAGCAGGCTCAGGTAGTTTGGCGTGCGCCGGGCGTACCAGACGTGGGCTACCGGTGCGGCCAGCTCAATGTGGCCCATCCGCTCACGCCGCACTGATGAGCGGGTCACTTCCACGCCGCATTTGTCGCAGATGATACCCCTATAGCGAATGTTCTTGTACTTGCCACAGTAGCATTGCCAGTCTTTCTTCGGGCCAAAGATCGCCTCGCAAAAGAGGCCATCTTTTTCTGGCCGCAACCGCCGGTAGTTGATGGTTTCCGGCTTCAGAACCTCGCCGTAGGACCAAGAGCGGATCTGATCAGGCGCTGCCAGGCTGATGCGCAACGCGCTAAAGTCTTTGAGATCCAAGGTTTTCCTCCCTTACCAAAAAGTTGAATGCCCAGTAGGGACGTATGGCTATATGCCCCTACTCAAAATAGCGAGCGGTGGTAGCCGTGGAGCGATGCCCCATGAGTTTGGCCACGATTTCCAGGTCCTTCGTTCCCTTGTACATGGCGTGGGCAAAGATCGTCCGCAGTGTTTGTAGCGACACGTTCTTCAGGCCGGCTGCTTGTGCATAGCGCGCCACCAGCCGTTGAACAGTGCGCCGAGAAATGGGCCGTCCTTCGCGGCTGAGAAAAAAATAGTCCACGCCGCCGGGTACGTTGGGGCGCACCCGCAGATAAGCTATCAGTGCCACCGCTGTGGCGGTCCCAAAGGGGATGACACGGCCTCCCTCTGCTGCTGACGAACCGACCATCAGGTATCCCTTGTCCACACCCAGTTCTACGTCCTCCAGCCGCAGGTCCACCAGCTCTCGCAGCCGAATGCCGCAACTTAACAGGGTCAGCACAATGGCGTAATCCCGTTGCACCTGGCTGGGCTTGGCTTCGGCCAGTAATACCTCCAGCAAATCGTCGGCTTCGTCCGCAGTGAGGGCACGAGATGGCAACGGCTGCTCTGTTCGCAGGCGCGCCACATCTTGAGCTAGGTTGTACGGCAACAGTCCAGATTCGACGGCAAACTGTCCGAATTTGCGCAGGGCTTGGAGGCGGCGGTTGACCGTGCTGGGCGACAAGCCATTGCTGCTCATCTCGGCGCGATAGGTCCGCAGCTCTGCCACCGAGAAGTCCAGCAGCGAAGCGCCGTTCTCCTTCTGCACATTATACCACCGCGCAAAGGCCCGAAGATCGACCAGGTAGTTTTTGACCGTCGCTGGCGACATGCCCTGGCGAACGAGGTATTCTTGGAAAGAGATGAGGAGTTGAGGATCTGTTTGCTCGGTCAATAGAGACCTCTTTAGCCTTGTTTTTGATTTGCCACCGGACACTTTTGTCGAATACCTGGACTTTTATCACGAA
>CAYNKW010000009.1:10763-31964 GCA_964397845.1 uncultured Anaerolineae bacterium
TGTTTTTGATTTGCCACCGGACACTTTTGTCGAATACCTGGACTTTTATCACGAAAGGCACGAATGTTTTTCACTAAATCTCGACGAAATTCGCTGACCACGTTATACGTCATAATTATATCCCTTTGCGGGAATTTGTCAAATGTGCCCCCTGGCGGGGTGCATTTTGTATGAGAGGCCAAGCAGGGCCATAATTTGCATCTAGTGTCCAGTGTGGTAAAATTACGGAATACTCTTCAGTGAGGAACTCAGGACAGACTCATGGCGATGAACCCGCAAGAATCGCTATTGGATTGGAATTGGGAGGCACTGCAAGATCTACTGACCTCGTGGGGTGAGCCCTCGTTTCGAGCGGAGCAGGTGTGGCGTTGGATCTATCGCTCGCTGGCCCGCGACTTTGAGGGCATGAGCAACCTGCCTGCCGCACTACGGGCCAGACTGGCGGAGCGGTTTCGCCTGGGGGTGCTTTCTCCTGTGGCGCAGATGACATCGGCCGATGACGAGACGACGAAATTGCTCTTCCGATTGCCCGACGGTCAGACCATTGAGATGGTGCTGATGTGCTACGAGCGGCGGCACACGGTCTGCATCTCCACGCAGGTGGGCTGTGCCATGGGCTGCCCCTTTTGCGCGACGGGACGGAGTGGCTTTGCTCGCAATCTCACGGTCGGCGAGATCGTGGCGCAGGTGCTTTACGCTGCGAGGGCCTTCCGGGATGAGGGCGCGGCTCTCAGCAACGCGGTGGTTATGGGCATGGGCGAGCCATTGACTAACTATAGCGCCACACTGACGGCCATTTGCCGCCTGGTGGACGAGCGGGGTCTCAACCTGGGCGCGCGACGATTCACAATCTCGACAGTAGGTATCGTGCCAGCTATTCGGCGCTTGAGTAACGAGGGCTTGCAGATAGGTCTGGCAGTGTCACTTCATGCGCCCAACGACGCCCTGCGCGACAAACTGGTGCCCATGAATCGACACTACCCGCTGGGCCGACTCATTTCCGCCTGCCGTGAATACGTGGCTCGCACTGGACGGCGCATCACCTTTGAATACGCTCTCATGGACAAGGTGAACGATCTGCTAGAACACGCCCGCCAACTGGCCGGCCTGGTCCGGGGCCTGCGCTGCCACGTCAACCTCATTCCTCTCAACCCCACGCCCGGTTCGCCCTACAAAGCCTCGTCGCCTGCCCGTGTGTGTGTCTTTCACGAGGTGCTGAAACGCCTGCGGGTGCCAACTACCGTCCGCCTTCGACGGGGCATTGACATCCAGGCTGGCTGTGGTCAATTGCGTTCACGGCATACAAACGACGGATTGGCCCACTCGCTCCTACTCGACCGGCGCTTTCAAGAAAGCTGAATGACCCTGTGTCGCGAAGCCTTTCGATCTTGCCTTTTTTCCCAAATGCGAGTATCATTATGATCATGTGCCGGGGGAAACAAATAGCCGGCGGCCAACGAGATGCGAACGTCAGCTTCCGGCTATTTGTCACCAGTGTTTGGCTAGAAACAGGAAACTATCTATTTGGTCTTGTTCATGGTTCGCAGGCAGCGGGTGCAGATGTGCATCTTTCGACGGCGACCATCCACTGTCACCGTAACTTTCTGAATGTTGGGTTTCCAGTCTCGCTTAGTGGCCTTCAGGGAAAAAGGCCGGTTGTTTCCAAACTGGCGTCCTTTGCCACAGATCTCGCACTTGGCCATGACGTGCGCTCCTTTCACCACACAAACTGACGCCGAGGCTGACCTGCCCCGGCAGCGCCACGGATTGTATCACAAGTGTGGAAAATTAGCAAGCAGTACGGTGGACGACATGGAGGCGGGAAGCTTGATGCTGATGTGGAAGCCACTTGCCTGGGTGGCCGCGCTTTCCATAGCGCACCAGGCTACGCGATGTGGAAAACGGCGACAGCTTTTTCATCTCAGGGTGAGGAGATAGCAGCTATGACCGAGTCAACCCATCTGGGCAGAATAGAGATTTCGCCGACGGCGGTGGCCAGCCTGGCTAACCACGCGGTGCTCAAGTCGTATGGCGTCGTCGGCATGTCCTCGCGCAACCTGTCACAGCTCCTGAGCTGTGACAGCAAACGAGGTGTCAGAGTACGTGTTGAAGACGGCGAGATCACCATCGACCTGTACGTTATAATCGAGTATGGCACCCGTATCTCGGAAGTGGCCCACAATATTATGCAGAACGTCAAGTTTGCCGTGGAAAAAGCGTTGGGCGTGCTCGTGGCCCAGGTCAACGTTCACGTTCAGGGGCTGCGGGTGAGTGAATTAGATTGAGTGAGGAGGACGGGGGGTGAGTAGATACCTTCTGGGGCGCCGAATGGAGGTGTTGAAAGTTGAGCGTTGAGAACAAGACCGCGAACGGGGGGACGCACCCGGCTGTTCGTCAGTGCCGGGGGGACGGCCCCGTCTTAGTCTGTGATGGGCAGGGGTTCAAGCGTCTCATTGAGGCGGGCCTGTCCTGGTTGGACCAACACAGCGCAGCTATCAATGTGTTGAACGTTTTCCCTGTGCCTGATGGGGATACAGGCACCAATATGCTGCTGACGTTGCAGTCGGCTTACAAAGAGATCGCAACCTCTCCCGGCGAGTCGGTCTCCGATATTGCTCAAGCGACGGCGTATGGCGCACTGATGGGGGCGCGTGGCAACTCGGGGGTGATTCTTTCCCAGATTCTCCGAGGCTTTGCCCACGGCGTGGAGGGTTGCCAGGCTTTCAACGCCGAGCGCTTTGCCAATGCGCTCAGAGCAGCGTCGGAAACTGCCTACAAGGGGGTGGTTCAGCCGGTCGAGGGTACCATTTTGACCGTGATCCGCGAATCAGCCGACGCAGCCGAGGAAATAGCCGGCAAGACCGAGGATCTGCAGCAGATCCTGGAATATGTGGTGCATGCGGCTGCCACATCGGTGGCCCACACGCCGACCTTGCTGCAGGTGCTGCGCGAAGCGGGAGTGGTGGATGCCGGTGGTCAGGGCTTGTACGTCATTCTGGAGGGTATGTTCCGCTACGTGCGCGGCGAGACGGTCACGTATAACGGCGCGTTGGAGGCCGAGGTTCCTTTGCTCCATGCAGAGGCGGTGGCGGGCGAGTATGACTATGATGTGCAGTTCATCATCCACGGCGAAAATCTGGAAATAGACGAGATACGGACTACTATCTCCAACATGGGAGATTCGGTGTTGGTGGTCGGTGATTCCAAAGCCGTCAAGGTGCACGTCCACACGCCGGAACCGGGCACTCCTATCAACTATGGGGTTGAGGTGGGGACGTTGAGCCGGATCATCGTTGAAAACATGCAAGAGCAGTATCAGGAGTTTGTGTTAGGGCAAACGCTGGCAGCCCCGACCGTGGAAGAGATCTCCAACATTGCCACGGTGGCGGTGGCTTCCGGTGAGGGCCTGGCCCGCGTTTTTGAGAGTTTGGGTGTCAGCACCGTAGTGTGGGGCGGTCAGACGATGAATCCCAGCACCGAAGATCTACTCAAAGCAGTGGAGGCCGCCAGTGTGGAGGACGTCGTCTTGCTGCCCAACAACTCTAACGTCATCCTGGCGGCCGAGCAAGCCAAGACGCTATCGCAGAAAAAAGTCGTCGTCGTGCCGACCAAGACCATGCCTCAGGGCATCAGCGCCATGCTGGCCCTCAATTACCAGGCGGATCTAGAGACCAACGCTCGCATTATGGCTCGCGCCGCCGGTGATGTAGAGACCATCGAAGTCACCACGGCCACCCGCGACGTGGAGATCGAGGGCATTGCGGTCAAGAAGGGTCAGATCATTGGCCTGTTGAACGACCGGTTGCACACGGCCGGCAGTTCACCCGAAGAGGTGATTTTCACCATGCTGGGCCAGTTGGCGTTGGAAGACTTTGAAATCGTCACCATCTACCGGGGTGAGGACGTCACCCAGGACGAGGCCGAGCAACTAGTGGTGGGCATTGAGACTCTCGACGCCGATCTGGAAGCGGAACTGGTGGAGGGTGGCCAGCCGCACTACTATTACATTCTGTCGCTGGAATAATGGGAGGATCAGATGGCATGTGTTCGGGTGGTGACCGATTCCACCGCGCACTTGGACCCGGAGGTCGTCGAAAAACTGGGTATCACAGTTCTGCCAATGCGGATTCAGATTGGTGCCGAGACGCTTACGGATGGGCCGAACTTTGACAAAGAAATGTTTTTCCGGCAGATGGCTCGCTCATCGGTGCCGCCTCGCAGTGTACCCCTACCTGTGCAGGTCTTTGAGGAAATCTACGAGGAGTTGAATCAGACAACCGATCACATCTTTTCGTTGCACGTATCCAGCAGTTTGTGTGATGCCTGGGCAGTAGCTCGTCAGGCGGCCAGTCGGCTCTTGGGCCGCTGCGAGATTGCCGTTGTTGACTCGAAGACGGTTTCGGTGGGCCTGGGCATTCTGGTCAAGGCGGCGGCCGAGGCGGCAGCCGAAGGACAATCGCTAGGCGACGTCGTGCGGATCATCCGGGGCATGATCCGGCGTGTCTATCTTGTCTTTTTCGTCGAAACGCTGGACTACCTGGAACGGGAAGGCCGCATCAGGCCGGCCCAGGCATTGTTGGGTACCATGTTGAACATCAAGCCGTTTCTGACTATGGAAGAGGGTGAGCTCATCCCTATGGAAAAAGTTCGCTTCAGAGATAAAGCTGTGGATAAGCTGTTCGAGTTCGTCGCCGAGTTCTCGAGCATTGAGCAGATCGCCATTTTGCAGAGCACGCCCCGCCCCACGGAGGAAACCAGATTGCTGCTGGAGCGGATGGATATGACGTTTCCGGGTTTGGAAGTTCCTATTGTCGTCTATGGCCCTACGTTGGCTTCTCATCTAGGCCTGGGAGCCCTGGGGGTTATCGTTTTTGAAGGAGGGGAAGGGGCGCTGTAGGTTATGGCTACGGTTTGCTTGGTGACAGACTGCACGGCTGATATTTTCCCCCAGATCGTGTCGGGTTTGGATATAACGGTCATCCCGGACGAGATCATCTTTGGTCAGCAGTTGTATCGGGACGATGTGGACATAACGTCGGAGCGCTTTTACGAATTGTTGCACTATCTGTTTCAGTGGAGGGTATAGGTAGGTAAGAATTGGTCAAAATCGTAGCGGATTCAACAGCAGACTTGCCGCCGGAGTTGGCAGCGCAGTGGGGGATCACTGTCGTTCCTTGCCTGGTGCATTTCGGCCAGGAAACGTTTCGAGAGGGCATAGACCTGTCCCACGCCGAGTTTTACCGGCGACTGGTGGCGGAGCCGGCATTGCCCACCACCTCGTCGCCCGGACCAGGCGTCTTTGGGGCTGTCTACCAGCAGTTAGCAACGGAGACCGATCAGATCGTCTCGATTCACCTTTCGTCCAAATTGAGTGCCGTCTACAACTCGGCGCGACTGGGCGCAGAGGGGATCCAGGAAGCAGAGGTGGCGGTGGTAGATAGCGACTCGATCACTATGGGACTGGGCTGGTTGACCGTGATGGCCGCCCGGGCAGCCAGGGCGGGGCGTTCCTTGAAAGAGGTCGTGCGCCTGTTGGAAGTGGTTAGGCCGCGCGTGCGCGTCTTTGCCTTGCTGGACACGTTAGAATACCTGCGCCGGGGCGGCCGGGTGAGCCGGCTGGTGGCTGTGCTGGGTGCTCTGCTGGACGTGAAACCCATGCTTGGCGTGGAAGGAGGCGATATCCTGCCTCTGGGGCGCGTGCGTTCTCGCCGCAAGGCAGTGGGCCGGTTGGTGTCGCTGGTGGCAGAGCTTGGCCCCTTGGCAGAGTTGGCCGTGTTACATTCCCGCGCCCGTCAGGCGGCTGAGCCTTTGGCCAACCGATTGGCGGCGTTTCTCCCCCGCGAGCGCATGGTCATCGCCGAGGTGGGCACTGTCATTGGCACACACGTGGGCCCCAATGGTCTGGGTGTGGCTTGCGTGACGGCAAAGTGAGCACTGAGCATTGAGAATGGGGAGTTGATATGGCATCGGCGTTTGAAACGCTAGGCAAGATATTAAAACTAGAGCGAGAGCAAGGTTACAAGAACAAGGCTGTTATCCGTGGTCTGGAGGCTCTGGCCAAGACCTGGCCGCCAGAAGCTGTGAAGGAGGCCCCGGCCGCGACCCCTCTTGTCGAACAGATCGCCGTTTTGCTGCGAGACTATGGCTCCCTGATCGATCGGGTCGCTCGCCAGGAGCGGATAGCGCAGATCATGGAAAAGCTGGCGGCTTGCCGGGAGGTAGCCGTAGCGTCCTCCGACGGAGGACCTGCGCCGTCGGCCAAAGCTCGCCATGCTGCTAAGCCAGCGCCGCCCCCCCGACCGACGACCTCTCGTCCGGGGCTCGACTCTCCGGTGACAGTGCTCTCTGGAGTGGGGCAGGCCCGGGCCAAGAAGCTACAACGGCTGGGCGTGACCACCATCCGCGACCTGCTCTATCTTTTCCCGCGCCGTTACAACGATTTCAGCGCGCTCAAGACCATCAACCAGTTGGAATACGGCGAAGAAGTCACTATAATAGGCACCATCTGGGAGACTAAATCGCGCCGCACCCGCAGCGGTGGCACCATCGTGCAGAGCATCATCGCCGACGGCACGGCCACCATCCAAGCCACCTGGTTTAACCAGCTTTACCTGTTGAAGCCGTTGAAAGCGGGTCGCCAAGTCGTTCTTAGCGGAAAAGCGGACGCCTACCTGGGCCGCCTGGTCATGAACTCGCCGGAGTGGGAGTTTTTGGAGAAGGAACAGATTCATACCGGCCGGCTGGTGCCAGTCTACCCTCTCACCGAAGGGATCAATGCCAAGTGGCTGCGACGCCTCGTCAAACACACCGTGGATTACTGGACCAAGCGCGTGCCCGATTACCTGCCTCGCCAACTCCGGGAGTCGTTGGGACTGCCCCACCTGGAAACGACCCTGGTCCAGATTCATTTCCCGGACGACTGGGAGGCTCTGGAAAGGGCACAGCGGCGCTTCAGCTTTGACGAGTTTCTGTTGATCCAGTTGGGCGTGCTGTGGCAGCGCCAGGTCTGGCGATCCAGGCCGGGGCGTGCCCTGGACGTGGATCCAGCGTTGCTGGAGGCCTTTGCTGCCTCGCTGCCTTTCACCCTGACCGCAGCCCAAAGGCGGACGATGGAGGAAATCGTTAGCGACCTGCGGCAGTCGCAGCCGATGAGCCGTTTGTTGCAGGGCGACGTCGGCTCTGGCAAGACAGTCGTGGCGGCGGCGGCGATGTTGGTCACGGCCGCAAGTGGCGCGCAAGCTGTGCTCATGGCGCCCACAGAGATCCTGGCCGAGCAACACTTTAAGAGCCTCACAGCGCTCTACCAGCAGTTGGAGGCCTTTGGAGCAGCGGCCGAGTTCTCGCCGCGCCCCCGCGTGCGGCTGCTGACCGGGCGTGTCATCGGCGCCCAACGCCGCCAGGTCTACGCTGACATCGCCTCCGGCGCAGCCGGCGTGATCGTGGGCACCCACGCCCTAATCCAGAAAGGCGTCGAGTTCAGAGACCTGGCCCTGGCTATCGTGGACGAGCAGCATCGTTTCGGTGTGGAGCAGCGAGCGGCACTGCGGCAGAAGGGGCACAACCCTCACATGCTGGTCATGACCGCCACACCTATCCCCCGAACCCTATCCCTCACCATCTATGGCGATCTAGATGTATCAATCCTTGACGAGATGCCACCTGGCCGGCAGCCCATTGAGACGCGATGGTTCCTGCCCCGCGAGCGGGAACGAGCCTACACCTTTATCCGCAGTCAGGTGGAGAAGGGCCATCAGGCATTCATCATCTGCCCGCTGGTCGAAGAGTCGGAACGGGTAGAAGCGAAAGCGGCCGTCGAAGAACACGAGCGACTGCAACAGACCATTTTCCCCCGTCTGAAGGTGGGCTTGCTCCACGGGCGTATGAAAGGGCAGGAAAAAGAAGCCGTCATGGTCCAGTTCCAGCACAGAGAGCTGGATGTTCTGGTCTCCACCTCGGTGGTTGAGGTGGGCATTGATGTGCCCAATGCCACGGTGATGATGGTGGAGGGGGCCAACCGCTTTGGCCTTGCGCAACTGCACCAGTTCCGAGGGCGGGTGGGTCGCAGACAGGCTCAGTCCTATTGCATTCTCCTCTCTGATACGCCCAGTGAGGAAAGCGTGGAACGTCTGCGGGCCATTGAGCGCACCCAGGACGGTTTCGAGTTAGCAGAGGTGGACCTGGAGATGCGTGGTCCTGGCGAGTTCTTTGGCACGCGCCAGAGCGGGATGCCGCCGTTGCGGATGGCCAAACTGAGCGATCGCGGCATCCTGGAGGACGCCCGCCGGGTAGCCAAAGCCATCTTTGAACGCGACCCTGGCCTGGAAGCGCCAGACCATCGTTTGCTGGCCCGAAAGCTGGCCGAGTTCTGGCCGGTCCAGGGTGACCCGAGTTAAGGCTTCACAGAAAGGATCAACGAGGATTCTATGACTGTCGCACTGTATCCAGGAGCTTTCGATCCGTTTCATTACGGACACATTGACATCGCCACGCGGGCTGCTGCTATGTTTGATCGTCTGGTGGTCGGCGTCTACGACCGTCCGCTGAAGAACTTGCTGTTCTCGACGGAGGAGCGGGTGGCACTGGCGCGTCGGGCACTGGCCCACTTGCCCAACGTCATCGTCACCGACTACAGTGGGCTGACTGTCGCGTTCGCCCGGCGGCAAGTAGCCTCGGTGATGGTGCGGGGCCTGCGAGTGACGTGGGATTTTGAACTCGAATACCAGATGGCCTTGACCAATAGAAGCCTGGCGTCCGAGGTGGAGACTATTTTGCTGGTGACCAGTCTGCAATATGCCTTTGTGAGTTCCAGCATCGTCAAGGAAGTGGCTCTGGCTGGGGGCTGCGTTGACAAAATGGTGCCCCACTTTGTCCGGATGGCCCTGGAGGAAAAGTTGAGGGCGTTGGGTGAGTCCAGCAACGACAAGGTGAAAATGGTCTCGCTGCGCGATTGAGTGCAATAGACCATGGTTGAGTGATCGGCGGCTGTGTCAGGTTGTCTGAGCGCATGCCAGTACGTAGCAGATCGGTGAAGGAAGGTGATTGTTATGGATATCTTGCATCTGGTAGACCGGCTGGAAGAATTGGTGATGGAAGGCCGGGCCATTCCCTTCAGTGCTCGGGTGATCGTGGACGAAGAGCGCTTTCTGGATATCGTGGATCAGATGCGCGTTTCCATCCCGGAAGAGATCAAGAAAGCGAGACGCATCCAGCAAGAGCGGGAGCGGATCATCGCTCAGGCCAATGAGGAAGCTGGCCGCATCGTCAGTCTCGCTCGGGAAGAAGCACAGGGACTCGTCTCAGACCACGAGACCGTCAAGACTGCCGAAGCACGGGCGGCGATCATCCTGGAGCGGACCCACAATGAGGCGAGGCAGATTCGAAGTGACGCCGACGAATATGTCCTGGAGGTGCTCGGCCAGTTGGAATATCAACTGGATGGCTTGCTGACTACAGTCCGCAACGGCTTGCGCCGGGTGCAGCAGAGCCGGCAGCAGATGGCACCGCAACATGCGGAGGCTATGGCTGTCCCTGCGGCGGCTTCAGACAGGTGACGGCGTTTGTATTCCAATGGATAGCTCGGCCGTTGGCAGCGGCTCTAGATATCTTCATATGCTCGATCTTTGACAAACGAGGCAAGATTTTGGACGTCGCGCCCTTTGCCCTTCGGCCCAAGGACGAAGGGCAAAGGGCTGGGGCGTCCACTTGTTGGTTTGAGGCGAAGCTTCGCTAGTCTTCTGATCAACGGCGGTGAGGGGCCCCTGTTGCGACGTAGGGCATCTATGCCCATGCCAGGCATTTGACAGCAATGCTACTCTGGCTTATAATGGGGCCGCTCTCGTGCCGCTGGTGCGGCCGTACGCCTGTTGGTCGGCGGGCGCGAGAGGTAGTACTTGGAAAGGAGTTGAGTTCTGTGGGAGCACTGCCAAAGATAAGAACATCCAAGGGCCGACGGAATCGGCGACGCAGTCACGACGCGCTGAAGCCACCTGTCTTGGTGCCTTGTCCCCAGTGTCACGAGTTCAAGTTGCCTCACCATGTTTGTCCTTCGTGCGGGAGTTACCGTGGCATTGAGGTCATCGAGGTCAAGTCCAAGAAGAAGTGATGGAAGAAGCAATTTGTTTTGTAATGCCTGGCCGTGCTATCAGCCTGGATCCGGCACGGCCATTGTCTTGTCTGCGACCACTGATCCGACGTGTGACATACAAGCTGGCCCTTTTGGAGCGCAAAAGTCCGCTATCCATTGAATCTGGGGGCTGGGTTACTGGCGAAGGGAGCTAGGATGATTCGGACGGTCTTGTGTGATCTGTTGGGCATTGAGCATCCCATTGTTCAGGGTGGCATGGCCTGGGTAGCCACGGCGGAGTTGGTCGCTGCCGTCTCTGAGGCCGGAGGGCTGGGTATCCTGGGTGGCGGCAATGCGCCGCCGGACTATGTGCGTGCCCAGGTGCGCCAGACCAAAGCCCGAACCCGCAAGCCCTTTGGCGTGAACATTCCCCTCTTTTCACCTTACGTGGACGACGTCGTGCAAATTTGCATTGACGAAAAAGTGCCCGTGGTGGCCACTGGCGCTGGCAGCCCCGGCCCGTGGATGGCCCAGCTCAAGGAGGCAGGCGTAAAGGTCATGCCGGTGGTTGCCTCGGTGGCGCTGGCCAAACGCCTGGAACGTATGGGGGCAGACATCCTGGTGGCCGAGGGCACCGAGTCGGGAGGGCACATTGGCGATGTGGCCACGCTGCCTCTCGTCCCCCAGATCGTGGATGCCGTGAGCGGGCCGGTGGTTGCGGCAGGGGGCATCGCCGATGGTCGAGGCTTGGCTGCAGCGCTGGTCCTGGGAGCTGTGGGTGTCCAGATGGGCACCCGTTTCATCTGTGCCGAGGAGTGCATCGCCCACCCCAACTACAAGCAAAAGATCGTCAAGGCCAGCGACCGCGCCACCATTGCCACCGGACACAGCCTAGGTCACCCGGTGCGGGCCCTCAAGAACCCCATGGCGCGCAAGTTTGAAGCGATGGAAAAACAGGGCATCTCGGAAGAAGAACTAGTCGAATTTGGCACCGGCAAGCTGCGCCTCGCTGTGGAAGAGGGCGACGTGATCTGGGGCTCCGTCATGGCCGGGCAGATCAGCGGGCTCATCCACGATGTGTTGCCGGCCGCCGAGATCATCCAGCGCATGGTGACAGAGGCGGAAGCGATCTTGAGCCAGTGGTTGCCATCGCTGGTCGTGGCTTCGTAGCGCAAAGAGGGAGAGATGGCAGGGGTGGAAAAGGTAGCTTTTCTCTTTCCCGGTCAGGCATCGCAAAAAGTGGGCATGGGCCGCGAGCTTTACGAAACCTATCCCGCCGCGAAAGAGGTTTTCGACGAGGCGGATCGCATTCTGGGCTTTTCCCTTTCGCGGCTCTGTTTTGAGGGCCCAGAGGAGACGCTGACCAACACGGTGAATGCCCAGCCTGGCGTCTTTACTACGAGCATGGCCTGCTGGCGGGCTTTGGAGTCGGTCGCGCCAGGGGTTTTTGCCGCACCATCCTTCGTCGCCGGGCACAGCCTGGGCGAGTATTCGGCGCTGGCGGTGGCTGGTGCCCTGGACTTTGCCGATGGATTGCGCCTGGTGCGCGAGCGTGGTCGGCTGATGAAACTGTCCGGCGAGCGCCGTCCCGGTGGCATGGCGGCGATTCTTGGCCTGAACGACGTTGCTGTGGATAAAGTGTGCCAGCGGGCGCGCGATGAAACTGGCGGGGTTATCCAGGCGGTCAACTACAACGCGCCGGGCCAGATCGTCATCTCTGGCGACGCCGCCGCCTTGGAGGGGGCCATGACTCTGGCCACTGAGGCCGGCGCCCGGAAGGTGGTACGGTTGGCAGTGAGCATCGCTTCGCACTCGCCGCTGATGGCCTGCATTGCCGATGAGTTTCGCCTGGCCGTCGAGTCCACGCCGCTCCGCGATCCGGCCGTGCCGGTGGTGGCTAACATCACTGCCAGACCTTTGGCCTCGGTGATGGCTATCCACGAAGAGATGGTGAGTCAACTGACCTCACCGGTGCGATGGGTGGCATCCATGCAGTACGCACTGAGCAAGGGTGTGACCACTTTTGTCGAGTTAGGCTCTGGTGAAGTGCTTACCCGTTTGTTGAGACGCATTGATCGCTCGACCCGACGAGTGAACGTGAGAAATGCGGCGGATCTACAAAAGTTGTTGGGGGACTGACGGAGGAAAGACCATGAGACTAGCAAACAAGATCGCTATCGTCACCGGCGGCTCACGGGGCATTGGACGGGGCATTGCTCTCAAGTTGGCTTTGGAAGGGGCCAGAGTAGTGGTCAATTACCGGGCTAACTCGGCTGCGGCCGAAGAGGTGGTAGGACTCATCCAGGAGCACAGAGGCGAAGCGATCGCTGTGCAGGCGGACGTCAGCCAGATGTCGGAGGCGCGACATCTGATTCGGGCAGCGGTTGATACCTACGGCCGGTTGGACATTCTGGTCAATAATGCAGGCACTACCCGAGACATGCTCATTATGCTGATGAAGGAAGAGGACTGGGACCTGGTTATTGACACCAATCTAAAGAGCGCGTTCAATTGCTGCAAAACCGCCGCCCGGATCATGATGAAGCAGCGCTATGGTCGCATTGTCAACATCACATCCGTCTCCGGATTGGCAGGACAGGCAGGGCAGACCAATTACTCCGCTTCTAAAGCGGGTCTCATTGGTTTTACCAAGGCATTGGCCAAAGAACTTGGCTCACGCAATATCGCCGTCAATGCTGTAGCGCCCGGTTTTGTCTACACCGACCTGACGGCCGACCTGCCGCAGGAGATGAAAGACCTGGTCTTGCAGATGACGCCACTGAGTCGTTTCGGCACGCCCGAAGACATGGCCAACGCCGTGGCTTTCCTGGCCTCGGACGAATCCAGCTTTATCACGGGACAGGTGCTGTCGGTGGATGGTGGCCTGGTGATGCATGTGTAGGGGAGAGAGTGAATGAGCGAATCTCTGGGCAAGGTGACCATCGCACCCGACGTGCTGGTGAGCATAGCCCGCCTGACGACGCTCGCCATGCCCGGCGTGGCACACTTTAGCTCGACCGGGATGCGCGCCATGTTTGGCGGCAAAGATTCCGGCGGCGTGCGCGTGGCTGTCAAGGATGACAGAGTGACGGTGGACGTGCGCATTGTGGTGGAGCATGGCACGAGCATGCTGCAACTGAGCCAGGGTCTCCAGGCCAGAATCGCCCGCGCCATCCAGGACATGGTAGGGATGGACGTAGCGGCAGTGAACGTTTACATCGCAGATGTAGAGTTCCCTCCCTCAGAGGGGCAAACTGGTGACGTCTTGGGGGGAAGGAAAGAGGCATAGCTGTGAAAGTCCGTCGCCGGGCCCGGGTGCTGGCTCTTCAGACGCTTTATGAGGTTGATCTGGCGGACCACGCGCCGGGAAAAGTTATCCAACGACACTTTCAGGAAAAAGCGCTGCCGGGGGCGGGAGAGCGCTTTGCCAACCACTTGGTCTCTGGTGTGATGGCCAACAAAGCGCGGCTGGACGAGTTGATCAGTCGCTACGCACCAGAGTGGCCGTTGGATCAAATGGCTGCCATAGATCGCAACATTTTGCGCATCGCCATCTTTGAGTTCATGTTGGATGGAGATACGCCGGTCAAGGTGGCCATCAACGAGGCGGTGGAACTGGCCAAGCTGTTTGGCTCCAACAGCTCTGCTCGATTTGTGAACGGGGTGTTGGGCAGCCTCGCAGCCACCATGGGACAATCGGTCGCTAGGAAGCACAAGACTCGCTGGAGGCCCTGAGCGGGTCGAAGCGTGCGACTGCGAGTAATTGGAGAGCAGTAAAGGAAATGATGGCGAAATGAACCCGTTGAGTAGCGTTGGTACCGGCGAATTGATTTTGATCCTGGTCGTTGCCCTGATCTTTCTGGGGCCTGATCGGTTGCCCCAGATCGCGCGCAGCGTAGGTAAGACCATTCGCCAGTTGCGTGATGCGTTGCAAGGCATGAGTTCCGAGTTCGGCGAGGAACTCGCCTCCGTGCAAGAGGTCACCCGAGACATCCGAGAGGGTCTTCAGGCCGTGCAAGAAGTGCGTAACCTGCCTCAGACACTGGTGAGCACGGCGGCAGCTCCCCTGGTAGAGGCCATGGAACCGGCCAAGTCCGCAGTGAAAGAAATGAGGGAAGCCATTGAGGCAGTTCCTACTCCGATCGCAGCCCAGGTTGATGACTCTGCCCCGAATGAAGTAGAAGCGCTCCCTGGATCGGAGTCGGTGATTGAACCTGAGGATAGCGCTCCCCATTCTTCTGACGAACCACGGGTAGTGATAGAGGACGACGAAGTTTGATGGGTGAAAAGATCTCTGACGGCCAAGAACCCACCGCCATGCCCATCATGGCCCACCTGGAAGAACTGCGACAGCGGCTCATCAAGGCGGCGTTGGTGCTGGTTATCACGACGGCCATTAGTTTTGTGTTTGCCGAGCAGATCATCGCCATCTTGAAGGAGCCTTTGGGAGATGTTCCCTTGACCTTTCTTAGACCTACCGATTCCATCTCTAACTTTATGAAGGTGTCGCTCATTTCTGGAGCGACGCTGGCTATGCCGGTCATCGTTTACCAGTTTTTTCGGTTTATCGCCCCGGGCCTCACAAAGCAGGAGAGACGTTACCTGTGGCTGGTCACGCCAGGGGCGACGATTTCATTCCTCATTGGTGCCGCCTTTGCCTACTTTATCATGCTTCGGCCAGCCATCAGATTTCTGCATGGATTGTTGAAAGAGGTAGCCGAACCGTTTTGGTCTCTGGACTCGTATCTCAGTCTGGTTACGCGACTGATCTTTTGGGTGGGCATGAGTTTTGAAATGCCACTGATCATCTTTTTTCTAGCCAAGCTGGGCGTCGTTTCGCCAGACACGCTTGCCCGCAACCGGAAATATGCCATCGTTGTCGTCGCTATCATCGCCGCCGTCGTCACGCCAACGCCCGATCCGGTCAACATGGGCCTGGTGATGCTGCCCTTGTTAGTGCTTTACGAGATTGCCATTTTCCTGGCCCGATTGGCGTAGACTGGCTTTGCAATCCTGTACGACGCATATCCCCCTCTGCCAGGAAATTGACAGAGGGGGATTTCCATGATAGTCGCACAAAACCTCATAAGCAAAGGAGCGTCTCTATGCTGGAAGACGTGCTGACAGAAAGATTTGCCTGAATTGGCGGCCTGTTCAATTTGACCTGGCGGCAGCATAGATGGTATAATTAGCCCTCGCTTGCCCCCGTAGCTCAGTAGGATGAGAGCAACTGCCTTCTAAGCAGTGGGTCGCAGGTTCGAATCCTGCCGGGGGTACTGGAGCAGCCTTTCCTCACAACTGCAAGAGCCACAGCAGCATTTGCTATGGTGATAGCACTCTCTCTGGCCATTGCCAGCACGCGAGACGCCAGCCATGTCCTTTCACAGCGAGCGCGGCTGCGTAACCAGGGCCAGGGGATAATTCCCGCAGAGACCAACGGTTGGCTTCTTGTGAATCCCCTCTGGTGTTCAACAGTATGGCTGGTTCACCCGGAGCCAGAGACACGTCGAACTGATCCAGGGGCAGCGACAATCCTTCACCCCTGGCTTTGATATATGCCTCCTTACGGACCCAACAGGTGAAAAATGCCTCGGGCTTTAAACTCACAGGAAGGGCTTGCAGCACGGTGTTCTCTCGTGGCGAGAAGAATTGCTCCGCTATCTGTGCATGTTCGAAATCGGTGCGGATGCGTTCAAGGTCGATGCCAACCTCCCGATTACGAGTGACAGCATAGAGAGCTAACCCACCAGAGTGGGACAAGTTGAAACTGAGCGCTTCCTGACCTGGTGTAGAAAGAGATGGTTTTCCATAGTCGCTGTAGCAAAAACGCAGTTGATTGGGTTCGATGTCCAGGTAGCGGCCAAGAATGATCCTGAGCAGGCCCCGTGCCACAACGAAGCGCTGACGATGTTTCTGGAAGTGAAAACGTTCTGCTCTTCTCAACTCGTCTGCCGTGAGGATGTGCTGCATACTTTGGACACGCGACACCGGCAGATCCAGAGAAGCACGCCAGACATGGACCTCATCGCTCGATAACGCCAGGTCTGTTGGCGGAGGGAGCCACAAAGGTTCAGGTGCCATCAGGGGTTTTGACCCTCGGTCATTCGACTCAGAAGTTGTGTCAGATCCTGGGATAGAGCCCGCAAAAGAGACGTCCGGCTGCTGTGCAGGAAGAAATGGTCACCGGGAAACATGCGCAGCGTGAAAGAGCTACAAGTCTGGTCACGCCACGCCGCGATGTCGTCATGGCTTACCCTTTCGTCCTGCCAGCCTCCGAAGGCGGAAATAGGACAATCAAGGGGCTCCGCAGGTGTGTAGACATACGTTTCATCGATGGCAAAATCCGCTCTCAGGACGGGTAGCAGCAATTGCATCAACTCGGCGTTTTGCAACACTGCCTCTGGCGTGCCCTTTAGATGACATAGTTCCGCCAAGAACTCTGACTCGGGCAATTGATGGAGGGGTGGATATCGGCTCGGTACCTGGGGAGCACAGTGACCAGACACGAACAAGTGAGCCGGACCGGGATCATTCTGTCTGCGAAGTTGACGGGCGAGTTCGAAACTGACCAGTGCACCCAAACTGTGGCCAAGAAAAGCGAACGGCATGTCCAGATACGGCCAAAGACCTTGCGCCAGGGCCTGTAGAAGAGGCGATAGCTGGGTAAATGGTGTTTCCCTCATTCGACTTTCCCGACCGGGAAGCTGGACAAGATATACCTCCACCCCTGGGGGCAAGCTATCTGGCCACGTGCGAAAGATCGAGATGCCACCTCCGGCATACGGGAAACAGAAGAGACGGAGATGGGCTCGCCGATTTGGCTTGGGACATGCAATCCAGGATTGGGAAATGGTTGAGATTGTCATAACGATATTTGCTCGCTCCATGACTAACGAAGCTCCGCCGTTCTGTTGAGCTTCGCTAAACGCTTACTCGTGTCATTCCTTCGATAGACTCAGAAAAAGGTGTACCCTTTGCCCTTGGTCTCCTTGATCCTGGGGCTCAAGGACCCAGGGCTCAGGCCCAAGGACCCTGTACTGTCCGTCCAGGACATGTGCTGAGGGTCCCTGGGACAAAGGACCAGGGGCTGACTATCCTGATCCGAGTGATGGATGAGGCATGGATCGGGTTGACGCCGCTGGATAGCCATCTTGAGGGCAGCCAGCGTCAGATCACTGGTCATCCGGTCCGATATGGCCCAGCCGACAATCCGGCGGTGGTATTGTACCACGACAGCCCGCCTGCCGTCAAGTCCCTGCATTCATTCATGGGCGCACTAACGAGTTGTCACGGATTTGATCAAAAGACGTAGGGCTTTGTCCCAGGGACCCTCAGCACATGTCCTGGACGGACAGTACAGGGTCCTTGGGCCTGAGGACCAAGGGCAAAGGTTACAGGGCAAAGTAGCATATTGAGAGCTTGCCCCCAATGTGTGACGCTCGCGATCTCCTCGGTTGCGTCTATCACCATCTGTGGTATAATGTCCAGCAGCCCGATGGCTAAAGTCGGCAGACTGGAAAGAGCAAACCATTGGAGACACAGAACCACACGCAGGATACCCTCAACCCTTATATTACCAACCGCCCAATAAGCGAGCCTTCCGCCTTCTTCGGGCGAAAGGGCCTCCTGGCCTGGGTGAGAGAGCGACTGGTCAAAGGCGATCGCGTCCTGTTGCTGTACGGTGTCCAGCGCATCGGCAAGACCTCGTTTCTCTTGCAACTGTTGCACCACGTCCCGGCTGGCTTTCTGCCCCTTTACCTCGATCTGCAAAAGCTAGCTCACCTGGCCGATAGCGAAGCCAACTCAAACGATAGTCGGGCTTCCTTCGCCTGGGCCTTCTGCCAATGTGTGGCCCAGGAAGCAATGGCCATTCACGCCCTCTCCCTGACTGCTCCGCAACGCGCCGAGTTTGTGCAGCACACCAACCATGCCTTGCAAGAGTTCCTGATCAACCTGCGCCACATCCTGGGCAACAACGTCCCACTACTGATGCTGGACGACCTGGACGCGCTGCCGGCGGGTGGCGTCGGGCAACAGTTCATCTTTGACCTGGTGGAACGAGCCCAGGAACGGCACCCCGGCCTTCGCTTTCTCATCACGGCGCAGAACTTTGACGGCCTCTTGGCAGGGCGCGGATGGGCGCAACGAGCGCCGATGCAACAACTGGGTCCGCTGGACACGATGGAGCCCCATGACATGCTCAAGTCGCTGGCGGCAGGCCAGTTGGTGTATGACCCGCCGGCTGTGCGGCGCGTCGCCGAACTGGCCTCCGGCCACCCCTACTACCTGCAACTGCTGGGCTACACGCTCTTTAATCGCTGCCTGGCCAGCGGCGAGGTCTCCCTGCCCGACGTCTCGGCAGCCCTTGAAGAACTGCTGCCCTTGCCTTTCAACGAGTTCAGCGAATGGTGGGAAGCCTCTTCGCCGCCGGAGAGGGTCATACTGGCCCTCCTGGGCGAACTCAAAGGGCAGGGAGGAGTCGTCACCTCCTACGAAGTTCACAAAGCCCTGACCCGGCGGGGCGCGCGGGTCAAGCGCGACGCCGTGGAACAGACCCTTCAATCTCTGGCAGAGCGCCAGGTGCTGGAACACCTGGGCGCCGTCAGCTACCGCGCCCGTATCGAGTTGTTCCGCGCCTGGCTAGCCTATCATGCCGATTTACATAAAGCGCTCAAGACAGCTCACTGGCGTATGCCCCACCGGCCCATTCCTACAACGGCTCGGGAAAGCACGGCAGAATTTGCCGTGGGCAAGTGGCTCACCTGGGCAGTAGTCACGGCTGCCGTGCTGGTGGTTCTCTTCCTGGTCTTCCGCGTGCCGGAAGCGGCCAAATCGCGGCCCACAGCCACGCCCGTCCCTTCTTCCCTCTTTACGCTCACGCCAACCACTCCCACCGGCCCGACGGCGATGACGCCATCCACAATGATAACACCGGAAGCCACCGTCAGCGCGACGCTGCTGCCTCCTACGAACACGGCCCATGCCACCGTGCCGAACTTTCCCGGCGAGGGCCGGTTGCTCTACATGCGCAAGGAGAAGGCCGGCGATCCCTGGCAACTCTACCTGATGAACGCCGATGGGGCGAACCCCTATCCTGTTACTGGCAGCCGCCTGGGCGAAGCGCATCCCGCCTGGGCACCCCATGGCCGTTCGGCGGCCTTTGTTTCGCAGCGGGAAGGCAACAAGGAAATTTACATCATGCGACTGGATGGCAGCAGCCTGGCTAACCTCACCCGCCATCCTGCCGAAGACTGGACGCCAGCCTGGTCGCCCAACGGCCAATGGATCGCCTTCGCCTCGTTCCGCGACGAGAACTGGGAGCTGTACGCCGTGCGCTCGGATGGCACGGACCTGGTCCGGCTGACCGAGAACGAGGTCAGCGACGTGTCCCCTGTTTGGTCCCCCGACGGCAAGAGGCTGGCCTTCGCCTCCAAATGGGACGGCGACTCGGAAATCTATCTGATACCCTGGCACGGCACAGCCATCACCCGGCTGACACACAGCCCTGGGGCCAACCTGTCGCCGGCCTGGTCGTCCGACGGTCAATGGATCGCCTTCGAGTCCACCCGCGATGGCGATGCCGAGATCTATTTCATGCGTGCCGACGGCAGCGAACAGCGCAATCTCACCAATTGGCCCTATGCCGACGAGCACGGCCCCGTTTGGTCCCCCGATGGTCGATGGATTGCCTTCTACTCCAACCGCGACGGCGATTGGGACATCTATGTCATGGATCGAGAAGGCAAGAACCTCACCAATCTGACCGACGACGAGGCCAACAATCAGTCACCTGCCTGGAGCCCATAATCCGACGGCCATCATCATGAAGATACAACACCTGCTCGCCCTCCTGCTCCTCCTCTCGGCGCTTGCCACGGGTGGGTGTCAATCTGTGCTTTCCCTCCTGCACCCGACGCCGACGCTGCCGCCGACCCCCATCGCCGCCCGGCCAGAGGCGGCTGCCGATGTCTTCCTTCGCGCCTGGGAGCGCGCTGACTACGAGGCTATGTATGGTCTGCTGGCCCCCTCCGCCAGGGCCAAGGTGAGCCGCCAGGACTTTGAGGACCTATATCGCTCCAGCCTGGCCGAGGCCGCCGTCACTTCCCTGCGGGCGCAAATACGAGCGGCGCTGGAAAGCGCTTACAGCGCCCAGGTGGACCTCTCTGTGATCATGCAGAGCGCCGTGCTGGACGCGCTCGAGTTCGATTACCAGATGACTATGACCTTCGAGGCCGGACGCTGGGGTGTCGTCTGGTCGCCCGAACTCATCTTCCCTGGACTGACGGGCAAGCGGCGTGTCCACCTCATCGAGCGTACCGCCGTGAGGGGCAACATCTACGACCACGACGGCCTGGGGCTGGCCGCCGAAGGCAGGCTGGTCACCGTCGGCATCGTGCCCGGCCGGCTGACTGACGAACCAGCCACCCTCGCCGAACTCAGCCGCATCCTGGGAATGTCTGTCAAAGAAATCCGGGAGGCTTACGCCGACGCTCCCGCCCACTGGTACGTGCCGGTCAAGGACATCACGCCGGAAGTGAGTCAGGAGCACTATGAAACTCTCGCCGCGCTGCCGGGCGTCGAACTCAAAGAAAAGGAAATCCGCGCCTATCCAGCGGGCAGCGTTGCGGCGCACGTCGTCGGCTACATGGGGCCGATTTACGAAGAAGACCTGGAAGAGTGGCACAAGAAGGGCTATCGGGGCGACGAACTGGTGGGCCAGACTGGCCTGGAAGCCTGGGGCGAGCCCTACCTGGCCGGACGGCGCGGCGGCGCGTTGACGCTCATTGACAACCACGGCGCACTGGTAGACACTCTGGCTGAGCAGCCGGCCACCCCTGCCCGTAGTCTCTACACCACCCTGCGTCGCGACTTTCAGCAGACGGCTGAGGCGTTCCTGGCAGAAGGGGGCAAACCGGGAGCCATCGTCGCCCTCGATCCCCGCGACGGCGCGATCCTGGCCCTGGTCAGCTACCCCACCTATGCCCCCAGTCTCTTCGTCCCCGCCATCTCTGCCGATGACTGGGCCAGACTCGACGCCGATCCTCAGCGTCCCCTGGTCAACCGGGCGCTGCAATCCGCCCACCCGCCCGGATCGGTGTTCAAAATCGTCACCCTGGCCGCCGGACTGGAAAAGGGCG
>CAYNKW010000009.1:32064-37899 GCA_964397845.1 uncultured Anaerolineae bacterium
CCGCCCGGATCGGTGTTCAAAATCGTCACCCTGGCCGCCGGACTGGAAAAGGGCGGTCTGACCCGCGACTCGCACTTTACCTGCAACGGCACCTGGACCGGCCTGGGGCCAGAGTGGTCCAAGGTCTGCTGGCTCAAGACTGGTCACGGCAGCACAGACCTCATCACCGGTCTCACCGTCTCCTGCGACGTCGTCTTTTACGAAATCGGGCTGCTGCTGGACACGCTGGACGCCGACATCCTGCCGGCCTACGCGCGAGGCTTTGGCCTGGGCCGGCCAACTGGCCTGCAGGAACTGCCCGAATCCCCGGGTCTGGTACCCGACGTCGCCTGGAAACGCGCCGCCTACGGCGAGCCGTGGGTGCCCGGCGACTCGGTAAACCTGGCCATCGGGCAGGGCTTTCTGCTCACCACGCCGCTGCAAGTTGCCCGCATGATGGTCGCCCTGGCCAACGGCGGGACGCTCCTGCGCCCCCGGATCATCTACCGTATTGGGGACGAGGCGGTTTTGCAACGGGAGGAGATGGACTGGCTGCCGATCAGCGCCGAGCACCTGGCCGAGATCAAAGAAGGACTGCTGGGCGCCGGCACGCTCCCCCACGGCACCGCCTACCGCGCCATGCAGGGCCTGCCCTTCGCCGTGGCGGGCAAGACCGGCACCGCCGAAGCCGGTGATGCTGACCCCCACGCCTGGTTCGTCGGCTACGCCCCGGCCGGCGATCCCGAAATCGTCATCGTCGTCATGATCGAGCACGGCGGCGAGGGGCCGACCGTTGCCGCGCCCCTGTTCCGCCGGTTGGTCGAGGCTTACTTTGGCATCGAACCGATCGAAACACCCACCCCAGAACCAACACCGACACCCACACAATGACAAATGACAAACGAAAAAACTCAAGTATTGAGCTTGAACGCTTGGAACCGTTAACTAGAAGACACAAATCTCACCGCTTTCCTCAACGCCCTGCGCCACACGCCGTCCGGCGGTTCGGTCACAGTGGCGGCCTCTTCTGTGGTCAAGAATCTGGAAATCGCCATTGCCGACACGGGCGAAGGCATCGCCCCGGAAGATGTGCCTCACGTCCGTGAGCGTTTGAGGCGGCGACGTTTCGCTCCACGGCCAGATGGGTGAGGAAGGCTGTGATTTCTGCTTGTGCTTCCAATCCGCATCCGAACTTGCATTTCAAAATATTTTGGAGTATACTTGTTCATGTTGGGTCTATTTTATCCATTTTGCTCCCCTTTTGTCAAGCGGTTTAGGTGGACAGAGCTTCTGTGTAAACTGCCCAGGAAGGGGATTAGATGGATAAATGTCCGTCTAATACATCGAAAGAGGGTAATAGATGTAAAAGCGTCCACCTAAACTCCTGATTGGCGGTATAGGTGGACAGATGTCCATCTATACATAGATAGGCGAGACGCGAAGCGTCTCGCCTATCGGCGCGGCGGATGCCTCCGCTGCGCTCCGGCCATCCGCTTGATAGGCGGAGGCGAGCGTCAGCGAGCCGCAGGCTAGCAAGCGGATGAACCCGACCATCGCCGCCCATGAATCCCTCCCTTCGGTCGGGCTTCATGGCCTGGCGCTGGCGGGTTATCCGCCGCGCCGTTAGACGGCTTGAGGAGATAGACCCACCGTTTTAGAAAGAGAACGCGTGCAGTGCCCAAGAAAAGTGTGATATGCGTATATCACGTCTCAGATTAGTAATATACGCAATACTGCGTATACTAACAAGTTAGCCGAAGCCGCCACGGGCTAGAAGGATAGTTTAACTTCAATTGAAAGGAGATGCAAGATGGCAATTCAAATTTGGACTGGCCGTGTTGAAGCAATCCAAGAAGCCCCAATCAATACCGGCCTGAACTTCAGGCAAGGGGCTCGAGTTACCATTGTATCAAGTGGATTCGCGAGGTGCAAAGATGAGTTCGCCCTCGTCGGACCATCCGGGTATCTCGAGCAGAAGCGGACTATTGCTCCTGCTCCAGAGGAAAACATTGGAGCATTGTTGGTCAAGACAGGCAGAATCTACACTGCGGTCGGTGGGGGCCTCCTTAACTGGTCTCCTCCCACGGACGACAACGTCGAATTTGTATACAATGACAGCCGAGGGGCGTACGACGACAATGCCGGCGGTTTTGACGTTACTATACAGTACGACGATGAGGACCTGATTGGGTAGATGATAGAGAGACGGCTTCGGCTAACACGGGGTTGCCGACTTCGCTACGCTTAGTCCAAATCGCTTCACTGCGTTCGACGACTTCGGCAACCCCAAAAACGTTTTACACCATTGCGGAAGTGGACGGTCAAATTTGGGGCAAAGAGCCGTCTAACCAATCGCTGAAGCCGACCTGCTAATCGAGAATCCCATTGTTGCTTGATTGGGTTATGTGTCGTGTTTCTGATTGTTGGGCACGTCGTTTCATCCGCAGGCGGCTTAGCTCTGGTCGATAGGCGTGACGCGAAGCGTCACGCCTATCGACGCGGCGGATGCCTCCGCTGCGCTCCGGCCATCCGCTTGCTAGCCTGCGGCTCGCTGACGCTCGCCTCCGCCTATCAAGCGGATGAACCCGACCATCGCCGCCCATGAAGCCCGACCGAAGGGAGGGCTTCATGGGCTGGCGCTGGCGGGTTATCCACCGCGCCGTTAGGCGCACGCAAGGAGCAATGCGTACGATTCGAGTGAGTTTACAGAAATGGTCAAACCACAATAGTTTCACATTGAGAGGAGTAATCAGCATGCCCATATGGAAAATCACAAATAAGGGGCCTGTCAAAGTCTCTGAGACGAGATTGAAAAGAGAAAATCTTCTGGAAGAGAACTTGGAGGATTGGATCACATCTGATCCGTCTCTGTTGGGTGAGCCATTGCTAATCATTGGTCGGCAGGTGATGATTCCCGATGTTAGGGATCGTCTTGATGTTTTGGCTCTTGACCCGCAAGGGAATGTAGTTGTCATTGAGTTGAAGAGAGGAAAACTAAAAGACCCTGTTGATATGCAGGCACTTCGATACGCAAGTTACATCTCCAAGTGGCGGTTTGAGGACATTGAGAATCAGGCGCGTGCATATTTGGGTAAGCAGAGAGACCCAGAGTTCAACTTCAACGAATTGTATGAGCAATTTTGTGCTGAAGCAGGCATTGATGAAGTGCCCGACATAAACTCTGATCAGCGGATGATTGTTGTTGGCTCTGAGGTGAAAGACAAGCTTGGCAGCGTTGCCTTGTGGCTGCTCGATCATAACATAGACATCAAAGTCATCGAAGTTGGGGTTTATCGTGAAGGCGATGCACTTTTCGTTCAACCGCAAGTTATTATTCCATTGCCTGTGAGTAGATTCATGGACACTGGGCGAACGGCGCGAGAAGAGGTTTCCAGGCCTTGGATTACCGATGGAAAGACTTGGCATCTGGACAAACGGTGCAGTCCTAAAACGAGAGAAATGCTTCTCAAATTGGATGATCTCATTCGTGACCATCTCCAGGTTGATGGGCCGCGGTGGAATCAGAAATTCTACGTTGCTTACCGGGTGAGGAACTTCAATTGGCTGGCCATAGACACGCGTTCAACCGCTTTGAGATTGAGGTTCCTTGTAGGAACTGGCTCATTCAATCAGATGGATTTGGCCCAGCACTTGAGTGTCGAGGTATTTGATAAGGAGGATTCCCTCGCGGAGAAGCTCGGCTTACCAAGTTCTGTGCTTATACAAAATCGCAACGAAACTACGGATCGCGTCATTTTGAGAGTCAAAGAGGATTTCGACTTGGATAGTGAAGCATTTCTTGATTTCTTGAAGGAAGCATATGAAGCATTCCCAAGATAGGCAAATGTGCGCCTACCAAGAAACAGCCCACGTCTGAGGGAGACTTCAGAGAAACATGGCAAAGAAAAGGCGGGGTGAGAACCCTGATTTTGGCTCAATCAAGGCTTTAGCAGCATAACAGAGGGGTATAAGGGCCAAGAAGGGGCATTGCCGAGGCTCCGAAGAGCCCCGTCCTTGAAGGAAGGGAATGAAAGGGAACTAATACCAATTGCCTAATGAAAAACCGTATTTTCGTCTTTCGCTGCGCTGTGTATTAGGGATCCCTCTCGTCAAGGCTACTACATATGGGGTTCAACGAACAGATTGCCCCTACATGTAGACGAGATGTGTTGAGAGCACCTCAAGCTAACCTGCGAATTCATGGTCTTCGAAGCAGCAATTGGTATAAGATGTGAGTTGGCCAGGCTCAGGCGGCGACGGGGACGATGCTGAAGCCTAGCTTTTTGGCCTTGCGTTGGAGGTTCTTGACAGCGCGCTGGCGGTATTGTTCTTCGTAGAAGTCAGCGCCGGGGTCGACGTATTCAGTTTGGTTCTTAAGCATGGCATAGATGATGCGGGTCAACTTGTGGGCGGTGGCGGCATCGGAGCGGGCTTTTATGCGGCGGAAAAAGGCACCGAGATAAGAATCGCTATGGGAGAGGGATCGGGCGAGTCTAAGGGCCTTGGCAGCGCGATTCTGAGACTTCTTGGTGCCGGATTTGATGACCTTGCCACCGGTGATGTCATTGTAGGGACAGACAGAGAGCCAAGAGGAAAAGTGCTTGACCGTTTTCCACCTGGACATATCGAGGCCGATTTCGGAGAGGACGGTTTGGATGGTTAAGGCGTTGATGCCATCGATTTGGGTGAGGTCGACGTCGGTCATCTGGTAGAGATAGAGGCGAAGGCCAAAGTCGGGCTCATTGCCTACGGGCTTGTTACGCTTACGTTTGCGGTCCTTGAGGGGTTTCTCGATGATGTTAACTTGGGGCTCGAAGGCGGAGTACATGGTCTCGATCTCGGCATCACAGTCCTCGATTTTCTGGGAGTAGAGGTCGTAGAGTTCCAGGGCCTGCTTGAGAGCGAAGAGGTGTTCGGTACGGTAGTTGCCTTCGAGGGCCAAGGCGATCTCTTCTTTGGATTTACCACGGCGGTAGTCGCGGTACTGGGCCAGTTTTTGGGGGTCGTGGTTGCCTGAGACGATGCCGCGGATGATCTTCATACCGGTGACGCCAGTGATATTGGAGAGGACGTTGGTGAGTTGGACGTTCATCAAGTGGAGAGCTTTCTGCATATGCTGGAGGTGGGAGGAGCGGTAGCGGATGAGCATGTCGCGATGGCGGATGAGGGCGCGGAGGGCGCAGATATTATCAGCGGGGCGGAAGGAGCCCTGGAGGAGGCCGTAAGTGTGCAGTTGTTGGATCCATTGGCAGTCGAGGATGTCGGTCTTTTTGCCAGGCACATTCTTGATGTGACGGGCGTTGACCAGATAGACCTCAAAGCCCCTCGCTTCCAGGATGTCGTAGCTGGGAATCCAGTAGACGCCCGTAGACTCCATGGCCACGGTGTCCACACCGCAGGCTTCCAGCCAATCGGCCAGGGCGTGCAGGTCACGGGTGAAGGTCTGGAACACCCTGACCGAGACTTCATCGCGGCCTTCGGGCACAGCGACATAGATCTCGTCGTCGCCGATGTCCAATCCAGCCGCGTTGAGGTTGATCTGCTTCAAGGCTTCCAGCTTGGGCACTTCCAACTTGTCGGTCTTTCTCTTTCGTCTTGTGGCTTTTGGACATTGAAAAATCTCCTTTCTTGTGGTATAGTGATTGTGACGTTCAGGCCCGGTGAGGCCTCGGTTTCTGTAGCCTCCTGAACGGGGTACCAAGCGGTCCACCAGTGAACAAACCACGCCTCACCGGAACCAGGCTATCAATCAGGCTCAAAGCACTAATGCGGTGTCGGTCTTAGCTTGCCTGAACAGGCCGTATTGTACACCAGAGTGTTTCTTTCTGAAAGAATTGTGCCATGAGGCATAATGGA
>CAYNKW010000010.1:0-37656 GCA_964397845.1 uncultured Anaerolineae bacterium
TATTGGCTTTCGTTGTGCTGATTAGTTTCCCACAACCCCTAATAACTGGCGCTAGCAGTCTGTCGGAGAAAACACTTTTTGAGCAAATAGACCACTGTATATGGTGTATGATCGCGGAATACCACTATATACAGTGGAGTTGTCGCCCGTAATTCGATTACTCCGACAGCCTGCTAGTATAACAAAAAGGGCACAAGCTGTCAGGCCGGCTTTCAATTTAGTTAGGCCAGGGCTTTCTCAGAGTAAGAAACTTTGCCGCAGAGAACGCCAGGAGCGCAGAGACACTGTAGAGCCATGTTAATGCAGGATTTTGCTCAGGAACAGCTTGGTGCGCTCGTGCTTGGGGCGGGTAAAGAGTTCGTCGGGGGTGGCGATCTCGATCACCTCACCCTCGTCCATAAAGATGATGCGGTCGGCGGCGGCCCTGACAAAGCCCATCTCGTGGGAGACGACGACCATAGTCATGCCCTCTTGGGCCAGGTCCAGCATCACGTCGAGCACTTCTTTGATCATCTCCGGGTCCAGAGCCGAGGTGGGCTCGTCGAACATCATGATCTTGGGCTGCATGGCCAGGGCGCGGGCGATGGCTACCCGCTGTTGTTGCCCCCCGGAGAGTTGACCGGGAAAGGCATGGGCTTTTTCGGGAATGCCCACCTTGGTCAATTGCTCCATAGCAATGGCTTCGGCCTCTTCTTTTGAACGCTTGCGCACCACCCGCTGGGCCAGAGTGACGTTTTCCAGGGCTGTCAGGTGGGGGAAGAGGTTGAACAGTTGAAAGACCATGCCGACCTCGGCGCGCACCTTGTTGATGTTTTTTGCATCGTCCAGCGACATGCCGTCCACGATGATGTGCCCGGCGTCAGTCGTTTCCAGGCGATTGATGCAGCGCAGGAGGGTACTCTTGCCTGAGCCACTGGGGCCAACGATGACCACTACCTCGCCGGGTTGAACTTCCAGGGAGATGCCGCTCACGGCGTGGACGTGGCCAAAGTACTTGTGAACCTGAGCCACGATGATGATGGGTTGCCCGCTTTTCTCATTATTATTCGACAATGGCCATCCTCCTTTCGATTACGCGGACGATGAGGGATAGAAAGAACGTCATAACCAGGTACATCAGGGCTACCGTGTTGTAGCCTGGGAAGGCACGGAAAGTGCGGGAGATTTGCAGACGGCCCATTTGCAGCAGGTCGGGCAGCGCGATGACGGCGATGAGCGATGAATCTTTGAGCATGGCGATAAAATCGTTGCCCAACGGCGGCAGGATGCGCCGGATGGCCTGGGGTAGAATGACGTAGCGCATGGCCTGGAAGTAAGACATGCCCAGCGACCGGGCGGCTTCCATCTGCCCCCGGTGGATGGACTCGATGCCGGCGCGGTAGACTTCGGCCAGGTAGGCGCCGTACCCAAAGGCCAGGCCGATCGTCGCCGCCGGAAGACCCTGCAAGTTGAGCTGTCCGTCGGTGGCATCGCGCAACTGGGGCGTGATCACGAAGCCCATGTACAGGATGATGACCAGCAAGGGGATGCCCCGTATCACCTCCACGTAGATGGTCGAAATTGTATAGGGCAAGGCCGGCAGCAGGAAAAAGATGGCTTCGACCCCCAGGAGGATCAGGATCGGCGTGCTGACCCGCAATCCACCTGTTGGTCTTTTGAGGATCCATTGGAAGGCGATCAGGGCCACTGTCATCCCCAGCCCGATCAGCAGCCGCCGGCCCAGTCCGACGCTCAGGTCAGGATTTTGGCTGGCCACGCGGCCCAGGCCAAAGATCAGGCCCGTCACAAGGGCTGCGCTGAAAGCCAACAGTGTGATTTTGATCGTCAGGAACACGCCGTTGGAGCGCCAAATCTTGCGCAACGTTCCGAGAAAGGTGAGGTCATCATAAAAAAGAATCTCCTCAACTTGCTCGCCGGCCGTGGCCGTGGCCTCTTGGATGAGCGCAGCGGTTTTTTCTTCTATTGCTGTGGCCGGGGGCGATGGTAAAGGCTTGATGAAAACTTTCTCAACTTCTTTGGGAACTTGAAGCAGATGGGTCTCGGTGCGCCCGACTGATTCGCCAGTCTCATCCAGGAATTCACCATATAGCCGGTAGTCGCCTGGGGCGAGGGAAGACGATTTAAACTCCCAGGTGCCATCCTCCTGCCGCTCGGCTTGGGCGATCACTTCTTTGTTCCACGGCAAGCCGAACACAAATCGGATGACATCCTGGTACTCTGTTCGGGTGAGCACCGAATAACCCGTGATGGCGCCCACGATCAGGATGATCACCATCCACCAGGGTACGTCTGCCAGCCGCCGATACAAGGCTTCCGTGCCGGCTTTTGACGACTTTGTCGTAGTGGTCATGTCAGAGACTCCCCCTTATCTCATTCGTAGGCGTTCAGACAGTCGTGTAGAACCATTGAGACCTCCGAGGTTTCCTTCTGAGGTCAAAACCTCGGAGGTCTGAACGCTTACTCTTGTTCTTTACTCGGTCAGCAAGCGAGGATCCAGGGCGTCGCGCAGCCCATCGCCCAGGAGGTTGAAGCCAAGTACGGCGAGCATGATGGCGACGCCTGGAGAGACAATGACCCACCAGGCTCCCTTGGACAGGAACTTGTAGCAATCGCTGAGCATGGCTCCCCACTCTGGTTTGGGAGGCTGTTGTCCCAGGCCCAGGAAACCCAGCCCGGCCGCCCAGAGGATGGCGCTCGCCAACCCCAGAGTAGATTGCACGATGATAGGCGAAAGAATATTGGGCAGTATGTGCCGAAACAGAATGCGTGGCCCCGTCGCTCCGGCACAAGCGGCCGCGGTAACGTATTCCTGTTCTCTCCCCGAAAGCACCATTGAGCGGGCCAGGCGGGCAAAGATGGGGATAAACACGACCCCAACGGCCACCATCGTATTGTTCAACCCTGGCCCGCGCACGGCGACGATGGCGATGGCCAGGAGCATGGCTGGGAAGGCCAGGATAATGTCCATACAGCGCATGATGACTTTATCCACCGCCCCTCCAAAAAAGCCGGCCTGCAGGCCCAGTATCCCGCCAATGCTCAAACCGATCCCCACAGAAATGACGCCTACCCCCAACGAATACCGCGCCCCGTGGATCAACCGCACCAGCACGTCTCGCCCCAGGTTATCGGTGCCCAGGATGTGCTCGCGTGTAGGAGGCTTGAGTCGCTCCCTGAGATTGGAGTCTATTTTCGGGTCGTAGTGATGTACAATGGGCGCCAACACACTCATCAGCAGCAAGGCACCCATGATGACCATGCCCAGGCGTGCGGTGTTGAGGGAAATCAATCGCCGCCAGGCATCGGCCCACAGAGAGCGATGTTTGCGCACTGCAAAATCCACCGCCAGTTCCACTTGACGAGCAGTCGTTTCAGCCATATTGCGTCCTCATTCGTATCGAATCTTGGGATCAAGGTAAGTATAGGAAACATCAACTGCCAGATTGACCACGGCCACGACCAGAGTGATGACCAGGACGGCCACCTGCACGACGGGATAGTCCCGCGCCAGGATGGCGTCGTACACCCATTTGCCCATCCCAGGCCAGGAAAAGACTGTCTCGGTCAAGACGGCCCCGGCCAAAAGGCCACCCACCTGCAGGCCAATGACCGTGATGACGGGCAAGAAGGCATTCTTGAGGGCATGGCGGATGATGACCGTCCTCTCCCTCAACCCCTTGGCATAAGCCGTGCGGATGTAGTCCTGCTGGAGCACTTCGAGCATGCTGGAGCGGGTCATGCGGGCAATAATGGCCATTGGGATCGTGCCCAAGGCAATAGATGGCATGGCCAGATGTTTGAGCGCGAGACCCAGGGCCTGAGAGTCGCCGGCGATGATACTGTCAAGGATGTTAAGGCCGGTGACGGTCTTTAGTGATAGGTCAACCGGAAACCGGCCGTAGGTGGGCATCAAACCCAACTTGACGCCGAAAAAGTAAATGAGCATCAACCCTAACCAAAAGATGGGCATGGAAACACCCACCAGCGCACCAATCATGCTCATGTTATCAAAAACAGAGTTGCGTCGCGTGGCAGAAATGATGCCAGCAGGGATGCCCACCGTGAGGGCAAAGACCATCGCCCAAAGCGACAGTTCCACGGTGGCCGGAAATTTCAATTTTAGCAAATCAGCGATCGGCGTATGCTCATGGACGGACTTTCCCAGGTCGCCTTGCAGCAGACGGCCGAGGAAGCCAAAGTATTGCGAGTCAAAGAAACCCTTGAACCCTTCACCGACGTTGATCTCACCACGAAAGACCAGGGCCACGGCATCGAGATTCAGAAAGAGTGATTTGTTCAAACCCAATTGTTCGCGGATGCGTTCCACGTTTTCCACGGCGGCGTGCTCGCCCAACATGAAGATCGCCGGATCGCCGGGGATAAGGTGAATGAACAGGAAAACGAGGATGGTCACCCCCAACAAAGTGGGAATGAGAGAGAGCAAATGGTTGACAATGTGTCTGGTCACGAATCACTCCTTGCAACTTTAGTCGGAAAGCCGTATCGAAACCAAGCGGGTTGTCTGTAGAGCCACTCGCATCCTTGGCTTCGATACGCTACGCTACCCTGTACCTTTGTCCCTGGGCCCTGTACTTAGACCGTACAGGACTAAGTGCCAAAGGACCAGTGACCTGTCCGGTACAGGACAGGTGCTCAACCAGCGGATGCTCGCTACGCTATTCAGCCCAAGCTGCTACTCAAGACAGCGCTGCCCCAGAATATTGAGAAGATACCTCGAGTTGAGGGTTCAGCCCCCCTGCAAAGGGGGGAGGTGCGGGGGTTGCCCCCACACCTCCCCATTCTGTGCCATGCGGGGCTGGTGATAGAACCCCAGCCCGGTGCACCCTGAATCTGCACCAGGCCTAGTCCTCGATCACTACCCACTCGTACTTGTCAGCGCCTACCGGCTGCACCTGGAAGCCGCTGATCTTCGAAGAGAGGACGCGCGGGGTGTCGTTGTGCATCACCCACAGGCGGGCGCGGTCCTCGTGGAGCAAGTGCTCGACCTGCTCGTAGAGCGGCGCACGCTTGGCCTGATCGGTCTCGACGGCAGCCTGGTAGAGCAGATCGGCCACTTCCTGGTTGGCGTACCAGCCTTCGCGCTGATCGGGCTCTTTGACCTGCCCGGTGCCGCTCAGCCCGCCGAAGAAGTAGTTGAGAAAGTTATCGGGGTCGCCGTTGTCGCCGCCCCAGCCGAGCATGTAGAGGCCGTACAGCCTGCCCTCACGCCGGGAGCCGAGAAAGGCCGCCCAGTCGCCTTCCAGGTACAGTTCGGTGTCGATGCCGACCTTGGCCAGATCAGCCGCCATGGCCTCGCCGATCTCCTTGGGGCTGGGGTAGTAGAAGCGGGTCACCGGCATGTAGTAGAACTTGAGCGTACCCACTTCTCCGGTGTCCTCGTTGGTCACTTCCTTCAAGCCATCGGGGAAGCCCGCCTCGGCCAGCAACTGCATGGACAGCTCGGGATCATAAGTCCAAGCCTCGATGTCGCCGGGGCGGCCCCACATAGATGGGTGCAGAAAGGTGCTCGCTACCTGGCCGTAGTCGCCGTAGAAGGCTTCTCGCAAAGCCTCGCGGTCAATGGCGTGGAACACGGCCTCTCGCACCTTTGGATCCTGGAACTCTTTGATGTGATAGTTAAAGGCCAGGTAGGCGGTGTTCAGGCCTATGGCCTCCACGTGCAGGTTGGGATCTGCTTCAGCATCCCTGAGGTCCTCGATGCCGGCCTGCTCCAGGGCGTGGATGTCGCCGGCCTTGAGGGCCAGGTAGCGGGCCGAGTCGTCGGGGATCACACGCCAGATTATCCGGTCAATGGACGGCGCACCGCCCCAGTAGTCCATGTTGGCTTCCACCGTGATGTGGTCGTCCTCCACCCACTCTACGAACTTGAAGGGCCCAGTGCCCACGTCGCCCACGGTTGGCATACCATAGTCGGCGCCGTACTCCTCAAGAGCCGCAGGGCTAGAGATGGCGAATATGTCCATGGCCAGGTTGGCCAGCAGGGGAGCCAGGGGAGCCTTGAGGGTGATCTTGACGGTATACTCGTCCACTGCCTCGATGCCGGTGATGATGCAGTCCTCATCGAAGCCGTTGAACATGTACTCCCAGTACTCATACACCTGGGTCTCGAAGTGCAGCGGGTGATCGGTCCTCCTCTGGCGCTCAAAGTTGACGACCACGGCATCGGCGTTGAAGTCGGTGCCGTCGTGGAACTTGACGCCCTGGCGCAGGTTGATGGTCCATACCAGGCCATCGTCGCTGACCGAGTAGTCGGTAGCCAGCGCCGGGATGGGCCTTGTGCCACCATCCTCATACTGGAACAACGGCTCGAGGGTCTGGCCAGTCACGCGGAAGCTCTCGCCATCGGTGACCACGGCCGGGTCGAGCTGCACCGAGTCGCCGCCACGGCCAAAGATAAAGGTGCCGCCCGCCCTGGGCAGGGGCTCAGGCACGCCAAACCACTTGTCGTAGATCTGGTCGTAGGTGCCGTCGGCCTTGACAGCGGCCAGGCCCTCGTTGATGGCTTTCAGCAGTTCTGGCTTGTCTTTGCTGACAGCGATGCCGTAATTCTCGTCGGTGTAGACCCCCGGCAGCAGCTTGAGTCGCAGCTCAGGGTTGGCCTTGACGATTTCAGCGGCGGTAGGACTGTCCATCACAGCCGCGTCTACGTCACCAGCGGCCAGGGCCTGGACTGCCAGCGTGTTCTCCTCGTACCGCACTACCTCAGCGTTGGTCTGTTCCGTCAGCCAGATGTCGCCGGTGGTGCCCAACTGTACACCCACCCTCTTGCCAGCCAGGTCCTCATCGGTCTCGATCTCGGTTTCGGCGGCACGAACGACGATCACCTGCCCAGCCTCAAAGTAGGGATCGCTAAAGTCAACGGTCTCGGCCCGTTCTTCGGTGATGGTAGCCGCCGAGATGACGGCGTCGAACTCACCTGAGGCCAGGGCGACAAAGATGCCGTCCCACTTGGTGTTGACCCACTCGATCTCTAAGCCGGCCGCTTTAGCGATGGCTTCCATCATGTCAGGGTCAAAGCCAATGATGTTGCCCGCGTCGTCCACGAGCTCAAAAGGCGGATATTCGGCGTTGGTGCCGATTTTGTAGACGCCGGCCAGTTTTTCCTCCGGGGGCTTTGTTGGAGCTTCGGTGGCTGGGGCTTCGGTGGTAGGCGTTGCAGTCGGTTCAGCGGTCTTGCAAGCCGCCAGCACCATAGAGGCCATGACAATGACGGCCAGGAACAAGTAAAAGCTTTTCCTCTTAAACATTTGTTTCTCCTCCTGTGTTCAAAACGCGAATTCCGATTCTAGCCAATTTACCAACCTTCGGACATTTCAGGGGTATTGACTTTCTCTCTCTCACCTCCTTCCTGTGTCAGTCCTGCCGGCGAAAATGGGCATCCCGGCTTGATAACGAGGAACAGATCAGGGATGACCGCCACACAATAGTATTATATATGCCATTGCTATATATGTCAAGGCTAGCTTCTGTCCTTCTGTCCTTGAGAGCGTCTCAATTGTCAAAATCGCCAAGTCAGGGTAAAATATAGCAAGCCGAACTGTCAATTCGCTACCTTCCCTCCGTTTTCCAGGGAGTGAACATGAGCCTTGCACTTTCACCAGAAGTCGCTGCCTTGTCCCATCCCGGCCAGGTCCGGGAACTGAACGAGGATAGCTATGGCATCGTCGAGGAGCAAAACATTCCGGCTGAAGCTGTAGCGCACAAAGGGCGGCTCTATGCCGTTGCCGATGGAATGGGTGGCCACGCCGCTGGTGAGGTCGCCAGCCGGCAAGCTGTCATTTCCCTCTTTGAGCATTACTACGCCGATCTGGAACTCCTCCCTGCCGAGAGCCTGCGAGAAGCAGCCAACGAGGCCAACGAAGCGGTCTTTTCCCGCTCGTCGGGTGACAAGGTGGGCATGGGCACAACCCTGGTCGCGGCGGTGGTCAAGGAGGACCGCCTTTTGGTGCTGAACGTGGGAGACAGCCGCGCCTACCTGGTGCACGAAGGCGAGACCAGCCAGATCACTCACGATCATTCCTGGGTTGGTCAACAACTGGAAGCGGGCGTCCTGACCGAGCAACAGGCCCGCCAGCACATCTATCGCAGCGTCATCACGCGATCGCTGGGCAACACGCCCACGATTGAGGCCGACCTTTTCCAGCGCGACCTGGCAGCCGGCGATGTCCTCGTCCTGTGTAGCGATGGCCTCACCAATCTGGTGACAGACGACGAGATAGGAGAGGCTGTCAGTGAAGGGCCTCTGGCCGATGCCGTCCAACACCTGGTAGACCTGGCCAACGCGCGAGGTGGACCGGACAACGTTACCGTCGTCGCCGTGCGAATGTCGCAGCCCGATGTGTCCGAGGCGGTGCCCGGAGCGGAAGAGCCAGGAGTTGCCGAGCGCCTAAAGCTGCCCCGCAGAGAGTGGCCGGCTGCCGCAGTTCCCCAGGCTGCAGAGGAGGCCGGAGGAGAGAGCCCTGCCCTGAGTGAGACGAAGGGTCCACCGGCGCCTACGCCAGACCGGGCCGAGGGAGTCGAGGGAGAAGAGCCACCGCCTCCTGTCTCTCCGCCGCCACCGGCGGGCGATGCCCGTCCGCTGTGGCTGGGTGTGGCAGGCATTGCGGGCTTGGTGATTTTGCTAGGCGTTTTGTCCTTTTTGTGCACGCGCGTCGAGCCGATGCGCACCTGGGTGGCCACCGACACGCCCACGCCAACCCACACATCCACGCCCACCCATACGCCCACGGTGACCCACACCCCAACGCCTACGGCAACGCCCACCCATACGCCTACGCCGACTCACACCGCCACGCCCACTCACACGCCTACGCCGACTCACACGCCTACCGCCACGCCAACGCACACGCCCACAGCTACACCTACCGCCACGGCCACTGCGACGCCGACGGACACGCCAACGCCAACCCCCACCCCCACCGCCACCAGCACAGCCACGCCGCGGCCGACCAGGACTCCCACACCTACAGTCACCCCCACCGAGATCCCATCCCCCACCGCCACCGCCACGGCCACTGCCACAGCGTCCCGGCTGCCGTCCACAGAGACACCGGTCGTGGAAGAGCTTGAGCCCACACCGATTCCCCCCGAAAAGCTTGGCGAGGGGGTGTGCACGCCTTTTGCTGCACTGCCGCTGTTGGTGGGCACTGTCATGCTATCTCGCCGAGGGCGGCGATCTGAGAAGTGAAGCGTAAGGATCGCCGTGATATCTGACCACATTTTACGTTTTACGCTTTACGGGCGGACCTCATTTTCTACCTTGTCAAGAGGGAAACATGCACCTCACGATTTCATTGGCCCAGATGGACGTGATCGTCGGCCAGCCAGAAGTAAACCTGGTTCGGGTGCGGAACTGGGTGCGACAGGCGGCTGAGCCCTTCGGCGGAGTTTATCCCCAGCCAAGACGAGGGGCTCAGGACAGACCTCAGGCCGAGGGGCGTTCAGGTCGAAGCCTGGTCGTATTGCCGGAGCTGTGGGGCAGCGGCTACGACCTGGCTCACGCTGCACAGCACGCCGACGAGTTGGGTACGGGCCTCTTTGCCGAGATGGCGGCCCTGGCCCGGACTCGTGGCGTCTATCTTGCCGGTTCCCTCCTGGAACGCCGGGGCGGGGGATTCTTCAACACGGCCGTCCTCTACGGCCCCGGTGGCAACCTCTTGGGCCACTACAGCAAGGCTCACCTTTTTCGCCTGATGGACGAGCCCCAGTATCTCCGGGCAGGCGACGCCATGCCTGTCTTTGATCTGCCCTGGGGCCGGACGGCGCTGGCCGTCTGTTACGACCTCCGTTTCCCGGAGCTCTTTCGTCATTACGCCCTGGAGGGCGCCGTGCTCGTCGTCGTCCCGGCGCAATGGCCGGCGCCCCGCGTGGAGCACTGGCGAACTCTGCTTCGATCGCGCGCCATCGAGAATCAGATGATCGTGGTGGGCTGCAACCGGGTGGGTCGGGATGGCGACGATAGCGAACCTTTTGGCGGCTATTCGGCCATCTATGACGCCTGGGGCCAGGCCGTGGTCGAGGCGGAGGGCAACGAGGAGACACTGCTCACCGGCGCGGTGGAGCTGTCCACCGTGGCGCAGGCTCGCTCGTTCATCTCAGTCTTTGAGGATCGCCGGCCCGATCTTTATGGATAGCGACGAAAGGAGTAACAAAGTGGATTCCTGGGAAGTGTGATCACTGCCTTTATCGGCGCGGCGTTGCTCATTGGCGTGCTGCGCCTGCTGACCAAGGAGGATTAAAAGATGTACCCGTCCATTCAAATCCCTGAAAAAGAATTCGAGACTCGTCTGCAAAAGCTGTCTGCCTATCTCGGAAGAGAGGCTTTGTCAGGTGTCGTCCTGTTCGACAATTATTACGTGGGCTATTTCACCGGCTTTGCCTTCATTCCCACGGAACGCCCCATCGCTTTGGCCGTTAACGCCGAGGGCGAGCGTGCGCTCTTTGTGCCCCGCCTGGAAGTGGAGCACGCCCGGGCCAAGGCACTGGTGGACCGCGTGGATCACTACCTTGAGTATCCCGACGATCCGCACCCCATGGTCATTCTCCAGGGCGTTTTAGAGGACATGGGGATGGCCGGACGGATCGGCGCTGATACCGACGGCTATCCCTGGATCCTGGGCTACCGGGGGCCAAGCCTTTCAGAGTTGACCGGCGCTCAAGTCGTGCGAGTGGGCGAATTTGTGGAAGCACAGATGGCGATCAAAAGCCCCGCCGAACTGGCCCTTATCCGCGAGAGTGCCAAGTGGGGCAACCTGGCCCACCGTCTGCTGCAACGGTACACCCGTGCCGGCGCGACGGAGACCGAGGTGAGCCTGCGGGCCAGCCAGGAGGCGACGCTCGCGCTGGTAGAGGCACTGGGACCGCTCTATCGCGCGCAGAGCATGTTCTCCCACGGAGCCAGGGCAGGCTATCGTGGCCAGATTGGGCGTCACGCGGCCATTCCCCACGCCCTGGCCATGAATGTCACTTTCATGGCTGGCGACGTGCTGGTCACCGGCGCGGGCGCGGCGATGTGGGGCTATCACTCCGAACTGGAACGCACCATGATCATCGGCCCGCCCAGCGACGAGCAGCGACGCTTCTTTGAGCACATGAAGGCTGTTCAGGAAGTCGCCTTCGACGCGCTGCGGCCGGACGCCAGGTGCAGCGAAGTGGATCAGGCCGTGCGGCGCTATTACGAGGCGCACGACCTGATGCCCTGCTGGAAGCACCACACCGGCCACAGCATCGGCCTGCGTTATCACGAGGGGCCGTTTCTTGACAGCGGCGATCATACGGTGCTGCAACCGGGCATGGTCCTCACCGTCGAGCCGGGTCTCTATGTTGAGGGGCTAGGCGGCTTCCGCCACTCTGACACAATCGTTATTACCGCGAGCGGTATGGAGTTGATTACCTACTATCCCCGCGACCTGGAGAGCCTGACGATCCCGGTTTGAGTAGAGGTGTACGGCTGTATGCCCCTACTTGCGCCGTGACGCTATTGATATGGAGGTGAAACTGTGAAGTTACTGGATCGTATTTCTGTGGATTCATCGGTCTGTCATGGCAAAGCGTGCATCAAAGGGACGCGCATTATGGTCTCGGTCATTCTGGATAACCTTGCCGCCGGCATCAGCCAGGATGAGATTCTGAAGAGCTATCCTTCCCTGACATCCCTGGATATCCAGGCAGCGATGGCCTATGCAGCCGAGTTGGCTAAAGAGCGGCTTGTTCCTTTAATGGCTGGAGCTGGGTAATGCGGTTCAAGATTGATGAAAACTTGCCTATTGGCGCCATTTTGGCGACGATGAAATCATACAGCAGCGATCATCTCGCCGAAGGAGAAAGACGTCCTCGACGGCGTCTCTCCACCAGGCCAAGGCCGAGATCGAACAGCTGGTGGAACGCTTTGCCAGCAACCCGGACGCCGACAAGGCTCTCTACCACTGGCAAATCGCCGCCCCGGATCGGCAAACTGATGCGCTGGTATACGAGTTGTATGGGTTGATGGAGGAGAAGACCGCGATTGTAGAGGGGTGTTTGGATCGCGAATGACGCGAATGGACGCGAAAGACACGAAAGGGACATCTCGTGTTCCGTGACTTTTGCGTCCTTTCGTGATTTTCGCGTTCCAGAACCCCCGCCGACGCGGCTTGACACCCACTGCCGACTGTGCTACACTTCTCGTCATGCAACGGCCAACGCACACATTCCCTACCCAGCCCCTCGTGGATTGCCACTTTCACTCCGAGCACTCCTGCGACGGCGGCACGCCCCTCGCCGCACTGTGCCAGCGGGCTCTACAACTCGGTTTTTCCCACCTCTGCCCCACCGAGCACGCTGACTTTGACCCCCAGGGCATCGGCTACGGCTACTTGAACGTCGAGGTCTATTCCCACGCCCTGGCTGCCTGCCGGGAGCAGTTTGAGGGGCAACTCACCCTCCTCAAAGGCGTTGAGGTGGACTACCAGTCTCGCTTCGACGGCGAGGTCAGGGCCTTTCTGTCGCAGCACACTTTCGACTTTGTCATTGGCTCCGTGCATTACGCCGATGGGCTATACGTGGGAGATGCCCTGCTTGAGGCCTACGACCCGGACACTGCCTACCGCCGCTATTTCAACGCCGTGCGAGAGGCCGCCGGCAGTGGCTTGTTCGACGTGGTAGGCCACCTGGATCTGCTGAAACGAAACGCAATTCCCCGCTGGGGAGCCTTTGAGTCGAGCCGCTACGCTGACGAGATTGATGCCGTTTTGCACGCCACCGTGGAGACCGGCACCGGCCTGGAGATCAACACCTCTGGGCTGCGGCAGGCGCCAGCGGAGACCTTCCCTGGGCTGGAGACACTGCGTCGCTACCGCGAACTGGGTGGGCAAGTGCTCACCCTGGGCTCTGATGCCCACCGGCTGGCGGACCTGGGTAGAAACATTCGCCACGGGCTGGCGCGGGCGCGGGCCGCCGGATTCAAGGCCATCGCTGTTTTTGTGGAGCGGCAACCCCGTTGGCTGGATATAGGTGATTAGTTCCCGCTTGCGTCCCTCTCAAAACCGGCTATAATTGATGGCAAGTTTCCGAACGACTACTGGAAAGGCCCGGAGCGACCATGGCTACCGAATGTATTCTGGTAATTGACGACAGCGCCGACATCCGGCACTTTCTCCGCGAGGATGTGCTGGAGCCGGCGGGTTACGTGGTTCTGACGGCCCCCGACGGTCAGTCGGGTCTGGAGCGCGCCCTGGCAGAGCGACCTGACCTCATCATACTGGACGTGAATATGCCCCGTATGACCGGCCTCGAGGTGCTGGAGGCGCTGCAAAAAGGTGAGATCAACATTCCGGTTATTCTCTTGACCGCCTACGGCTCAGAGAGTGTGGCTGTCCAGGCCTTCCGGTTGGGGGTAAGAGACTACATCCACAAACCCTTTGAGGTCAAAGAGGTCCTGCAGGCCATTGAGCGCGCTCTGAACGAGAGCCGGCTCCAACAAGAGAGAGAGGTCCTGCTTCAGCGCCTGGAAACCACCAACGAGCAGTTGGAGCAGCGGATCACCGAGCTCACCACACTGTATGCCGTGGGCCAGTCGGTGACGTCGTTGCTGGATCAGGACAAGCTTCTGAACCGCGTGGTGGAAGCGGCCGTCTACATGGCTGGTGCCGACGAGGGATGGCTGCTGCTGGTGGACGAAGAAACCCAGGAGCTTTACCTGCGGGCTGCCCAGGACATGGGCGAGCGCCAGGCGCGGGGCTTCCGGATCAGGATCGAAGACAGCCTGGTCGGTTCAGTGGTGCGCACGGGCGAGCCGCTGATGACCACCAGCAGCCCGGAATCTGAGGAGGGACTGAAAGTCAAGACTGGTTACCTGGTGGGCTCCCTTCTCTATGCGCCCCTCAAAGTCAAGGGCCGGGTCATCGGCGTATTGGGCGTGGCTAACCGCACTGCCAACCGCAAGTTCGGGCAGGACAATCTTTTTCGGCTGACCTCACTGGCCGATTACGCCGTCATTGCTATTGAGAACGCCCGGCTCCACGAAGCGACCCGCGAACTCGTGGCGATGGACATCCTGAAGCAGACCGTCGTCACCGTGGCTCACTATATTAACAACCCCCTGGCTGCGCTGGTCATGCAAACACAAGTATTGCTCAAGCAGCCGGGAAAGAACGAGGCCGAGGGCGTCGTGCGCTTCATTGAGATGAAAGTCGAAGAGGTCTCGGCAGTTATTGGCATTTTACGAGACGTGGCCTCGCCGCGTAGCACTACCTACCTGGGGGACGTCAAGATGATTGACATTCACGCCGAGTTGGAACGCAAACTGCAGCAGATCAGGGAAAAGTATCAGGCCTGACAGCCTGGACATGTTCGACTGCACGTCCAACTTGCTTATTCCCACCAATCGGTAGAAGCCAGATCTTTGTACAGTAGCCGGTAGCTCTCATAACGTGTCGAGTGAATCTCGCCACGCTCCACGGCGGCCATCACGGCGCAGCCAGGCTCGTGCAAGTGGGAGCAGCCAGGATAGCGACAATCGGGAGCAAAGCGGGCGATCTCGGGGAAAAGGCCTTCCAACTCTTCTGGCACAATGTCCCACAAGGCAAAAGATCGCAGGCCGGGCGTGTCGGCCACGTAGCCGCCCACCTCTAGATCGAGCAACTCTGGCACAATGGTGGTGTGGCGGCCTTTGCCCACAGTGAGGCTGATCTCTCGCACCTCCAGCCCCAGGCCCGGCTGCATAGTGTTGAGCAGGCTGCTTTTGCCCGCCCCCGACGGCCCCGCCAGCACTGAGAGCTTGCCCCGCAGTCGTTCCCGCAACTCGTCCACCCCTTTGCCGGTGAGAGCACTGGTGTACAGCACCTCGTAACTGATCTCCTCGTACAGGCCAAAGTCATGGCGCGGGTCCTCGTCGTCGTCCAGCAAGTCGATCTTGTTGGCGCAGACGAGCATGTCTATCTCGGCGCGCTCGGCGGCGACGAGAAAGCGATCCAGCATCCGTAGGCGAGGTTCCGGCTCCCGCACGGCAAAGACAAAGACCGCCTGGTCTGGGTTGGCCACCAGCACCTGCTCCCGCTCCGCCCACTTGATGGGGCGTTTATCTTTGGGCAACGGTGCCAGACGCGAAAGCGCCGTCCGGCGAGGCAGCACCTTCTCGATCACTCCTCGCTCCGGCTTGGTCTGTGTCACCTCGACCTGATCACCGACGGCAATGATGTCCGACTCCCACTCCACCTGTTTCAGTGTGCCCCGTACGCGACACGTCAACTGGCCGACTGGCGTCTTGACGTAGTAAAAGCCACCGTGGGCTTTTGTCACCATGCCTTCAAGATCGGACAACGCTTCCCACTCCCGGTTGGATGCATAGTACTTGTTCAAAAACAATTTCGTACTTTTGTGGCGATTTTGCGCCTGGTTTCTGTGCCAAAGTGCCAAGTTATTGATGAACAAGTGCATAGCTCGCTCTGAGGTAGTGTAACATGGCTAGACGAGGTTGTCAAGCCTTGGCCGAGCAATGAATTGCCCGGCTGAGACAAAAAATGCGATAAATCGCATTCGTTTTGAATCCGTTTCAACGGATTTCCTGTATCAGCCGAGGTCTTCAGACCGAGGGTTATTTGCATTTCTGCCTACCTATGATATAATAGGGCCGTTATCCGAAGGAGCGCAGACTATGGGACGGAGACCGATTCTGGACACCGCATTGTATCAACAGACAGCCTGGCCGGGCAGTTCCCGCCAGTCGTCGGCCGCCAAGGGGAATATGGGGGCGCCGCCCCCGATGAACATGCGTACCTCGAAACCCGTGCCTGACGATTGACGACCGACTGGCCGCGCCATGTGCGCGTGCCACTGACCTCGCATGGCAATCGGCGGGCCGAAAAGCCCGCCTTTTTGTTTGACTAGCTTTGAAGCGTTCGTCAGAGGAGAAGAACGATGAAAGAAAAGATATTGGTTTGTGTCGCCTGGCCTTACGCCAGTTCCTCCATCCACGTGGGCAACCTGGCCGGCGCCGACCTGCCACCCGACATCTATGCCCGCTATCACCGCCTGAAAGGTAACGACGTGCTCATGGTCTCCGGCTCCGACTCCCACGGCACGCCCACCACTGTCCGTGCTGACCAAGAGGGCATCGCGCCGCGCGAGGTGTTCGAGCGCTTTCACGCCGAGTTCCTGGAAACCTTTCAAAAAATGGGCCTGACCTACGACCTCTTTACCCACACCGACACGGAGAACCACCACCGCGTTGCCCAAACCCTCTTTCTACGGTTGCTGGAGAACGGCTATCTCTACACCAGAACGGAGGAGCATCCCTATTCCGTGACCGAGGGTCGCTTCCTGCCCGATCGCTACGTGGAAGGCACCTGCCCCTACTGCGGCTGCGATGGCGCGCGTGGCGACCAATGCGATAACTGCGGCAAGCTGCTCAACGCCATCGAACTCATCAACCCGCGCAGCCGCACCGACGGCAGCACGCCCGAGGTGCGTGAGACGACCCATTACTTTCTGGATCTGCCCACGCTGGCCGACCGCCTCATCGCCTGGTTGGACGAGGACAAAGAGCATTGGCGGCCCAACGTCATCAACTTTTCGCGGAACATGGCGCGCGATCTCCAGGGACGGCCCATCACCCGCGACCTGGCCTGGGGCATCCCCGTGCCGGTAGAGGGTTGGGATGGCAAATGCCTCTACGTCTGGTTCGAGGCCGTCATCGGTTATCTCTCTGCCCCCGTTGAATGGGCCAAGAACATCGGTCAGCCGGACAAGTGGAAGGAGTGGTGGTACAATCCCAATGCCCGCACGGTCTATTTTATCGGCAAAGACAACATCGCCTTCCACACCATCATCTGGCCGGCCATCCTGGCTGGCGCTGAGCGAATCTATGAAGTCAACGAGGAACAGCATTTCAACTTGCCCTACGACGTGCCGGCCAACGAATTCCTGAACATGGAGAGCCGTCAGATGAGTGGCAGTCGAGGCTGGGCCGTCTGGGTGCCGGACTTTCTGAGCTACTACGACGCCGACGCCTTGCGCTACTACCTCACCGCCAATGCGCCAGAGACCCGCGACACCGACTTTGCCTGGGCAGACTTTTTGCGGCGCAACAACGACGAACTGGTTGCCGCCTGGGGCAACCTGGCCAACCGGGTGCTCTCATTTGCCCACAAGCGCTTTGACCAGCGCGTGCCGCAACCCGGCGATTTGGACGAGACCGACCGGGCGTTGCTGAGCAAAATCGAGTCCGGCTTTGAGCCCATCGGCGCGTTGATAGATGCCTGCAAATTCCGCGCTGCGTTGGGTAAGGCGATGGCCCTGGCCCGCGAGGTCAACCGCTACCTGGACGAGAAAGCGCCCTGGCTACACATCAAAAAAGACCGGGCCGCGGCCGCGACGGCCGTCTACACGGCGCTGCGGGCCATCGACTCGCTCAAGATCCTTTTCACACCCTTCTTGCCCTTTTCGTCGCAGGCGCTGCACGAGATGCTGGGCTACGAGGGCAGTCTCTTTGGCCGCCAATACGTAGCCACTTTTGAGGAAGAAACCCGCAGCCATCAGGCCCTTTGCTACGACGCCAGCGGATTGGCCGGCCACTGGCAGCCGAGCCAACTGCCGCCCGGCCAACTGCTGCGCAAGCCACGGCCACTCTTCAAAAAGCTGGACGAAAGCATCGTCGAAGAGGAACTGGCCCGCATGGCGGGAGAATAGCCGATCTTTGAGAACGATGGAGAGCCGGGCCGTGTTTCCGGCTCTCGTCTGTTTTTGCCTTGGACCGCAGATGCCTCCATGTCACACGGGAAGGATTCTCCAGCAATGAGGAGTCGCCCGGATCAACGTCCATTTGACGGCACAGCCTGTATGCTGTATACTTTGCACGGTCAAATGAATGGCTGACAGGAGGTGTTGAATGTCCCAAAAAGTAAAGGTTACCCTGACGCTGCCCACCGAGGTGATGGATGCGGTCCGTAGGGAGGCGTCACCGCGTGGCTACAGCAAGTTCATCGCCGAGGCGGTGGTCTATTTCATTGAGGAGCGACGACGCCGCGCTTTGCGGGAGCGGCTGATCGCTGGCTACCGGGCCCGCGCTGGACGCGACCAGGCGCTGGCCGAAGAATGGCGTCCATTGGAAGAAGAGGTATGGGAGGAATACATCGAGCCGCTGGAGGAACATGAATGACGCAGCAACGTTACCGGCGGGGGGACGTCTGGACGGTTGACTTTGAACCAGTAGTAGGCTCGGAGCAAGGCAAAGTCCGGCCAGCGCTCATCATCCAGAACGATATCGGCAACCGCTACAGCCCGGTGTTGATCGTGGCAGCGATCACCTCTGGAGAGAAAGCGATCTATGACACGGAGGTCGAGGTCGAAGCGCCGGAGGGAGGGCTGCGTCACGACTCGCTGGTGCTTCTGAACCAGATCCGAACCATAGATAAGCGGCGCGCAGGCCGCTTCTGGGGACGACTCTCGCCTCAAACAATGCGTCGAGTGGATGAGGCCATTAAGATCAGTCTGGGGTTGGTGCCTATTTGAGTTCTACAACGTCAGGGAGGAACTGACCCATACGGCAGAAAAACAGCCAACAGAAGAGAGAAATATGAGAAAGCTCTTGGTTGCTTCCAACAACCCCGGAAAGCTCAAAGAGTACGCCGACTTGCTGGACCGCCTGCCGGTGACGCTGACCTCCCCGGTGCAGGAAGGGCTGTCGCTGGTGGTAGAAGAAACGGGGGAGACTTTTGCCCAGAACGCAACCCTCAAGGCACGAGCTTACGCCGAGGCCAGCGGCTTGCTCACCCTGGCCGACGACTCTGGCCTGGAGGTGGATGCCCTGGACGGCGCGCCGGGCGTCCGTTCGGCGCGCTACGCTGGCGAAGGGGCCAGCGACGAGGACCGCTACCGCCTGCTGCTGCGCAACCTGGCGGGCGTGCCCCAGGGAAAGCGCACGGCCCGCTTTCGCTGCGTCGTGGCCGTCGCCACGCCGCAGGGAAAAGTGCACACCGCCGAGGGCCGCTGCGAGGGCGTCATCGGCTTTGAGCCGCGCGGGACGCACGGCTTTGGCTACGACCCGGTGTTCTACCTGCCGGATCGCGGCCAGACCATGGCCGAGTTGCCGCCAACGGTCAAGAATCGGATCAGCCATCGCGGGCGCGCTGTCCAGGCGGCACTACCGGTGCTGCGCTGGCTGTTGACCAAGGAAACCGAAATGAACAGTTCTATCTGAACGTCACCTGCTTGGTGACGTTGATGCCGCGCCGGTTGAGTTCTTCCACAAAGGGCCGGGCCGGCACCTGCGTCTCCACACCTCCAGCCCCACGAGGCGTCTGCCCACGGGTCATCATCTCGGCTACGATGGCCGCGCTCCAGCCGGTACCGCGCTCCATCGCCGTGAAGCCGGTCTCCTCGTCAAAGTAGTCTATCACTTCCACGACGGCTTTGGCGTCCCGGCCGTCCTTCTTGCCCACCGCTTTGACGCGCACAATAACCATGTCTTTTGCGCCAGGGATGGTAACTTGAGGCTCAAACAGCGCGTGAAAGACATCACGGGGCACCACTTCCACGTCGCCAACCCGGATGGGCGTCAGGTTCCACAGGCCCAGGTCGTAGAAGGCGCGCAGTTGCACAAAGTGACCCGGATAGCGGAGTGTCTTGTTCTGCAGCGTCCGCAGCCGGCCCTCAAATGTCCAGGGCATCGTGTCCGTCCCACCGCCGGTGACAAAGGCCTCCAGGCTGCCGATGGGCTCCGGGAACTCGACCGTCTCCAGTTCCGTCATTGGCTGCACCTCGGTGACCTTCCAATCGCGCAGAAAGACAGCCGGCTCGGCGTATTCGTTGGTCAGCCCGGCAATGTGAAAAGTGAGCAGGTAGTTGAACGGCGGCTTTGGATTCTGGGGCAGTCCGCCGTCCCACATGTAGATGTCCACCGCCTCGTCCAGCAACTCTATGGCATAGACCATCAGTGTGGTGCCCATGCCCGGCACCTGGCCGCAGTTGGGGACGATGCTGATGCCAGCGTCGCGCGCCTGGGCGTCAAAGCCGTGCTGCTGGCGGGCGATGCCGGTGTGGCCGCCCAGGTCGCACATGTGGGCCCTGGCCCGGACGGCAACCTGGGTGATGTCCAGGTTGTAATAGTAGGGCACGGCGCTGAGAAATGCGTCCACCCCGGCCAGCGCCCGTTCGACGGCCTTCAGGTCGGTGACATCCACCTGGACGGGCTGGGCGATGGTTTGGCCTATCAGCTTGTTGACCCGCTCCGCAGCCCGGCGGGCGATCTCCAGATCATAGTCCGCCAGGAGGACGCGACGGGCGTCGCCCCAACGGGCCATGTCGTAGGCGGCGGCGGTGCCCTGACGGCCCACTCCAAGAACGGCGTAGGTATACTTCATGTTACCTCCTGGTATTATACAGCTTCTTTAAGGCTATCGGCGTCGCTAGACAATGGCGACCATAAGGTACGCGCACGGGCGACCAGCCAGATGCAATCCGGCGTCCACGCCGGTGCTGTCGCGGCTCTTGACCCCGATTATAGCCCAGCAGCAGCGTTTGCACAAACGACGACTTTTCGATACCCTTCCCGCGAACCGGGTTGGGCGCGGTGTAAGGCAGCGTTTCCACCAATGCAAGGAGCCGGGTAGGATTACCCGGCTCCTTTTGCAGTTGATTGGCGGCAATAGCGGCTTTTTCATCCACCTAGCGGTCTCGGCCAGTGCCTTGGCTTCGGCACTTATGTGAGAGTCTCCATTTCGCGCTCTATCTCATCGAGAAGCGGCAGCACACGGCTCTGGACGAAATCTCTGTCAAAGGAGACACATTGGTAGCGCGCCTGACGGCTTTGAAACTCTAACTCTTTGTAGCGTGGCCAAACGTCCCGTCGTAGCTCTTTGGCCTTAGTCAGCCAGTCGTCGCGCTGGTCATGGGATTCAAAGTGTAGCCCTTTGCCGGCAAACCAGGCTTCGACTCGGTGCAGCGCCACGTAAAAGGCAACCGTCACGACCCAGTCCAGGAAGGGTGTACTGGCCGGATCCAGGGTTACAATCAAATCTCGGTTGTGTTGAGCCTGTCGAAAGTGGGAGTGAGCGTCAGGCATTTTGCATCTTGCGCAGGATGGCCACTGCGTCAAAAGGTTCCAAGGTCAAAACATCCGTCAGCGGGTGGCCCTTTCGGTCTACCAGGTGAAACTTTAGACCGACGTCCGGAGTCTGCTCCATCAGTTGCCATTCAAGATCATAGAGGCTAAACCGCTCATCCTCAGTGCTGGAATTAGATATGAGCCAACATTCGAAGCCCCACGGTTTGGCTTTGACGTAGACGGATTCCACCGAAGCCAGGTGGCGAACCCGTTGGGCCACTCTTTCCGCCACCGCCTGGGCATCCAGGGTGGGAGCGACGATTCTCGGCGGCGCTATGGACCGGGGAGGCAGGGGCCACGCCTCGCGACCGCTATTGACCCACACCTGGCCCGTCATCAGCACTTCCGGTTCATAATAGGCTTGCTCCGGGCTCACTGCCTCGCGGGCGCTGTGTGAAGAGGAGTTGTGATTGCCTATAGATGATTGGTAAAGGTCGTGAATAGCCATCAGCTACCTCCTTGCCGCACCACATGCCAGCTCTTGCGAGAGACCCAGGTGAAGCCACGGGGCGTAATGACAGCCACGTCCACCTCGCCGCCACAAACCGGCGCACCCACTGCGAAACGGTAGCGACCTATCGTCATCTCAACGAGATAGACAGCCAGGTCTATTGCATCCTGAAGCGGCATACCCTCAAAGGCAATTGGATACTCAAACTGGGCCAGTAATTGCCAGGATTCCTCGGCCGAGATTTGCAGACGTTCGGCCAGCACCGCCCCCAGGCGTGGGTCTGCCCCTTTGACTAGACGAGTAATCGCGTCGGTCAGCCCGAACCAATCCACACCCAAATTGGGTTCACCGTTCTCCTTATCGGGGCGACGGAACTGCAAGCCGGGCGTGACGGGGAATTCAAACAGGTATTGCTCCGGAAAGTAGGCTCTATCGGAATAACCACTGACCAGGACCCCCAGCGAAGGCTGATCGCCTGGAGAGAGTGGCCCGTACTGCGCTTTGTAACGCTCCAGCAGAAAAGCACGCAGGTCGCCGGCGATCTCGCGTACCTGGAATCCCTGGACCTCCTTGTCCTTGACGCTGGGCAGGCCAAACTCATACTCGCTGATCAGGCTCTCGATGGTGCGCGAACCCAGCAGGCTGACCCCCCAGCTCAGTGTGCCGATAGGATAGTCCTTGATGTGCGAGAGCTTACGTCCATAGTCGTAAGTCTTGAGTATCCCAGGGGGTTTCCCTGCCGGGCCGCCGTGTACTGCCACGGCACTGTCGGCCGCCAGGACCAGCCCATCGTTTACTTTGACTGCCACGACAATCGTCATCCAAGACCTCCTAGAACGCGTATGCTTATTATAGCATCAATTCTGCTGCGTCGCTACTTCCCGTGCGACCCCGTCACCCGCTTGTCAATCTCCTGCTCCGGCACGCCGACGGCACCCGGCCAGCACCTCGGCAACGGTGTGGGCTGGGGTGACAAAGGTGGTGCTCCGCTCTGCGACAGGGTAAACGATGTGAGTTCCTGGCGTAGTTTGTCAATATCGTTCTCTGTGATGATCTGCTGAGCATGATACTGCTTGTTGTCCCACATGGCGGTAGCCCAGAGCATGGTGACCAACTCGGTGACGTCGGCCTCGGAGAGTTCGGGCAGACGGGCGGGTAACTCCTCGTGGAAGAAGGTGACACGGCGCTCTCTCTCACGCTGGTCCGCAAGGTATTCCTCGGTTGCAAGATAGGCCTTGAAGCGGCCCAAATGTGTCTCGATTGCTTTCTTCTGATGTGAGCTTAGTTTGATTGCACTCATTGCTGGTTTCCTATGTACTCCTTGCCCCTCCTCAGTCCCCCCCGCTTCGCAGGGGGGAAGCTGCTCCCTCCCCCGTTACACGGGGGAGGGCTGGGGAGGGGGCGGTCATCCCAACACCATCTCCTCCACCCGCCGCTTGGCTTCTTCTAGTAGACGTCGGGAATCACGACTAGCCTGAATACCCTCCCAAATGAGACGTTTGATATCTTCCTGAACCTTCAGAATGTGATCTGGCAACTTGAGTGCCAAGAGTTCATCTTCTTTGAACCGTGGATGATTTGAGCCATCCTGGCACCATTTGAGAACCGCTTGGACGGAAGGACTACGCAAGTACACCAGCAACAACTCAGGGCTCACCAATGTGCTCCTAGCTCTCAGCACGATATACTCAGATGAACCGACACAGTTAGCATCATCTGGTGACGCTACGATAGCAATTTCTTTAAGATAGGAACGCAGCCGCGATGCAACCACATCCCCTCGCTGGAATCGCTTCTTTGTGCTACCCAGCTCATGGGTGGGCACAGGCTCAACATCATCATCCAAGAAAAACCTCAGCGCGTCAGTAAGGTCATAGTTGTAAACCACCTCTCCCGTCTCACGTTCGGGCGGACTGAGCAACTCGCGGACCGAGCCAAAGCAATCACCAACTGTTTTGCCTGGTATTGCATCCAACTGCTCAAGAATCCACCATTTCTCAGGATGAAAGTACTCTGCGTCAAATCGCCCTGATGCCCACACTTGGCTATAGTTCTGCGTATAAGGGGGCTGGTGTGAAAGATCCAGGTTATCCAACTCCAGTTCGGCCAGCAGCAGCGCCTCGGCTTCAGCGTGGAGAGTTTCAACGCCTTCACGCTCTCGATAGAACGCTCTCATCAACTCGGTAAGATCTGCCTTGATTGGCCCGAAGTCTGGAAGAAAAATAGACCGTAACACCTCTTTGGTGATTTGTGGACGGCTTGAACCAGACACAGCACGCAGTAGTATATCCCGTCCATAGTCACTGGCGAAAAACACACCGACGGCGTAGCCCATCTCAATATCCTTGGGGACAAGCCGCAGGGTATGAGAGCTGACAGCGATATTCTGGGTTCCGGGTGGAACGACGGCACAATCTCCAGCATTGGCTCCCGTCCTTGTAATCAGGACATCGCCCTCTCTTACGTGAGATTTATGCACCTGTTGGAAAACAGCCCAATCAACGAACTCAACATTATCAGTATCTACATAACCGCGCCGGACGTTTTGAGCACGCCAGAACTGCGCGCCGGTACCAGCGGGAGCGTATTCGCGGACAAATTCTGTCGGCTGTATGATCTCAAAAAACAGGCTGTCTAGCCGTTGGCCTGTATTACGAGCTAGACTGTCAAATTTCAAGAAACGGGGTTGATAAAACTCTGCATCAGTCCGCCCGACTACAGGCAAGTTGTAAAGCTGCACTGCACTCCATACCCCCGTTGTCTCTGCCCCGGCGGTGAACGTCTCCAGCGTCCATGACTCACCGTCGGGGCGGGTCAGAAAGGGCGATCGTCGTCCTTCCAGAAACTGAAGCCCTGCTCCTTGGCAAACAGCACAAAGGCCGTGGCGATCTCGTCCAGGTCGTGGTCTACGATCAGGTGACCGTGTTCATCCAGCAATCGGTTGCCCTGTTCGTCGGTCTTGTAGACGTACTCGCCGGAGCTGTCCTTGCCGCTGTTCTTGGAGGTGGCGAAGAAGATGGGGTAGTCGTCCAGGCGGGGGCAGAGGGGGCCGGCCTCGGGGTCGTCGTTCCACTTTTGCAAGAAGAGCAGGCTGGTCTTGGTGCCGGTGTGCGGTTTGAAGGTGTTCACGTCCAGCCCGACCACGGCAAGGATGCGGCACTCGCGGGCGATGAACTCCCGGATGTAGGCGTCGGTGGTGTTGTTGAAGCGGCCCTGGGGCAGCACAATCGCCATCCGCCCGCCGGGCCGCAGGAATTCCAGATTGCGCTCGATGAACAGGATGTCGCGCCCCTGCTTGGCAGCTACCCGGTCGCGGCCCCGCTTGGACAGTTCGTACTGGTGCAGGATCCTGCTCTCGCGGATGTCACCGGCAAAGGGCGGGTTGGTCATCAGCACGTCAAAGTTGAAGTAGCGATAGTGCTCCTGGTTCCAGAGATCGCGCTCGGGGTCGTTGGGGAAACGGCGCAGGCGGTCGTGCAGCCCCACCCGCACCTTGTCGCCCCATAGGTCGGGAGCCAGCGTATTGGCCCGATAGACGTTGGTGCGCCCATCACCGGCAATGAGGTTGAGAGCTTGGGCAATCTTGACGGCGCGGGCGTCGAAATCGAGCCCGTAAACGTGGGTACTGGCGTATTCCCGCTGCCACTGATTCGGCCCGCTGGCGTTCAATTGCTCTCCCCACACCCAGAAAACGGCGTGCATGGTGAAGCCACAACTGCCACACGCCGTGTCAACGACGTACTCGTCAAGACTGGGGTTGAGCATCTTGACGGCCATGTCAATCACGTGGCGCAGGGTAAAGTACTGCCCCTTCTTGCCCTTGCCCACCTCGGTCATCAGATATTCAAAGGCTTCGTCAATCACCTGCAGATTGGAGTTGAAGAGTTTGATGTCCTGCAAAAAAGAAACACAGGTTGCCAGGTGACCCGGTGTCAGGTCAATTCTCTCGCCGGGCAAAAAGACCCCCGGCCATTGATCCTTGGCCCGGTTGAATAAACCGTTGACGCGGTTGTAGAACGCCTGCTCGTCCGGATCGTCGAGGACGCGGAACTGGAGATACCTACCGCCGGGGCGGGCGGCGCGCCATTCGTCGTACAGCTTGGCGTAGATCAGCTTGAACACTTCCTCGAAAGCATCAACGCCGGCGTTGGCCAGCACCAGGTTCTCCAGGTCCAAGATCACGTCTTTGAGTGACAGTCGCTCGGTGACTAGTTTATCACGCTCGTTGAGTTCGGCCAACGTCACACGCTCGGCGCTGATGGCTTCCAGTGTTTGATGGACGTTGGGAATGTCAGTCAAGGCGCGGTAGAGGTTGGGTTCCACGCGGTGCATGACCACGACTTCGCCGCCGTTGGTCCACACGCCGATAGGCGAGCCTTCCGCGTTGCAGTAGCTCTTCAATTGCTCGATACCGTCTTGTCGCCAGGGCTTCTTGACCTCGACGATGATATAGGCCGCTTCGGGATCGTCGGCGTGCATTACCACGATATCGGCCCGCTTCTTGCCCATCCCGGAGCCGAAAAAGACCGGCTTTTCCACCTGGATGCCCTCCTTGGGGTAGCCGTAGTCGTCCATCAGTTTCTTGACGTAGAGCTGGCGGACGATCTCCTCGGGGTGAGCGCGGCGGTCCCGCCCCGAGGCAAGACATTTCACGTAGGGATGGCCGCGTTTCTCAAAGAGTTGCTCCTCCAGCCAGCCGACAATGTCCGGGTGGAAGATGGCCAACTCGTATTGGCCAGCCTTTTCGTGGAGGATATCAGCGATGCGATACGTTTGTTCGCTCATGGTCTTCCTCTCTAGATCATGCTCCAAGGTCCCGTCAGGTTTTGTCAAAGTCAAGTTGATCTTGCACCAAAGTCCGGTTGACTTTGCAGCAAGGCCCCACTACTCTTGATCCAAAGGCAGTTGCCTTTGGTCACGAGGCCCACTGCCTTTGATCCAGAGGCCCAGGGCCTTTAACAAGCAAGCGTTTGAGGCAAAATTCTCACGCGCGGTTCTGAATTGGCAGTGGGACAAGCGGCCGCCCCACTGACCATAACTCAGGCGGCGAACTCAGGCTGATTTGTGTCTGCAATATGGCAATTTGGCGAAAACGACTTGTTACTGCCCTGCCTCGAACACAGAGATATAGGCTAAAGACAGATTGCCACGTAGACGAAAACCTCTGAGTTTTTCAAATCTCCATCCATCTTTTCCATAAGTCTGCCTTACAGCTTCATTAAGGTCAACTCGGAACTGTAACCAGTTTCCCCCGAGATGAGTGGGTGTGACAGGAAAACTCCACTCAGAACTTCCATCCCCATGAGGCCATGGCTGCCCTTTCCCAACCGGAAAATTGAACCAGACAGCTTTTGATCTAGAGCTATCACTGCTCTGAACACTAAGACGAGCATAAACAACAGACCCTCCAGTCTCCAGTTTTGTCACGAACTCGACTACTGATCCAAGCTCAACCGACGGACTCACAGTGCAATCCATGGCGTACCTAACCGTTGCCTCGATCTCTAATGCTCTACCAACAAACCCGTCATCAAAAAATCTTAAGGATACCCTTGTTTTATCTGGACAATCTACAATTCGCCAGCTATGTTTGGTAGGAGGATCCTGATAGTCAAACTCTATCTTCTCAAGCAGACTTCCATATTCTTTCGATGTTGCTGGCTCTAGAGATGGTGTTTCCACCAATGTCCCTGCCAGAGCGATGATTAAAGGAAGAATCGCGTCCTTCTGGTCAGGTTCAGGCAACTCTTTTGCCAACCTGTAAGCCACCAGTATTCTCCATGTCTGGTGAAGCTTCTGTGATATCTCATCAAGACGTTGGGAACCAGACCGATAAAGAAGAAGCGCCGATCCTGAGATGAATTCCGAGATTACTCCAGCGACGATGGTCAGTGCATCCGTGCTTTCCGCTAGACCCAGTATAACTCGTACAGAGCCAAATAGAATAACCAGTATACCCAACGCCATGAAAATGGTGGACAAGTAAAAGGTGTACATAGTCTGAGAACGTATCCACTCGTAATTTCGTGACAGTTGTTCGACCGCCAAACCGAGATCATCAGCTGCGGAGGGAAGCCGAGCTATTGAAACCGTGCTCCGCCTCACCACTGCAACATATGTGACTATCATCCCGCCAACTATCAGGACTCCCGCAAAAACCAATATCGCATTCTGAAGAGGCCCGGAAGATGTTCGAGTTAAGAGAAGTAAAATGAGACCAAACATCATCATCAAGGGGCCTGCAGCATTGCGTGCATGTTCCCGATCCTCGAACACTTTCAAGATGTCACCGAAGATGGAAAGGTCTTTATCCATAGCATACTCCTTCACCCAAGGTTAGGACCGTGTTTCAATAGCAGAAGATGCCCCGGCATAGTTGTCTGCCGCCTAGCTGCTTATATACGAAAACGACGGTCCACCCCCATGATACCCAACAGCAGCCTCCACACAAACGAACGCCGCCCCGCTTCTCCCATCACAACCGGTGCCGGTGGCGAAAAGCGCGAGGCTACGTCCTGAGCGAAGCCGAAGGGCCGCGGTGGGTTTGGACGAGAATGGCGGATAACGTTTCGCGAATTTGCATAGTGCCGCAGCGCAGCAAAGGCATTGTCGCAAATACACTGTTATGCGCTGCTCTTCGCGGCCAGAGCTTGCTTCAACCCGGCAAAGGCGGCTTCCTCAAAGTCAATCCGCTCTTCGATGATGCTTCTGAGCCAGTCTTCAACGCTGGATACCTTGTGTAGCTGGGCAAAGAAAGCTGCTCGCGTGGCCAACTCAGGCGGCAAAGACATCGTGGTTGGAATAGTCATCTGCACCAAAATGGGCTCTTCCCACGCTGTATCATCCTCGGCCTGAGCAATCACGATTTCGTCAATCTGTTCTTCTGAAAAAGGTTTCAATTTGTTCTCTGTGCTCATATTTGCCACCCTGTAATAATACGAACCACATGGTCCGGTTTGAGTTGAAAGATGATCTTGAGCCTGCGTCCACCAAGGGTTCTCCCGATGAGTTGATAGCGATCCCGGTAGGACTTGTTGCGACGAACCTGGAAGTTGGAGAAGAAGCATTCCACTGCTTCCTCAAACGTGACGCCGTGTGCTGCTAGTTTATCCTTTTCAAAGTCATATTCGAAATCTGTGGGAATGAAGCGATGCCAGTCTACCATAGACACACCTCGTCCGAAAGCCGCTGCCTGCCGCTGAGAGTTGCGTGTAAGGGCCAATCTACGAAGTACTTTGGATACCATCCCTCCCCAGCACGCCGGGGCGCACGTTGGTTCTGCTGTAGGTGGGGTGACCCGCTTGCCTCACCTGAGAATCGCCTTCGCTTTACCTGCCCAGGCTAGCAAACAGCCGGCCACCCATCGGGATCGCCCCCAGGGTAGGGGATCGGTTGTGGATCGCTCACGGGTTTTCTCCCTCCTCGGCTTGGCGAACGGGGTGGGCTATACCATCAGCCTTCATTGTACCACAAGTTGAGATGAGGAGCAAGCCCTTTTGTCAGGGGCTATTCGGTTTTCAGTCTGGAAACGGGTGCCGGGCCGCCACAGCATTGACTTGCTCTGATTGGTCAGGCCTGCGCTTGATCATGCTGGGGTCTATGCCAATCGAAAAGTGCTTGCCCCGGCCCTGAAGGATGACCACCCAAAGGTTTTTTCTTGCACTTGGGATTTGTGCTCCAAGGCGTTATGTGCGATAATGGTCTCAGCGCCGTATAGGAGGAGAGACCAAATAGACAGCCAGGGCGCCTACGTGCTGTATCTTGTAGCCCCATTCGCTCCTCAAAGTGGTTAAAGTCCAGTTGACAAGATGCGTGCCGTTCCTGGGGGCCCGCTTTCGCCAGCGCCCCCTTGTCCGGCATCCTGGAGCGTATGGCAGAAGCAGGGGGGTGTGATGGACAAAGAGCAAATCAGGCAATTCGGTTATGAGTTGGGGGCGGACGCGGTCGGGTTTGCTGCGATCGAGGACTACCAATCCAGGAAATCGCCGGACCCCAGAACCATCCTGCCCAATTTGAAATCTATTGTTGTCCTGGGATACAGAGAGCTCAATGGGGCTGTGGAGAGTGAAAATGCCCGGGTGAGCATGGCCTCGCGGATGGGAGGCATGGAACTTTCCTTGAAGAACAACTACCTCGTGACCAGGTATATAGAGGATCATTTTCAGGTTAAAGCGGCCCCTGTTCCCCCCTCCTATCCCCTGGACATGGGACGCGAGGTTATGGGACTTGTCGGGGATGTGTCTATGAGACATGCGGCTGTGGCTGCCGGCCTGGGGGTCTTTGGGCGGCATAATCTGGTCATTCACCCCCGTTTCGGAAGCCGGATCATCTTTACGGCTGTTCTTACAGAATTGCCCCTGAAGTCTGATCCCCCTGTTCAGGAGGAGCTGTGCGATCAATGCGGCCTTTGCGTTGAGGCCTGTCCAGCCCGGGCGCTGGATGAAGAGGGCAAAACAGACATGTTCAAATGCCTCAAAGCGTCCCAGCCCTATGGCATCGGCGGGGCTATACGATACTTGCGGCAGTTCGTCGGGGCCACACCTGAAGAGCAGAAAGCACTTCTCAAGGATCCCATCCTGCTGAACATCTACCAGGCCCAATTCATTGGATTTCAGTACACCTGCTTCAAATGCATGGCCGTATGTCCGGCGTGCATCGAGGCATAGAGAAGATAAGCGAAGGATTTCGTGCGGGTGGGTGAAGGGGAGATCAAAGGAGAAGAGGGTGATGGCTGAACCAAAAAAGATTACCTGGCTGCATCTATCCGACTTGCATATATGGGGCAAGGCGCTGGATGATTTGGACGCCGTGTTGGATGCACTGTGGAGCGACATTTCTGAGCAGATGGCGAAAGGCATGAGGCCAGACTTTATCGCCTTCACCGGCGACGTCGCTCGCTCGGGTAGGGCAGAAGAATACAAACTGGCCGAGGAATACTTTTTTGGGCCCTTGCTAGAGGTCACCGCGCTGTCACCTGGAGAACTGTTCATCGTGCCCGGCAATCACGACGTAGATTGGAGAGCGAGCGAGCGATTTGACCCCGGCCTCTTGCCCGATTTGGCTGATCGCGATGATGTCGCTTCTCTAACGGGTGATGCACAACGGCTTCTGTCTGAACGCATGAGGAACTATGCCGGGTTCGTCCATCGCTTCTTTGGGCAATCTTCTGGGCGACAGATACCCCAGCATCCACCCTATCATTACCTTCAGCGTGTAGCTATGGAAGATCGATCGATCGCCTTGGTCTGCCTCGATTCGGCGTGGCTCAGCGGGTTGCCCGGAGACGCAAAAGGGGGCGTGAATGATCAGGGCAACCTGCGAATCGGGGAGCGGGAACTCGACGGGGTATTGAAGGGGGCTGGACAGGCTGACCTGTGCATAGCCCTTCTACATCATCCCCTGGCCTGGCTTAGAGAAGAGGACCGCGTCCGCACCGAGAGACGATTGGAGCAGGTGTGCGATTTTGTCTTGCACGGTCACCATCACGCCTCAGGGATAGCGGTTCGCGGTTCCGCCGCTGGTCGGACGGTGCACATTCCGGCCGGCGCTGTTTATGGCCATCGAGATCTCCCCAGGGTCTACAGCTTTGTGCAAGTAGATCTGGAGACGCGGCAAGCAACGTACGATTTCAGGCGATATTATGACAAAAGGCGTGAATGGGCCGAAACCGATTGGTCTAAAGAGGCGCCAGTTCTGCCGCCGGAGCGGGAGGAGGCAGAAGAAACCGTTGAGCCGGCTGTGGACTCTCTCCTCGAGAATCTGCAAGACTCGTCGTGGCGAGTGCGCCGCGATGCGGCGCGGGAGCTAGGGAAAGCAGCCGGCAGGCAGGCTGTGCGTCCCCTGATCCAGGCCCTCGCGGATCGGTCCAAGTATGTGCGCCAGGCGGCTGCAGGGGCCCTGGGGAGACTCATTCGCGTCCGTGACCTCGCCGGCCTGGTCATTGACGGTTCGGTCGAGCCGCAGGAAGCACTGGCCGTGGTGCGGGCGACCGAGGACGCGGCGGCGCGAGTGGAAATGCTGCTGGCACTGGCTTCCCAACTGAATGGGGCAGACTTGCAGGACGCTCTGACCGTGGCGCGGCAGATTGGTGATAGTCGGTTACAGAGACAAGCGGTAGAGAGATTGAAGGCACGTCTCCCGACGATTGGGGAGTATGAGAGAGTTGCCGCTGCCAACGACCTCGCCCGCGGTAAGGACCGGCTAGGTTTTTCCAACTATGCTGCTGCCTTTGAGAAGCTCGTCGAAGACACGGAACCTCCGCTGACCATCGGCGTCTATGGGGCGTGGGGCACCGGCAAGACGTTTCTGATGAACATGATTGCCAAAGACCTGGGCTACGAGCGCGACAGGAAGCCTGCTTTCTGGGAAAACATCCTTGGACCCTTGATCGCAATCATCTTCCCGCTGATGAAACGGTTTACCGATGAAAGGAGCACTGAAGAAGAAGAAGAAAGGGAAAGAAAGAAGCCCACCCTCTGGCAAAGGATTACCCGTCCCTTGCGCACCAGGGCGCTCGTCGTCCGGTTTGAGGCGTGGGACTATAACGGCTGCGACAAGCTGTGGGCGGGCCTGGTCGAGCGCATCTTTCGCAGCATCGAAGAGTCGAGGCTCGGCTGGTACGGCCAAATCCGTCTCAACCTGGTGCGCAACCTTCAACACCGGTGGCGCACGTTGCGGGCCAGACTTTTGCCCTACACACTCATTTCCATCGTCGTTGGCCTGCTGGTCTTTGCCTTGTTCTCGAGCAATCGGGCGGCCTGGGCGGCATTGGTTGGCAGTTCGGCCGGGCTCGTGGCCTTGGTCAAGGAGTTGTCTGGCATCCTCTTTACCCCGGCCAGCAAGCGCATCGTCGCTCTGTTTGCCACCCCTGATTACAAGGATGACCTGGGCTTCATGGGGCGAATCAGGCAGGACCTGGAGGGCTTTGCCGAGAGCCTGCCGGATGGCGTGAAGGTTGTCATTTTCATTGACGACCTGGATCGTTGCGATCCCAGGAAGGCTGTGGAAGTGCTGGAGGCCGTGAAACTCCTGCTCGAGTTTGAACGCTTTATTGTCTTCATAGCCCTCGACGCGCGCATCATCACTCAGGCTGTCGAAGAGCACTATGGCCAAGTTCTTGCCGAGGCCGAGATCACCGGTTACGAATATCTCGACAAGATCGTACAGATCCCGTTCAGCATACCCGAGCCGCCACTCCATGAGTTGCGCAAATTCGTGGCTTCGCTCGTGAACCCGGAGGAAAAGAGAGAAGAAAAGAAGACAGAGCTCTCGACTCCTCTCCAGCTTGAACGGCCGGATTCTGGCACTGGGGAGACCGTAGCGCAAATCGAAGGGCAAGTCAAAGAGCAAATCGGAGGATACCTCGAAGAACCAACCAAAGAGGAAGCCGAAGAGTTGCTCGAAGAGGAGGCCGAAGAGTTGCTCGAAGAGGAGGCCGAAGAGAAGTCCAAAGAGCCATCCGAAGAAAAGCCTGAAGAGGAGGCCGAAGGAGACTTTGAAGAGGCAGAGCAGAAGGCGTTCGACGATTTCTGCTCCCATCTCGATCCCAACCCACGCCGCGTCAAGCGCCTGGTCAACGTCTACCGGTTGGTTCGCGCGCTTATCAATCAGCGGGAAGCTTTGGAGGGAGAGGGATCTGATGCCGCTGCCGAGTTGCCAAAGAACCCTCGCCACATCCTGGGCTGGCTCGTCCTGTGCGAACAGTGGCCCTACGCCGCCCACATAATGCTCGAAGCACTGGACCGCGAACCAGGGTTGGTTGCGTCGGATACAGTTGACAAACTGTACGACACGGCCCAACCAAACATTGACGACGAGGCTCTGCAAAAGCTTGACCTCAAATATGATCGCCTACAGGATTTTTTGAACAGGCATCTCGCCGAACTGAAACTTGGGGACGTGCAACGGCTGCGGCCCTTCACTGTCAACTTTAACCCGGCCCTCAGCGCAGAAGTGCGGCTTACACTGCGTAGCGGCGAGCGTTCCCCGGCCAAGTCGGGAGAGGAAAAATGATTTTTCGAGGAGGGATTTCGTGGAAACGATTCTCAAGAGTGCACGGAAAACAGTGATCGTCAGTCCCGAAAAGCCAACGGTGCTCATCGGTGAGCGGATCAACCCCACTGGTAAAAAGCGCCTGGCTGCCGCTTTAGAGGAAGGCAACCTGGACGTTGTTCGCCTCGAGGCCGAGGCCCAGGTGGAAGCTGGCGCGGACGTGCTGGACGTCAACGTGGGAGCCGCCGGAGTGGACGAGGTGAATCTGTTGCCCAGGGTGGTGCGTCTGGTGATGGAGACGGTCAACGTACCGCTGTGCATAGATAGTGCCAACGCCGAGGCATTGCGAACTGCGCTGACAGTGCACAAAGAGTTGGCCGCGCAGGGTAAGCCGCTGGTCAACTCGGTCAACGGCAAAGAGACCAGCCTGGGGCGAGTGCTGCCCCTGGTGGCCGAATACGAGACGGCCGTCGTCGGTCTGGTCATGGATGACGGCGGCATCCCGCCCACGCCGGAGGAGCGCCTGGCCGTGGCCCGCAAGATCGTTGAGCGGGCCGGGGCGCTGGGCATCCCTCGCCAGGACGTAGTCATTGACTGCCTGGCGCTGGCGGTGGGTACCGATCCACAAGCCGGCCGGATCACGCTGGAGGCGATCCGGATGGTGCGCCGGGAACTGGGCGTCAACATGACATTGGGGGCCAGCAATGTCTCTTTTGGCCTGCCGGAGCGGGAAGTGATTGACCGGGCTTTCCTGGTCATGGCCATCCAGAATGGCGTCAACTGCCCCATCGTGGACGTGGCCAAAGTGCACCCGGCTATCCTGGCTGCCGATCTTTTTCTGGGGCGCGATCAGTATGCTACTCGCTACCTCAGGGCCTACAGAAAGCGGAGCAAGAAGCTGCATCATCGGCGGCCAGGTGTTGTGGAAGCCAGATGAGGCCATTTGACGCATTGAAGCAAAAGAGGATGTTATGCAACTGCCACTGTTGCCAACGGTAGCAAAGCCATTCTTCAAGTGGGCAGGTGGAAAGAGCCAGCTCCTTGAACAGATAAATGAATTCCTCCCCGACGAGTTGAAGAGGGGTTCAGTAAAAAGGTACTTTGAACCTTTCATCGGGGGCGGCGCGGTTTTTTTCTTTGTTTCCCTATCTTATAAGGTGGATGAGCTCTTTATTTACGACATCAACCCCGAACTTGTACTTGCATATAGGACCATACAGAAAGGCGCAGAAAGCCTGATAAGTTTACTCTATGACATCGAACAAAGATACCTCTCCCTGAGCGACAAAGAGCGAGAGACGTTCTTTTATAAAGTTCGCTGGCAGTTCAACGCAAACCACAGAGTTGTAGATTTTTCAGAGTATCATCATAGCTGGGTTGAAAGGACTGCTCGAATGATCTTCCTGAACCGTACCTGTTTTAACGGCTTGTTTCGGGTGAACTCAAGAGGAGAGTTCAACGTTCCGGCTGGTAAATACAAGAATCCCACCATATGCAATCGAGCGAATTTGAGAGCAGTTTCTCAAGCGCTTCAAGGCACTCATATTCATCATGGGGATTTTATGGACTGCGAAGAACTCGTCAATGATGAATCTTTCGTTTACTTTGACCCGCCTTACAAACCAATTAGTAGAACCGCGAGCTTCACATCTTATGCAAAGGACACATTTGATGATTCAGAGCAATTGCGGCTAGCAGCTTTTTATCGTTCACTTGATCGAAAAGGAGCCAAGTTGATGTTGAGCAACTCTGACCCTAAGAACAATGATCCAGATGATGATTTCTTTGAAGACGCATACAGAGGATACCGCATCGAGAGGGTCAAAGCCAGGCGTAGTATCAATAGCAACGCTCAAGGGCGTGGACAAATCAATGAACTTCTTATCATGAACTACTAATTACGTATTCTATTACTTTCCTCATGTACTCTGTATGTGTTACCGATGCCGGAAACTCGCGAGTGGTTTATTGAGAATATGAACCGTTTCAAAGTAAGGGAGACAACTACTCCTATCGGAGGTAGACGATACTACACCACTGTCGGGAGGCTAGTGCCCCTCAGAGAGAGGCACGCGCTGCTGACCTGGAGGCTGAATTAGACTATACCGTGGTGCCTATCCAAAAGCTGTTGCGCGTGCAGTTGGGTAGCGCGCTGCTGGCGGCGGATTACGCTGCCGGGCGACAGGCACAGCGTCAGGCGGCAGAATGAGAAGGCTGCAAGGCAAGCCCGCGGCCCTTCGGCTCCGCTCAGGACAGGCCCCGCGTTTTTCGCCTGGCAACACCGGTCGAGGTGGAAAAAGCGGGGCAGTGTGCATCTTGCATTCGAAGAGCCGGTTTGCGTGTAGGTGAAAATCGGCTATACTCATGATCGGCCAAGGAGAGCGCAACTCACCCGGTTGAACACGCTCCTGGGGTTCCAAGAGGGCCTTTCACTCGGCTGAGCGCACTTCTGGGACTCCCAGGGGAGCTCTCACTCGACTGAAAGCACCTCTGAGTCACGAGAGGGCCCTTCATTCGGGTGGGAACCGGTTGCGGGATGGCCTGCAAACCGTTAGCTCAATCCAACCTATGGTCAACCCCAGTGCCGCACAACTCCAGGCGGTGCTGGCGGACACCAGACCCGCGCCGAGGAGATGGCGATGGCCGACCGCCTCTTGAAGTATGAAGGATGAAAAAGGGAGGAAGCCAATGGATGAAAGAAAGCGAGGGCCGGTACAGACGATCGAGGAAATGTTCGCCCAGTACCCCGATGAGTGGATTTTCTTCGAGGTGGTGGAGGAGGACAAATACGAGCAGCCCACCAAGGGCACTTTGCTCGTCCATCACCCGGAGCGGGATGAGTTTGACAAAATGGTGATGCAACACGACGTTCGACACGGGGCCATCCGGTATACTGGTCCTATCGTGCCCCTGGAGTACCAAAGGATCCCATTGCCATGGTGGATGATCACTGGCCCCTGGTCGGAATTGAACACGGCTGCGTCCTGATAGCCGGCCGGCTGTTCGGCCCAACAGACGACTATCGCGATGTGATGCTCTTGCTTGATACGGCTGCCTCGTTGACAACGGTCCGGGATACGGTGTTGGCTCAAGTAGGAATAGACCTGAGCCAACCCAAAGAACATCGCCGCGTAGAGACAATGGGCGGCCCCGTCGTCGAAGGTGTTGTGACTGTGCCCCGCCTGCGCATCCTGGGCCAGGAACAGGCACCGTTGGATGTTGTCTTTACCCACCGTCCCTTCCCCTACCGGGTTGATGGCGTGGTGGGCCTCAACTTCCTGCTGCCCTACCGCCTGTGCGTGGATTTCCCCAACAGATGGATCGAACTGGTCAGCCCATGACCGATCAGTGCATTCTTTCGGATGGGCTGTAATACTACATCGAACTTGAAAACGGCCGGCCCCCACCTTGGCCCTCCCCCGCGAGCAGGGGAGGGAACTGAGGGGACAGGCGGGAGAGCGGCCCGCCGTGGGCGTGTCGACCACCTTTCGCTGTAAGACAAGCCCGCGGCCCCGCGTTTTTCGCCTGCTGGCACCGGTCGTGGTGGGGGAAGCGGGGCGGCAGGTGGTGTTTGTTTGTGCGAGGGCTAGCGTTGGGATATAATGGGGCAGGCCACCATCTAAGGCGGCTAAGGCGGCACCGATGTGTGCAACAGATTAGTTTACAGAACTTACTCCGTCTGAGCAAAAGGAGTTGGCGAATGAAAAACCAAACTGACCAACAGCATTCGAAAGTCGCTGATAGTCTTCCCGACCACTTGGCAACCTATGTCTCTCTCGAGCAGCACTTCAGGGGGCAACTTGAGGGCTTGACAAAAACCGGGAAAGGCGAGAGATTCGCGCGCTTTGTGCAGAGACTTATTCCACAAACAGAAGTGGGTTCGGATTTTGGCCTTCCAGTCCTGCGTGAGAAAAAGTCCCACGACGAGGGAGTCGATCTCATTGCCGAGGGCAAGGAGGGTCGTTCGGTTCTGTACGTCCAGGCAAGAATGTGGATTGATCGAGCAGCCAAAATCGATTCCATTGTCAGTAACTTTCAAGCATATTCCTCGACACATCACCTAGTGGGTCACTTGTCACGTCTATAGCCATTCTGGGCGAATCGTGTATAATAG
>CAYNKW010000011.1:0-19807 GCA_964397845.1 uncultured Anaerolineae bacterium
TCGAAAACGGCTTCCTGTCCCGGTGGCAGAGGAGTTGTATCACGTGGCGGCCGGAATAGAGACATGGAGGGACACCACCGCCCGGCATTACCCACTGGCCAGCCATGTAAAAGTTGTCCAGGCCAGGCATGGTCCTTTCCATCCGCGTATTGATCACCTCTGGCGTCGGTAACCAGCCCCCCCAGGCCCCTTTGTGATTCAAGGTGTAGCGCCAGGTGGTGTAGGGCGTAGCCACGTCGGTCACCTCCACCTGTGACGAGATGCCGGGATAGTGCGCCTCCAGTCGCTTCAGAACCTCCGCCGCAATCTGTTCCTTCTCAGCATCGTAGCGAGCCCTGTCCTCCCTTTGCAGGTCATTCCAGTAGTTCCATTCCGTCTCAAACTCGACCTGGACCATCGTCTTGCCCGGCGGGGCGAACTCGGGACTGTAATTGAAGAGACGGACGAAAATCCCATCAATCGTTTGGCGGTTTACGGTAAGGGGGTGCTCTAACATGATGGCAGTAAAGGGCGGCTCGTCCGGGAATTCCCGCGCCACACCGTAACTGACCATCATGAGAGGGCGGCACAACCTCCAATTCGCGTAGCGGTTCTTGATCTTCTCATTGACGTAGCGACCGCCCAGCATCTTGAAAATAGTGTTGTGGCCATCGGCGGCGGAGACCACGACGTTGGCACAATGCTCGCTGCCGTCGGCCAGGCGTACCCCTATGGCCCGGTCATCCCTCCGGCTTTGCTCAGGGTAGGTTTCCACCAGGATCTCCTCGACGGTGGCCTTGTAGGTCACCCGCCCACCCAGGTCCTTGTAGCGTTTCTCGATAGCCAGGACAAAGTCCAGGCTTCCCCCTTCCAGGAACCCCAACTGCCTGTCTGCGAGCAGTCCCAGAATCATGAATATGAACCACACCGGCACCTCCGGCAGGAACAGGTTCTTGATACACTCACGCAGCCACGGGTCATGAACGGCGCGTACATAGTCAGCTACGGACCTGGTGTATTTGCCGGTGAAGTACCTGAGCAGCCGGCGCATGTTCCACATCTCTTTGAGTTGGTCCAGGGGACCCACCAGCTCGGGAGGCTTGCTCATCCCTACCTCGCTCACGTCAAGCCTCTGCATGGCGCGAGCGCCAGCGATCAACTCGTCAATGACCCGGCCATCGGTTGGTGAGAAGGCCTTCAAGTCATCGGCCAGACGGTTCAAGTCCTGTGTGATTTCCACGCTGCGCCCGCTGGCTTCGTCGGTGAAACGGCCGTAGGTGGTCATGTCCGCAAAGCGGCTGACCTGAGCGGTGCCCAACTCGCGGTACAACTCGTGGAGCGCCGTGCCTGGTTTGTGACCCATGATAAAGTGGATACCACCGTCAATGGTGTAGCCCTCGCGTTTCCAGGTGGTTGCCACCCCACCCGGCATAGTGTGGTGTTCGAAGATGCGACTTTGATAGCCGTTCATCTGGGCGTAGCAGCCGGTAGACAGGCCGGCCAGCCCGGCCCCGATGATGATGATCGATTTTTCAGTCACCTTTCTGCCTCCTACTCCTGAACCATACTTTTAAGCCGCTCCAGGGCCTCACCGTACCCTTCGCTCCCCTCTGCCCATTCACCGAGTTTATCGCAAGGGAAATCCTCACATTCACAGCAAAACTCTAACCCCTTCCTATCAACACAACACTCGAGTATCCAACAACCTGGAGACCAATGTTTTGCTCTATCACTCTTACAACCCAGGCAATGGATGTCTTTGATCTTTACCTCTGTATCTTTCTCTCTTCTAAACCAATCTGCAATGTGCCGGGCTGTTTCAGGATCGTTTGTTGCCTGAAAAATGTCACATCCGCTGCAGTCCAAGCCACAAACTGCAATCATCTGGTCCTCTTGCTTCACACCTGCCTCCTTCTGCTTCTTGATACCGCAGTTTCATATAACGTTAAATTACACAGGGTTTTAGAACTCGAACACCTTGAAATCCTCGGCCAGCTCCACCGGCCCATTGAACATGGCAGCCGCCACGCCACGCCAGGCATCGAGATCCTCTGTAAACACCGGGTAATGGATGAGCACCAACCGCTTCACGCCAGCGCGCTGCGCAATCTCTCCCGCCTGTGCCGGCGTCGTGTGACCAGGGAACGGGCCAGCACTCTCGTGAATGAGAATGTCCGCATCCTGTGCCAGACGCACCACCGACTCGCAGGGACGGGTGTCACTGGAATAAGCCACAGCCTTGCCCCCTTTCTTGGATTCGATTCTCAACCCCACAGTGGGCATCAGATGTTGCACCGGCGAGGTATAGACGGCATACTCGTCGTGGTCAATCACCAGCGCCTTTTCTTCCCAGGGAATCTCGTGATAGGTGACGGGATACATGTCCGGCCACACCTGCCACTCCATGAGTTGCATCATTCGGGGGATGACCCGCAACGTCCGCCGGGAACCATAGATGGCAAACGGTCTCTCTCGGCCCATCTGCCACAACCCCAGCAGCAGCACCGGCACACCATAGATATGGTCAGGATGGTGGTGTGTGACCAGGAGGCCATCCAGGGTCTCCAGGTTCACGTTGACTCGATCCAGGCGGGCCATCGGGCTGCCTCCACAATCAATCAACAAAGACGATTGCCCGCCTTGCAACACCATGTAGGTGTTCTCATGGTAGGCATCGGCTACCGCATCCGCCGATCCCAGGATGGTCAGCTTCAACATCATCCCCCTTTCAATCCCCCAAGCTCAGAACCGCTCTGTCACTTTATGTCATTGTGTAATATACCATAAAATGTCAAATTTGTCACCCCCTGCCAAAGATCCAGAAAACGACCTGAGGTGTCAGGTACACCTCCAGGAAGGCAGCCGCTGCTAGCATGGGAATCGCCACCAGGAATAACACCTTGATAAAATCAGCCAGGGCCAGCAACAGACTGTCGCTTACCGTCAGTCCCTCTGGAGGGGCAATGATGGAAGCGCCGAGCCGCAAGGCAAAAGCCGTGACCAGGATCACCGCCGGCAGTTCCAGCCAGCCATGCGGCAGGATGAACACCGCCAGAAAGATCCACGGATTGTGACCGGCAAAGGCAATCTGGCGCGCCAAAAAGCCCACAATACCCATGGTACTCACGATGGGCAAAAAAGCCATCACGCCCAAGGAAAAGACGGCCAGCAAGGATGCCAATACTAACGAACGCAGGTTGAAAAAGAGGACACTCCACGGCGAAAAACGGGGCAAGAATCCCAGCATCTCGACGCTTTCAAAACTCTCCTGAGAAAGGTTGCCAAAGTCGAAAAGATACGATGGCAGCGGGTACTGGGGGGCATAGAACCAGCCCACGGCGAGACTGGCTATCATCAAGACCACGACCATGCCGATGGAGAAGCGGTGGCGCGCCAACAGCGCCGGAATGTCCCGCCGATACCAGCGCAACACGTCCACCCACAAGGGCCTGCTTGCCCAAGGCCACAACGCCTCGTGGGGAGGTTGAAGCAAGAAGCGCCAGAACTGACGCCCGACCCGTCGCAGGCTGATCTGGTCAATCTCTCGCCCTAGAAGTTCCTCGCGGTTAAAGATGCGTACGCCCATGCGGATCAGGATCAGATCGGCCACCAACAACGCCGTCACGATCCACCACAACACATCATAGCGCGCCCAGAACATGACCGCCGCCTCGCCCTGCACCAGCAGGGCCATAGGCACGATGATGAAACTGGCCAGCAAGTTGGCCGCCCGCGCGCTCGTCGTCTGGCTGGAGACGATGACCGCCCCAGAGACCATCACCAGCGCCTCGGCAGTGGTAAGCAGGAAAATCTGGATCAGCAGTGGGCCGGACGGAAAGTAGCGCATCGTGGCATACAAGCCAATCACATAGATGACGATGCCGAGGTAACTGGCCATGAGCGGCACGGCCGTGGCAGCCAGCATCTTGCCCAGATAGAGTTGGCCATCGGATAGCGGGGTCGTCAGCAGGGGTTCCAGGCTGCGTCGCTCCCTTTCCCCCACAAAAGTTTCCAGGGCAATGACCAGCGAGAACGAGATGGGGAAAAAGCCAACTATCATCAACAGAAAAGGAATCACCCGTGTGCCGATGAGAGGGGCACCATACCTGGACAGCCAGTTCATGGCCAACTGCGCCGTCATGCTCATCAGCACAGGGAAAAACAACGTCAGTATGATAATGGGCACGATGATGCGCCAATCGCGCAGGCTGTCGCGCACTTCGCGACGGGTGATGATCAACGACATACCCAGAGAATCTCGCCATTCTTGCAGCCGCTGCCTCATGATGGCTCCTCCACCACCCGCAGATAGACGTCCTCCAGCGTGCGTGGCACTTCGCTGAGGGTCACCACCTGCCGGCCCAGCGCTGCCAGTCGCCGTAGCAGGCGAGGATTCACCTCCTCTGGCTCCGCCGTGCGGTAGCGCAGCCAGCCTTTGCCCTGAGCCTTGACCTCGATGATGCCGGCCAGGCGCGGTGCCAGACCATCCACCGAACCAACCAGCCGCACTTCCATCAGTGGCGGTCCCAGCAGTTGTGCCTTCAGTTCGCCGGGCGTGCCCAGCGAGACAAGTCGTCCACGCCGAATGATGGCAATACGATCGGCCAGCACTTCCGCCTCGGCCAGGTTGTGGGTGCAGACAACGATGGCCCGCCGTTCATCGCGCAAGGAGATGATGGCATCGCGCACCAACTTGGCGCTGTGCGGGTCCATGGCAGAAGTCGGCTCGTCCAGCAGCAACACCGACGGGTCGTGCAACATGGCGCGAATGAGAGAAAGCTTTTGCTTCATCCCCTTGGAACATTCGCCCAGGCGCTGGTCTCTGGACTCCCACATGCCAAAGCGCCGCAGCAACAACTCGCCACGTCCGGCACGTTGGCGGGAAGAGAGCCCCCACAACTGCCCAAAGAAATCCAGGTAAGGCAATGCCGTCATGCGGAGATAAAGCCCCGGCATCTCGGTCAACACGCCAACGTGCTGCCGCACCGCCCTGGCGTCGCGCACCACGTCAAAGCCAGCCACTGTGGCCCGACCAAACGTCGGCTTGAGGATAGCTGCCAACATGCGCACCGTCGTCGTCTTGCCGGCGCCGTTAGGTCCCAACAACGCCACGATCTCTCCGGCACGCACGTGGAGCGTGAAGGCATCCACCGCGGTAAAGTCATTAAACCGTTTCGTCAAAGCTTCTGTAACAATCATAGGCTATCAGCACTTCGTGACACGTTAACCACTCTAATTATACTCCGATTTCTCGTTTTCGCCAAAGCACCCCCCGCCAAAGGGTACACTACTGAAATATACCTAACCAGGATCAGCGATCATCATCCGTATGCCAAAAGCTGGTCAGCCATAGGCAACCCGTAGAATGTGAGATTTGCCTTTTTGTGAACTCTGGGCTACAATTGATTAGAAACCTAATTGCGTCGTGATGGAGCGATGTCTAGAAGGAGAAGTACCATGGTCGTGAGAAGCCAGGAAGAACTGTGTTGTATGCTCCAGGAGGAGCAAGCTCACCTGACCCAACAACTGGAACAGATGAGCCAGGCCAGCGTCGCCACCCACGACAGTATTGGCTACGGCAACCACATGGCCGATGACGCCACCGAGGCTTTCGAGCAAAGCAAAGGGCTCTCCTTGCAACAAACCATCAAGCACCAACTGACAGAGGTTAACTATGCCCTAAGCAAGTTCAACGAAGGAACCTACGGCGTCTGCGAGCAGTGCGGGCAAACCATAGATTGGGCGCGACTGGAGGCCCTACCGGCGGCTCGCCTTTGCATCCGCTGTCAGCAACATAGCGAGTGGACAGCCTAGCTGCCTCTCCAAACATCAAGAAAGCTCACAGGGAAAGGAACTTGCCCTTTGTACGTGTCCAAATTCAGAGACATATGGGGGCGCCTGATCCTCCCCATCACGACAGTGCTGGTTCTCGTCGCCGACCAGAGCAGCAAACACATCATTGTCAACGGTCTGCAGCGTTACGAGGAGTGGGCGCCCATTCCAGCCTTGCAATGGCTCTTTGCCATCACGTACACCACCAACACCGGAGCGGCTTTTGGCCTCTTCCCTGACGGCAGTGTATTCTTTGCCGTCGTTGCTGTGGTGGTCGTGATCGCCATTCTCATTTATCACCGCCAACTCACCGCCCATCAATGGCTGCTGCGATTCAGTCTTGGCCTGCAACTGGGCGGCGCGGTGGGCAATCTACTCGATAGACTCAGCCGAGGTTGTGTGGTAGACTTTATCTACTTTAAATTCTGGCCCGTGTTCAACGTGGCCGACAGTTGCATCTTTGTGGGTGCGATCCTGATGGCCTATTTCCTGCTAAAAGAGGGAAAAGAGAGACCTGGAGAACAGCAAGAAACGTCAGCGACCCAAGGCCATGAAAAAGAAAAATCGGCAGCCCCCTGAAGCGGAAACGGCTGCACAACAGGTTGTTGAAATCAGAATCCAAGAGATGCAAGCTGGCGAGCGCGTGGACAAGATAGTCACGGCAGAGATCGAAGAACTCTCCCGATCAGCCGTCCAAAAGCTGATCAAAGAAAGATTCATCACCGTGAACGCCGCGCCGGTCAAGGCCAGCCATCGCCTTGAAGCTGGCGACCTTGTACTGGTGCGCGTGCCATCCCCCCAGCCTGTCGAGATTCATCCCGAAGCCATTCCCCTGACCATCCTGTACGAAGACGCCGCTCTCATCGTCGTAGACAAACCGGCTGGCATGGTCACACACCCGGCCTACGGTCACACCTCAGGCACGCTGGTCAATGCCCTGTTGGCGCATTGCCCTCCCTTGGCCCAGATGGACGACCTCGAACGCGCTGGCATCGTCCACCGGCTGGACAAAGACACGTCGGGCATCATCGTCGTCGCCAAAACGGAAGCGGTCCGCCAGGCACTCCAGGCGCAATTCAAGGCCAGGGAAGTGCAAAAGACATATCTGGCCCTGGTGGAAGGACACCTGGATCCAGCCCAAGGGGTCATCAAAGCAGCCATCGGACGAGACCCCAAAAACCGCAAGCGCATGGCCGTCCTTCGCGGCGGGCGCAAAGCGATCACGGCCTATCGTGGGCTAGAGTTTTTTGATCAACACTGCCTGGTGCAGGTTGAACCAAAAACGGGCCGCACGCACCAGATCCGCGTCCACATGGCCTTTCTTCGTCATCCGATCGCCGGCGACCGGGTCTATGGCTATCGCAAGCAACGCCTGCCGTTGAAGCGACATTTCCTCCACGCCCAGCACATCCGCTTCCGGCATCCTCAAACTGAACAAGTCGTCGAGTTTTGCACTGACCTTCCCCCCGAACTGGCCACCCTCCTGGCCCGCCTGCGGGGGCAGGTTTCTCAAATCGCGCCTTGGGCGTCAGCTTGAAAATTGAACATTGCCTTATCTTGTTGTATAATATCCCCCAGCTATCCACCGTTACGATATGCACAAAATTGGAAGGAGGTCAACTATGGCAGCTACCAGGCAGTGTCGAGTGGGCGTCCATGGCCGCAACGATTATACCTACCATGGCCGTGACTTTGATCTGATCCGTGAAGCCAAAATTGAAGCCATCAAGATGATGTCCTTCAACCCGCCGGAGATCCTTCATCAACTGCGGGACGTGAACCCCGACCTGGACTTTGTCGTCCGCCTGTACGACGATCGGATGGGTCGTGGCGGGCGACATCCCACACCGGCCGAGTTCGCCGACAAGTTCATCCCCCTCATGCGACAACTGCGGTCCTATGCCACCAAATTCGAGGTACACAATGAACCCAATCACCTGGAAGGGATCGAAGGCTGGGGACAGGACGACCATCACGCCGGTGACTTTAACACCTGGTTCCTGGATGTGTACGACCGGCTGAAACAAGCCTGTCCCTGGGCCTCCCTGGGCTTTCCCGGCCTGGCTATCCCGCACCGAGACCTGGAATGGGTAGGCATTTGCCGCCCGGCTGTGCAGCGAGCCGACTGGCTGGGCGTGCACTGCTACTGGCAAAACCCTACCTTCACCGAGGGCAACCACCTGACCGATTCCTGGGGCTTGCGCTTCAAGTCCTACCACGAAAAGTTTCCGGACAAACAGATCGAGATCACCGAGTTCGGCAACTCCAACGGTCAGAATCCCAACTATCCGGTAGATCCCACCAAGATCGCCCAGGAATATGTCGAGTATTATCGGGAACTCTTCAAGCATCCCTACCTGCTCTCCGCCAGCGCCTTCATCATGTCCGCGCCGCAGGCCGAATGGCAGATTTTCGTCTGGCGGCGCGAGGACGGCAACTTTCAGCCGGTCGTCGCGGCTGTGCGAGACATGCCACGCCCCCAGTTAGTAGCGCCCGCCGTCACCGTACCGGTAACGCCGATTCTCGCGCCAGCGGTAGCCGAACGATACTTCCCCCAGACCGACCGCACCGTAAAAGGCCCTTTCCTCAAGTTCTTTGATACCTACGGATTGGACATCTGCGGCTATCCTATCACCGAGCAATTTGAGGAGGATGACCTACTCAGCCAATACTTCCAGCGGGTGAGCCTGGAGGCGATTGACGGCGACAAGATACGCCTCAAGCTGGTGGGCACCGAGGCCTACACCTCGCGCCAGGCCCTCGCCGAACTGCAACAGCAAAGAACCGAACTGGATAAACAAATCGCCTCGCTCCAAAGCATCATCGAGGAGCTTCGCCAGCGCCCAGTAGTCCTGCCTAGCGGCGGCGTATCCCCGCCTCCCATAGAAGATCTGACCGACAGCCTGCCTAAACACCCCTCGAAAACCTTTGACACCCGACCCCTGTCCCGGATCAAGTATCTGATCATCCACCACACTGCCACCAGGGCCGACCTCTCTGCCGAGCGCATTGCGCTCTATCAGGTGCAGCGGCAGGATCGCGCGGGCATCGCCTACCACTTTTACCTCACCGGCGATGGCACGGTCTACCAGACCAATCGCCTGGAGACGGTCTCCACTCACGCTTACGACAAGAGCGCCGTGGGCGCGGGCATCGCCTTTGCCGGCAATTTTAGCCAGACGGTCCCCACTCCAGATCAGTTGGAAAACGGCGCACGCCTGATCGCTCACCTGTTGCAGCAACTGTCGCTGAGAATGGAGAGCATCAAGGGGCTCAAAGAGTTTGTACCCACCCACCAGTCGCCTGGGAAGCAATGGCTGGAGGGACAGAGGTGGAAAGAAATGCTCCTGTCCAAAGTGGAAACGCTTCTGACTACGGCTCCTACGCCGCAACCCACACCCTCGCCGGCCGAACCGGTGTCGCTGCGCATCCCCCAGCCCACCTGGCAGGACCTGGTGGACAGCCTGTCCAGACATCCCACCAAGCGGTACGACGCCCGGCGGCTGGAGGCCATCAAGCACATCGTCATCCACCACAGTGCCATCACACCCACTGTCGGTGCGCAGCGCATCGCGGAATATCACGTGAACAACCTGGGCTGGCCCGGCATCGGCTACCACTTTGTCATTGACGATCAGGGCGCCATATACCGCACCAATGCCCTGGAGACAATCTCTTACCACGCCGGAGATGTCAACAGATATGGCATTGGCATTTGCTTCCTGGGCAATTTTACCGATACTGTGCCGACTCCGGCCCAACTGGAAAGCGGCGGCAAACTGGTGTCCTGGCTGGTGCAGGAATTCAAGCTGACCAATGCCGAAATCAAGGGACACAAGGAGTTTATGAACACTCAATGCCCCGGTAAGCAATGGCTGGAAGGTCAGCAATGGAAACGAATGTTCCTGGCACGGGTCGAAGCCACGCAGGAGATATTCTCCGGCCCGGTCTCTGTCACCGAGAAACCCATCGGGCACTATGTTCTCTTTTACCAGTTCCCCGACGGCGCCTGGGCAGAGCAGGACTGGCTCAATGCGCGGAATTACATCGCCGCCTTCAAGCCTACCTGTGGTTTCTCCATGGACGACGCCATGCGCGCCCAATACGTAACCATCGTCGGGGGGGCGGGCGGTGTGAGCATGGAAACTGAGGAACGTCTCCGCGTCGCCGGCTGCCAGGTGGACCGCGTGGCTGGCAAAGACGAAGCCGAAACAAAAAGGAAGCTGGACGACCTGGCCGAGGTTGGCAAGCGATTCCTGTCGCTGCCCGGTTAGGCTCCCTGGTTCCACAACGCACTCAGGGGCGGCCAGATGTGGCCGCCCCTTCTTCCGTTAGATGGCACGCTCATGACTTTGTTTCTCTCCAGCGATGAAACGTATCAAGTCAAGCTCCCGCTCTTTGAAGGGCCGTTGGACCTGCTCCTCCATCTCATAGAACGACAAGAGCTGGACATCACCAAGATCTCGCTGGCCCAGGTCACCGACCAGTATCTGGAATATATCAGCCGACTGGAGAAACTGCATCTTGAGATCCTGGCCGACTTTTTGGTGGTGGCAGCCAAGTTGCTGCTCATCAAATCCCAGGTCCTGCTCCCCCGGCCAGAAGCCCAACCGCCGGACGTGGACGAAGAAGACCCAGGAGAGGCCCTGGCCCGACAGTTGCGGGAGTACAAACAGTTCAAAACAGTAGCTCAGTACCTCAAAGACCGGACGGCCTCCGGTGCGCGCACCTTTGTACGCATCGCCCCGCCCCCCAAACTCCCGCGACAAGTTGACCTGAGCGACGTCGCACTGGACGATTTGTTGGCCGCCTGGCGCCAAACGTTGCTCGCCCAACCCAAAGACGAGGCTCTGCCAGCCAGCGCCACAGAACCGATCATCACCATAGGCGACAGGATGGCACTCCTGAGGCGCCGGCTGGCCCGGGAGCGCAGTATCACCTTCAGCAACCTGCTGGCCGAGGCCCACTCCCGGCTGGAAGTGATCGTGACTTTCATCGCTCTCCTGGAAATGTTCAGAAGCCGAGAGATCACCCTGCGCCAGGAAACCCTCTTTGGCGAGATTTACATCGAAGCCACACCATCCCCACCCCCTCCAGCGCAACCTGCCGACACACGCGCCGAAGAAAGTGGAGAATAAACAAGAGAGCCTCACCAGATGAGGCTCCCCCCACGGCCCATGCTTCTCCTGTCACCAGGGAAGTTTCAGCCTGGCCGCCCTCAACATGGGGGATAGTTCTTTGGTCAGATACTCGGCTACCAGGACGCCGTAATGGGCAGACAGCCGAAAGGCCTTCAAGGCCAGCCAGGCGGCCATCGCCCGGGGTACCTCGCAGCGACGACGCAGTGCCCGCAGCACCATCGAGTAATCGTCCGGGTCACACACAACGGCGACGGCCTCGTAATTCTTGGCCGCCGCCCGCAGTAGTGCCCCCCCGCCGACGTCCATTTGCTCCAACGCCTCTTCTGGCGTGATACCCGGCCGTTGAATGATCTCCTCAAAAGGCATCAAGTTCACCACGACCAACCCAATGGGAGACAGACTGAGATCCTGCAACTGCTGCCGGTGACGAGGCGTCTGTCTGGCCTGGATGGCGGCGTGGATCGCTGGATGCAGCGTCTTGATCCGGCCATCCAACGCCTCCGGGAAACCGGTCACCTGGGACACCCGTTGCACGGACACCCCCGCCTGCCACAACACACGTGCAGTTCCCCGGGTTGCGATGAGCTCAATGCCCAGCGCCTCCAACTCTCGGCCAAACTCCACCACGCCCCTTTTGTCGGCCACCGTCAGCAGGGCTCGTTCTACCTTGACCGTCATGCTCTCCTCGTCACTATGCAGCAATCACATTCTTGCCTCGTGTCCGGCTCAACCCATATTATACCCGCCATACCATGACTGTCAACATGGGCGCCACCCAGGTTCTGTAAAACCTGACAGGTCTTTGTGTTTGACATTTACAATATCGCGGTATATAATTTAGCCAGCTAACTATTAGCCAGTTAAACAGAGGGCGAGCCTTATGACACAGAATCCGATGCAGAAGACAATCGGCTACTTGTTATCGCAGGTTTGTAAGCTCCGCCGTGCCCGGGACAGTACCCTGCTGGAGAAGGTTGGGCTGTACAGAGGGCAACATTTCATCCTCTCTGCTTTGTGGGAGAGGGAGGGCCTGACCCACTCGGAATTGGCAGAACAGCTACACGTTCGGCCCGCTACGATAACGAACACGCTGAAGCGCATGGAAAAAGCAGGACTGGTGGAGCGTAGGCAAGACGCGATAGACCAACGTGTTTCAAGAGTTTACTTGACGGATGCCGGACGCAACGTTAGAGACACCGTGGAAAGGGTGTGGGATGAACTCGAAGAAGAAACTTTTGTCGGAATTACTGCGGAGGAGCGAGTTCTTCTCCGCCGGCTCTTGCGCCACATTCGAGAAAATCTGGTTCGAGGGGCATGATTTGCATTTAGGCGAGTCTGATGGGCTCGCCGAGTACATGAAAAGGAACCAAGTATGAAATCATTACGACGTGTGATCCATTTTGTCAAACCTTACGCCAGAAACAGCATCCTCTCAATGCTGCTGTTGTTGGGTGTGGTCATCGCAGACTTGTTGATCCCGCGCCTGACCCAGCAGGTCATCAACCAGGGTATTCTCAAGCAAGATATAAGAGCTATCCTGACCACTGCCCTGTTGATGCTGGGAGCGGCTGTGCTCAGCGCGCTCTTTTCCATCGGCAACACGCTGCTCTCGGTGCGGGTGGCCCAGGGCGTGGGTGCAGACCTACGCAGTGCAATTGTCCACAAGGTGCAGACGTTCTCCTTCGGCAACCTGGACCGCATCCAGACGGGGCAACTGCTGGTGCGCGCCACCAGCGACGTCAACATGGTGCAGACCATCGTGCAGATGTCCCTGCGCATACTGACCCGCGCACCGTTGTGGATGATCGGCAGTGTGATCATGTTGATCTTGACCAGTGTGCGGCTGGCGCTACTGATGTTAGTCTTGATGCCCCTGATCTGGTGCCTAATCTGGGTTGTTGCGGCCAAGGCACGTCCGCTCTTTTTGACGGTGCAGAAAAAACTGGACAGACTGAACCAAGTCTTGCAAGAGAACCTGGCCGGCGTGCGCGTGGTCAAGGCGTTTGTGCGCGTCAAGCACGAAAACACCCGCTTCGACCGGGCCAACACCGACCTGGTGGCCGAGAACATCCGCGTGATGCAACTCCTGGCCGCCCTGATTCCCACCATGCTGCTACTGGTCAACCTGGGCATCGTAGGTGTCGTCTGGTTTGGCGGAAGCCTGGCTATCAATGGGGATTTCACCGTGGGCGAGATCGTGGCCTCGATCAACTATATGTCGTACTCGCTCTTCCCCATGATGATGTTGGGCGGTATGATCGGTCCGCTTTCCGCCGCCGATGCCTCGGCCAGACGCATCTGGGAGGTGCTCAATAGCACCGCCGAGGTGCAGAATCGCCCGCCGGGCTCGGGCAGAGACCTTCACCCAACAGACATAAGAGGCCGTGTGGCTTTTGAGGACGTTTACTTCAGTTACGATCACGATTGTCATGAGCCAGTGCTTGAGAGCATCAACCTGGTGGCCGAACCAGGCCAGAGGGTGGCGATCCTCGGCGCGACCGGGTCGGGCAAATCCAGCCTCATCCATCTGATCCCGCGCTTTTATGACGTGGAGCGAGGTTGCGTGACCCTGGACGGCGTAGACGTGCGCGACCTCCCACTGGACGCTCTGCGCGCCCAGGTGAGCATCGCGCTGCAGGAGGCGGTGCTCTTTAGCGGCACCGTGCGCGACAACATCCGCTACGGTCGCCCGGACGCGACGGAGGAAGAGGTGATCGCTGCGGCCAAAGCGGCCCAGGCCCACGATTTTATCGCCGCCTTCCCTGATGGCTACAATACGCTCGTTAGCCAGCGGGGGGTGAACCTCTCGGGCGGTCAGAAGCAGCGCATGGCCATCGCCCGCGCGCTGCTGGTGCGGCCAAAGGTGCTCATTCTGGACGACAGCACCAGTGTCGTGGACGTGGAAACCGAGGCCAAGATCGAAGCGGCGCTGGAACGGCTGACGAACAACTGCACGACCTTTGTCATTGCGCAGCGCATCAGCACCGTGCTCAATGCCGACAAGATCGTCGTGCTGGATCGGGGCCAAATTGCCGCCGAAGGTACGCACGCCGAGTTGATGGCATCCAGTCCCATCTATCAAGAAATCTACGAGTCTCAATTGGGTAACAGAGAGGCATACAATGACTAGTCAACAAACCAACAGACAATTCCAACGGCCAACAGACCGGCCCGCCACCGGCATGCCTGGCCCCGGCGGCAGAGGCGCACGTGCCAGGATCGAAAAGGCGCGCGACGTGCAGGGCGCGCTGCACCGGCTGTTGGCCACGCTGCGGCCCTACAAATGGGCGCTGGTGAGCGTGCTCGCCCTGGTGGTGGCGAGTACAGGTTTGGATCTGCTGGCGCCGTTCCTGATGGGCCTCGTCATTGACGAGTTCATCGTTGCCGGTGATCTGGACGGGTTGCTGCGCGTCACCCTGCTGATGTTGGGGGCGTACCTGGGTGCCTGGCTGACCAGGGCCAGCCAGGGTGTGATCATGGCCAGGGTCTCCCAACAAGCGATGCGCAGCCTACGCCGCGATCTCTTTGAGCACCTACAGACGCTCTCACTCAGTTTCTTCGACCGGCATTCTCACGGTGAGCTAATGAGCCGCCTGACCAACGACATGGATGCCATCAGCCGCGTGCTTACTCAGAACGTGGCCGCGTTGTTCACCAGCCTACTCACATTAGTCGGAGTCCTGGTAATGATGTTTTTCATCAATTTTTGGCTGGCGCTGGGCTCAATGATCGTCTTCCCGCTGATGATGTGGCTGGTGGGCTTTGTCGGCCGGCGCACCCGCCGGGGCTTCCGCGAGTACCAGGCGCGCATCGGGCAGCTCAATGGCAAGTTAGAAGAGATGTTCAGCGGGCAGCGCGTCATCATAGCCTTTGGGCAGGAAGCAGCCATGCTGGCAGATTTTGACACAGCCAACGAGATGGTGCGCCAGGTGGGCATCCACGCGCAGACGTACGCCATGTTAGTTCCGCCGCTGATGGGTATCCTAAGCAACGCCAACATCGCCGTGGTCGCCGGGCTGGGCGGCTGGATGACGCTCCAGGGTTGGGCTACGGTGGGTACCATTGCCGCCTTTTACAGCTATTCGCGCAAGTTCGCGGCGCCGCTTCGCCAATTGGGTAACCTCTACAACCAGGTTCAGGCCGCACTGGCCGGAGCCGAGCGGGTCTTTGAGGTGATCGACGAGCAGCCAGAGCTCACCGATGCGCCGGACGCTGGTGCGCTGGATGACATCGCTGGGGAGGTCGTCTTTGACCACGTAGACTTTGGCTACGTGCCCGGCGTGCCAGTCATCAAGGATATGAGCCTGCGAGCGCGACCTGGTCAAGCTATCGCCCTGGTGGGGCCGACGGGGGCGGGCAAGACGACCATGATCAACCTACTGACGCGCTTCTACGATATTGACGGGGGCGCTGTCCGCATTGACGGGTGGGACATCCGCGAGGTGCAGAAGGCGAGCCTGCGCCGCCAACTGGGGATTGTGCTGCAGGATACGTTTCTCTTCTCCGAGTCGGTGATGGAGAACATCCGCTATGGCCGTCTCGACGCCACCGACGAGGAGTGCATCACCGCCGCCAGGCTGGCCGACGCCGACCCGTTCATCCGCCGCCTGCCCCAGGGGTACGACACCCACCTCTCAGAGCGGGGCAGCAACCTGAGCCAGGGGCAGCGACAGTTGCTGGCCATCGCGCGCGCCATCCTCGCCGATCCGGGCATCCTCATTCTGGACGAGGCGACCAGCAGCGTGGACACCCGCACGGAAAAGCACATCCAGGAGGCAATGCTGCGCCTGATGGAGGGGCGAACCAGCTTTGTCATCGCCCACCGCTTGAGCACCATCCGAGAAGCCGACAAGATTCTCGTCATCAACGGCGGCGAGATCATTGAGCGCGGCACACATCGCGACTTGCTGGCTGCGCGTGGTTTCTATTACAACCTGTACATGAGCCAGTTCAAGGGCCAGGCTGCGTGACGACAAAAAGTCGGGAAAGGGAAGCGCCGAGATGGATACGCCAGGAGAGCGGCTTCTCGCTGCCACAACTCGGCCAGACCGTTGCGACCATCAATCCCGGCAACTCGAAATGACGATCGTCATGGTCTTGGCCTGTCTTGAGCACCAAATCAGTGACGATCGGGACTGTTGCCCCAGCCTGCCCTCTGCTACAATGAGTACAGTTTGAATAACACATCTGCAACCAAGCAACAGTAAGCAGGAGGGATACAAGTGGAACCTGAAAAGAAAAGCAAACGCGGTTGCTGGATTACCTCGGCCCTGGTGGCCGTGGTGATGGCAGCACTCGTTGTCCTGGTCGTCGTGCCGTTCATGAACCGGGTCAAGGAACGCCGTACGGCCTTTGCGGCTGCCAATGCGGAAGCCGGTCAGATCGTCGCCGTCTTCATCGGCGATCTCTCTGCCGGGACGACAGCCAGCGGCCGGCTGCTACCTCAGCGGGAAGCTCACCTGACATTGGGTATTGCCGGCCAGGTGGAAGCGATCTACGTCCAGGCCGGCGACGAGGTACAAGCCGGCGACTTTCTGATCCAGTTGGAGGTTAGCAGCCTGCAGCGGGCAGTCCGCTCGGCGGAACAAAGCCTGGCGATCCAGGAAGCAAACCTGACCGAACTGCGCCGGGGAGCCTCCGAGGAAGAGATTGCCGTCTCCGAGGCGGCACTGGAGAGCGCCAAAGCGAGCCTCACCAGCGCCCAGGCAGGGCTGATCAGCGCCCGCAGCGCCCTGACCAAGGCCGAACTCTCCCGAGACACGCTGTCCGACGCCGACGTGACCGCCGGGGCAAACCTCAAGAGCTCGCAGGCCGGACTGAGCAGCGCCCAGGCACAGTTGGCCGCGCTGCTGGAGGGCACCGACGCCGAGACAATAGAGCAAGCCCGCCTGAACTGGGAGCAGGCCAAGAACAGCTTGTGGAACGCCCAGTTGGAGCGGGATGCCGTCAGCGGCCGTCCGGGAACCCCCGGATACGTCAAGACCCAAATGGACATCGCCGTGGCCAACGCCGAGATTGCCGTCCGCGTGACCGAGATCAGCTATTTGCAGGCCCAGGAAGGCGCGACAGACGAAGCCATTGCGGCGGCCAGGGCGACGGTGGCATCGGCGGAGGCGCAGGTGACCAACGCCCAGGCGCAGTTGGATGACATAGACGATCAGGTCGCCCAGGCCGAAGCGGCCATGGTCCAGGCAGGAGCATCGGTGGCGCAGGCCGAAGCAGGGGTGTTGCAGGCCAAAGCCGCCGTGGCCCAGGCGGAGGCCAACCTGGCGATTCTACTTGATGGCCCGTCGGAGGAAAAGGTGGCCATCGCTGAGGCACAAGTGGCGCAGGCGCAAATCTCCCTGGAAGAAGCCCAGGATAACCTGGCCAAAGCCACGCTGGAGGCGCCCTTTGATGGTGTGGTGACAGAGGTGTACATCGCGACCGGTGAATGGGCCAGCGGGCTGGCGGTGGACCTGGTAGACACCAGCAGCATGGAAGTGGTGCTAGACGTGGATGAGATAGACATCGGTGCCATTGCCGTCAGGCAGCCAACCGTTATTACCCTGGAAGCGTGGCCCGATCAAAAGTTGGTTGGAGAAGTTGTCTCCATCGCTCCAAAAGCCAGGACCCAATCTGAGATTGTGACCTACCAGGTGCATCTGAGCCTGAAAGCAGGCGAGCTGCCGGTTCTCACCGGCATGACGGCCAACGCCGAATTGATCACGGCCAATCGAGAGAACGTGTTGCTGGTGCCCAACCGGGCCATCACCGCCGACCGAGAAGCGGGCAAGTACTACGTCAACCTGGTCGAGGGCGATTCGATTGCCAAGACGGAGGTCACCATTGGCCTGCGCGATAAGGATTTCACCGAGATCACGGGTGGCCTAGAAGAAGGTGACGAGCTGTTCATCGGTGACGTCGAAGAAGGATTTATGTTTGATCCGAGGCAGGGACCGCCGGAAGGATTCGAGGGATTCAGATGATCGAACTCACCAATCTCACCAAAGAATACCACATGGGCACCCAAAAGGTTCATGCCCTGCGAGGGGTGAGCCTGACGGTTCAAGACGGCGAGTTCATTGCCATCATGGGGCCCTCTGGCTCCGGCAAGAGCACGCTGATGAACATGATCGGCTGCCTGGATCAACCCACCGACGGCACATACAGACTGGATGGCATAGACGTGAGCCACATGAGCGACGACCAACTCGCCCGGGTGCGCAACAAGCGAATCGGCTTTGTCTTTCAGACTTACAACCTGCTGCCTCGCACACCGGCGATCAAGCAGGTGACGCTGCCGTTGATGTACTCTGGCTATGGGCGGCGGGAACGTCGCCAACGGGCGGAGGAGGCCCTGCGCGCCGTGGGGCTGGGCGACCGGATGGATCATCGCCCCGACGAGCTCTCTGGCGGGCAGCAGCAGCGCGTGGCCATCGCCCGCGCTCTGGCCGCCGAGCCGAGCATCATCCTGGCCGACGAGCCGACCGGCAACCTGGACACTGCCTCAGGAGAGGAGCTTCTGGATATCTTTGACGAACTGAACTCCCACGGCATCACACTTATCATTGTCACCCACGACCCGGAAGTGGCCCAGCGCGCCAAGCGGACAGTGTTGCTCAGAGATGGGTTGATCGAGAGCGACAAGAACAACGGACACAAGTAACCTCCCCTGCCCCTCCGGGGCTTCCCCCCGTTTGCGGGGGGATTGAGGGGGGATGAGAGGAAATTATGAACCTGACAGAAAGCCTTTTGACTGCCCTTGACAGCCTGCTGACCAACAAAATGCGCGCCGCGCTGACGATGCTGGGCGTCATCATCGGCGTGGCCGCCGTGATCGCCCTACTCGCCATTGGCAACGGCGTCAGCGCCTCCATCGAAGGCCAGATCCAGGGCATCGGCTCCAACCTAATCACGGTTATGACGGATCGGGACAACAGCGGCGGCTACCAGGCCCTCAGCCTGGAAGACGTCGAGATACTGTCCGACCCTTTCTACGCGCCCGCGGTGAAACAGGTTGCTGCCGAGGTGCAGGGCAACCAGCAGGTGCTCTATGGCGGTCGGGATACTCGCGTCACCGTCTCGGGCATCACGCCTAATTACTTTGAGGTGCGCAGCCTGACGGTGGAGACAGGTGATGGCCTGACAGAGAATGACCTGGATACCAAAGCTCGCGTCGCCATACTGGGGGCCAACGCGGCCGAGGATCTTTTCCCCGACGAATACCCCATCGGCAAGATGGTCAAGATCAAGGGTGTGCAATACGAGGTGGTCGGCGTGATGGAGAGCAAAGGCGGAATGGGCATGATGAACCAGGACGATCAGGTCTTTATTCCACTTACCACTGCCCAGAGCCGCCTCTTCCCTGCCCGCACCCGTAGTGGCGAGCGGGCGGTGAACGTCGTCTATGTCGAGGCAGAGAGTGAAGAACTGATGGACGATGCGACGGCGCAGATCAAAGAAGCTCTGCGCGAAAGCCACGACATCGCCTACCAGGCCGACGACGACTTTACCATTATCAGTCAAACCGATATCCTGGACATGTTCGACGTTATCATGGGCACCATCACCCTCTTTCTGGGAGCCATTGCCGGTATCTCGCTGGTAGTGGGCGGCATTGGCATCATGAACATCATGCTGGTGAGCGTCACCGAGCGGACACGAGAGATCGGCATTCGCAAGGCGGTGGGCGCGCTCAAACGGGATATCCTGGCCCAATTCTTGATCGAGTCGCTGGTGATGAGCCTGATAGGCGGCTTGCTGGGGAGCGCTTTTGGGATTCTCACTTCTACCCTGATCGGCAATATGTCTGCCGATCTGACCCCCGTCGTGGACGTTGGCACGGTGCTGATGGCCTCCGGCTTTGCCGCCGC
>CAYNKW010000011.1:19907-22346 GCA_964397845.1 uncultured Anaerolineae bacterium
GAGGGAGACACGCCTCGGCGAGCGACGAGCGTGCTGGACGGACTCAAGCAAACGATGACCCAACCAGCGGGAATGATTATCGTGGACATGTCGCTCCACGCGGCCGATACACTGATAGAGACTTTGCACAGCCGGCAAGAGACCGCCGCTATCCCATTACTGGCAATCACGGCCGATGGACGACTGCCACTTGAGCTGCGCCGCCTCTGTGCGGCGGTACTGGAGGTTAGTACACTGTGACCCAAATCGTTCGCAGCGCCACCCGCGTTCTGCGCGGGGTGTTCATCTTTCGAGTGTTTATCGTCGTCTTTGGCATACTGGTGTTTGCGATCTGCTGGTCAGCACTATCCACGCCAGAAGCTCTAGAGCCGCCACCCCGGTTCGGTGTTTTGCTGCTGCTCATGTTGACTACCACGTTGGCGACCACACTCTTTCTATTCACACCAGGACTAGAAAAGCGAATGGGACGCTTGTATCTTCCCGTCGCCTTGGCCATGGCGGTCCTGGTCTTTAGCCTGGAATCCGGCGTCGCCTACATCCATCCTGGTATGCATGTTCTCGTCACGCTCCCCTCTGGTCGGGCAATCAGTCTGTTCCGGGCGTCCACCGAGATGATTCTCATGGCGCTGGTTCCCTGCGTGCTGGCCGGTGCGGCCTATGGACTGCGTGGCGCAGTTAAGGCGGCTACCCTGGCCACCCTCCTTCATCTGGCCCTAGGCGTCGTCGTCGGGTTAACCGGTGCGTCTCTAGACGGTTTCCTGCCTCTGTTGCCGCTGCGTATCGCCGTTTTATATACCTTCTCACTCATCACCGGCTACCTGGCCGATACCTGGCGACAGGAACACGCCGCCGTGCAAGAAGCCAACCGGCAACTGCGCGGCTATGCAGCCACGGTCGAACACCTGGCGACCTCCCGCGAGCGGGTGCGCCTGGCCCGCGACATGCACGATACGCTGGCCCACTCGCTCTCCGCGTTGGTGGTGCAACTGGAAGCGGTGGACGCTTTGCAAGAGACAGACCCTGCTGCCGTCGGGGCGCAGCTCGACAAAATCCGGCAGCAGGCACGGGTGGGGTTGGATGAGACACGACGGGCGATTTTGAATCTGCGTTCCGCCCCGGTAGAAGAGTGGGGGCTGGCCGGGGCCATTGAGCAGTTAGTCGAACGATTCAGCCAGCGCAGTGGTATCTCGACCGATTGGGCTGCAGAGGGCGAGCCAATGCCACTCCTGCCCGTGCAGGCTAACTCTCTCTACCGCATTGCCGAGGAAGCGTTGTGCAACGTCGAGCGCCACGCAGAGGCCAGCCGGCTGGCCGTGCGTTTGGGCTATGGGAGCGGCGTGACGCTCAGTGTGCAAGACGATGGCCACGGCTTTGATCCGGCGGTCGTTGATCCGGATCGCTATGGACTGGTAGGCATCCGCGAACGAGCGGCCCTGGTGGATGCTCAGGTGACAGTCGTCACCACCCCGGATGAGGGCACAACACTGACCGTCCAAATCGCTGAACCCTGGCCCTGTCCTGAGCCCTTGGGCTTCGCTCAGGATAAATTTCGTCGAAGGGCCTGCCCTGAGTCCTGTCGAAGGGAAGACTGATCCCATGGCCATTCGTGTCCTGGTGGTTGACGATCAATCGCTGATCCGCGAAGGATTGACCATCATCCTGGACTCTCAATCTGACATCAGGGTCGTGGGGCAGGCGGCCGACGGCCGTGAAGCGATCAGTCTGGCCGGCCGGTTGCAGCCAGATGTCATTCTAATGGACATCAAAATGCCCCGCATGGACGGCATCAAAGCCACCCGGCAGATCAAGGAGGAATACGCAAAGACACAGATCATTATTCTCACCACCTATGCCGAAGACGAGTTGGTCTTTGAAGGCATCCGTGCAGGGGCTTCGGGCTATCTGCTCAAAGACATCACCCGAGACCAACTGGTGGAGGCGGTACGCGGCGTGGCCCAGGGAGAGGCGCAAATTGACCCCGCCGTCGCGGCTCAAGTCCTGGCCGAATTTCAGCGCATGGCCAACGCGCTTCGCCGGCACACTCTTCGGCCGCCTACCACGGCAGACGAGGCCGTGACCGATCTGCCCCCCATGGAAGCACTCACTCCCCGCGAAGAGACGATACTGCACTTGCTGACAGAGGGATTGACGAACGCCGGAATTGCAGCCCGACTGCACCTGAGCGAGGGCACCGTCAAGAATCACGTCAGCGAGATACTGTCCAAACTACATGCCAACGACCGGACCCATGCGGTGGTGCTAGCCATCAAGCGTGGATTGCTGGATCTGACACGATAGACTTGTGCCACCGGAAGAGTTAGGCCATCAAGTCGTGGCCGGAGGTATGTCTCTGGCGCCGTTCGATATCATTGCCGACACCATGCGCGGTACCAGAGGTGTCATGCTGGATATGTACCACTGCCCGGACAAACTGCTGGC
>CAYNKW010000011.1:22446-25395 GCA_964397845.1 uncultured Anaerolineae bacterium
TGCTGGCATCCTACCGACATTGAGAGGAGTGCGCTTTGACGATGAAAAGAATACTTGCCGTGGGAGGGGTCGTGCTGGCGGTCGCCATCGTCGCAACTGCGTATGCACTTTTCAAATCTCCGCAGGAGGCCAGCAGGCCGCTTGAGACAATTCCGGTGGCGGTCGAAACGGATAAACCCGCTACAGTCATGCCGGCAGCAGACGCACCGGCTGAATTGGAGACCGCCGTCGAGCCAACAGCCGTGGCGAAAGAGGCCGGGGAATCGATCGATGAAGCCATTAGTCTAACCGCCTCTCCAACAACCCGGCCAACCGCCCCCCCGACGTTCACGCCGCCCCCTCCTCCTACGCCCTCGCCAACCCTAACGCCGACCCCGACCCCGACGAATACCCCTCTCCCTACGCCGACCCCCACTCCGCAGCACCCTCTCGCGATTGAAAACATGCGCCAGCAAACGTACCCCGGCAGCGAGATCACGATTGAAGAAACGCTTGAACCCGGTGTTAACTACGATCGGTACATTGCCTCCTACCTGTCCGAGGGCTTGAAAATCTATGCCTTGTTGACCGTGCCACGAGGTGAAAAGCCAGAAAGCGGCTGGCCGGTTGTCATCTTTAATCACGGCTACATTCCCCCCGACCAGTACCGCACCACCGAGCGCTACGTTGCTTACGTTGACGCCTTTGCCCGCAACGGCTACATCGTTTTTCGCTCTGACTACCGGGGGCACGGCAACTCTGAAGGCGAGGCAACCGGCAGCTATAGCTCGCCAGCCTATACGATCGACGTGCTGAATGCTGTCGCGACGATCAAAGGTCTTCCCGACGCTGATCCTGGCCGGATCGGCATGTGGGGCCATTCCATGGGCGGCAGTATTACGCTGCGCGCCATGGTCACCACGTCGGACATCAAAGCTGGAGTGATCTGGGCCGGGGTGGTGGCCTCATACCCTGATTTGTTCGAGCGGTGGCGCCGTCCAAGCGATAGTGGCGACAACCCTGCCCCGACGCCGGATCCCAATAGTCGGCGAGGTCGCTGGCGGCAAGAGATGTTAGAAACGTACGGCTCGCCTGAAGAAAACCCCAAGTTTTGGGCTGCCATCTATCCCAGCTCTTACCTGAGCGACTTGTCAGGACCCGTCCAGCTCCACCACGGAACCGCCGACGCCTCGGTCCCCGTGGAGTTTTCTGTGACCTTGGAAACCCAAATCAAAGCGGTGGGCAAGCCGGTTGAACTTTACCTTTACGAGGATGACAACCACAATATTTCCGTTAATTTCAGGACGGCGATGGAAAGCTCAGTTCAGTTTTTTGACACCCACGTAAAAGGACTTGGCAAAATCTCCATCAATTCTCCATCAGTTCTCCATACTATTGCGGTATAATACACCCAGCGCGCTAAACTACAAAAGCAAGAATTCTGGAACAAAAGGAGGCAATATGAGTAAATTTTCTAAGATCGCAGGAATCGCCACGTTGGTGGCCATGATAGGCACAGCCGCTCTCGGCGTGGTCGTCTATGCCCAGGGGGATACATCCTTTGGCCGGATGGCTGACTACTTTGAGCAAGTGCGTGACCTCATCGCCAGCAAACTGGGCGTGGAACGGGCTGACCTCGATGCGGCTGAAAAAGAGGCCCATCAAGAAGTGATCGAGAAGGCTATCGAAGACGGTGTCATCACCCAGGATCAGGCTGACCGGGTGCTCTCTCGACTGGAAGACGGCTTTGGTTTTGGCAGGATGGGTCGTCTGGGCGGTCGCGGGGGCGGCTGGATGGGCGACTGGAAAGGCAGCTCGTTGAGCAACTGGCAATGGCTCGCCGAACAGCTTGACATGACGATCGACGAATTGGCTGCCGAACTGGAGGCTGGCAAGACCATCGCTGAACTGGCTGAGGAAAAGGGCGTGGACTTGCAGGCCACCCAGGTCGAGGCCATGAAGGAAAAACTCCAGCAGGCCGTCGAGGAGGGGCGCATGACCCAGGATCAGGCCGACTGGATGCTCCAGGGGCTGGAGCAAGGCTTCATGCCGAGAGGACGTGGCTTCAGCTTCGGCCACAGACCGTGTGGGCGCTTCGGTGGCTTCCGGGGCCAGACCACGCCGTGACCGAGGGCTGTTTGGAAAGGTGAGGGGCGAGCGTATTACTCGCCCCTTGCTTTTGGTTATCTTGTGACTTTTCCCACATCCCGTGATATAATTGGCCCCTGCCCGACCCTACGACCGAAAGGAAACGACAGCCCATGCCGCAACGCATCCTGGTGGTAGACGACGACAAAGCGATCGTCCGCCTGCTGCGGGCCTACCTGGAGCAGGCCGGCTTTCACGTGTTCGTCGCCTACGACGGCGAGACGGCCTTGCACGCCCTGCGCCGTGAGCAACCCGACCTGGTCGTGTTGGACCTGATGTTGCCCGACCGTGACGGCTGGGAGATCACCCGCCTCGTCCGTAGCGACCCATCGTTGGCCAGCACGCCTATCGTCATGCTCACCGCCCGCGTCGAGGATACCGACAAGATCGTCGGCCTGGAGCTGGGCGCCGATGATTACGTCACCAAGCCCTTCAATCCCCAGGTAGTGGTGGCTCGCGTCCGGGCCGTCTTGCGCCGGGCGACCGCCGGACCCGCACAACCACGGCTGCTCCGGGTTCGCGAACTGTGCATGGACCTGGATCGCCACGAGGTTTCGGTGGCCGGCCAGCCGGTGGACCTCACGTCCACCGAATTTGAGTTCCTGCGAGCGCTCATGGAACACCCCGACCACGCCTTCACCCGCCTGGAACTCATCGAGCACGCCCTGGGCTACGAATACGAGGGGCTGGAGCGCACGGTAGACAGCCACATCAAGAATCTGCGCCGCAAGATCGAACTACATTCCAGTAAACCGATCTTTATCGAGACCGTCTACGGTGTCGGCTACCGACTGCCGGGGGAGCCATGAGTGTCATGAGTGT
>CAYNKW010000011.1:25495-28358 GCA_964397845.1 uncultured Anaerolineae bacterium
CATGAGTGTCATGAGTGTATTGAACAAGCTCTGGGTGCGTCTGACCCTGGCCTTTACGCTGGTCATCCTGGTGGCCGTGGGAGCCATCGCCTGGCTGACCCACCAGACGACCGGCGCGGAGTTTCGCCAGTACATCACGCATCGTGGGATGATGGCATCCGGCAGCGGGCTGGAGAAACTGGCAGCGTACTATCAGCGAGAGGGTAGCTGGGAAGGTGTAGAAAGCCTGTTGGCGGAGGGTGTCCTCATCAGCGGACCTATGAGGGGACTCGTGCCAGGCATGGAATATCGCCCTGGCATAGTGAGAGGGCGCCTGGATGTCTTGCTGACCGACGCCGACGGAAAGGTCGTCTTTGACAGCGGCGGGAAGGACACAGGCAAGCGATTAAGCCCCAGAGAACGGGACAGGGCGCTGCCCATCACCGGCTCCGACGACGAACAGGTGATTGGCCATTTACTGATCGCGCTGCCCCGCCCGGAGGCGTTGGGAGCACTGGAACAACGCTTTCTGAACCGCCTGCAGGGTATGCTGGTCGTCGGAGCGGTGCTAGCTGTGGGTCTAGGTCTGATCGCCGGAGCGATCCTCAGCCGCAGTCTGACCGCGCCCCTGCAACGGCTGGCTGCCGCCGCGCGGGCTGTCGCCGCCCACGACTTTAGCCGGCAGGTGGAGGTGCAGGGCAGCGCCGAGGTTGCCAAAGTCGCTCAAGCCTTCAACGAGATGACGGCCGCGCTGGAGGAAGGGGAAAAGCTGCGCCAAAACCTGATGGCCGACGTGGCCCACGAGCTTCGCACCCCCCTCAGCGTACTGCAGGGCAACTTGCGCGCTATCCTCGACGACGTCTATCCGTTGGAAAAGGCCGAGATCGCCCGCCTCTACGACGAAACCCGCCTCTTGAGCCGCCTGGTAGACGACCTGCGGGAATTGGCCCAGGCCGAGGCCGGTCAACTCGGCTTCAATCTGCAAACCACCGACGCCGCAGAGGTCCTCCGGGCTAGTGTCACCAACTTTGAACCGGCGGCCGAGTCCAAGGCGATCCACTTGATTGCAGAAGTGGCCGACGACCTGCCGTCAGTCCTGGCCGATCCCGACCGGCTGGCCCAGGTGCTGCGCAATCTGCTGACCAACGCTCTGCGCCACACGCCCGACGGGGGATGGGTCGCCGTATCGGCTGCCCCATCTGGGGATGCGGTCGAGATCGCCGTAGCCGATAGCGGCGAGGGCATCGCGACCGAGGACCTGCCGCACGTGTTTGATCGCTTCTGGCGGCCCGGCCGCTCCCGCAGCCGGGCCGAGGGCGGCGCGGGACTGGGGCTGGCCATTGCCCGCAGCCTGGTGGAGGCTCACGGCGGACGCATCTGGGTCGAAAGCACGCCGGGCCAGGGGGCGCGGTTCGCCTTTCGACTGCCGGCAACTCCGGTCACCTTCCATTGATGGCAGATTTGTTCAGTGGTCTCCAGCTTTCGGTAGAGAGAGAGGAAAGAGCAGTGTCTGACAGGTCGCTTATTGAGGTACGTGACATCACCAAAGTCTACGATATGGGTGACGTGCAGGTCCATGCCTTGCGCGGCGTCTCCGTACAGGTGGGCGAAGGCGAGTTGCTGTCCATCATGGGGCCGTCCGGTTCCGGCAAGTCCACCATGATGAACGTGCTGGGTTGTCTGGATCAGCCGACATCAGGAGAGTATTACCTGGACGGCGTGGACGTGAAGGCGCTGAACGACAACGCGCTGGCCGAGATCCGCAATCGCAAAATTGGATTCGTGTTCCAGACATTCAACCTGCTGCCCCGGACGGCGGCGCTTCAGAACGTGGAATTACCGCTGGTCTACCGGGGCATCGGCGGGCGGGAGCGGCGGCGGCGGACCGTAGAAGCGCTGGAATTGGTCGGGCTGGGGGATCGGATTCACCACCGGCCCAATGAGCTTTCCGGCGGCGAGCAGCAGCGGGTGGCCATCGCCCGCGCGCTGGCGACGCAGCCGGACATCATCCTGGCCGACGAGCCGACGGGCAACCTGGACTCCCGTTCTGGGGCCGAGCTCGTGGCCATCTTTCAGCGCTTGAATCGCGAGGTGGGCATCACGGTGGTCTTTGTGACCCACGACGCCGACATTGCGGCGCACACGCGGCGCATTGTGCGACTGCTCGATGGCAAGATCGTGGCCGACGAGCCGGTGGAGAACCCCCGGGACGCAGAAGCGACGCTGGCAGCGGCGTTGGCGGAAGGCAAGGAAGAAGAGAAATGAAGGGGCAGATTAACAGGAGGAAAAGATGAAAAAGGTTTGGATCGGCATAGCAGCACTCTTGATCGTTGTGGCCGTGGGGGCCGGCGCCTTTTGGGCCGGGATGACCTATGGCAGATCTCAGGCAAACCAGGATCGCGCAAGCCTCATCCGGGAACGGTTGGGGGCCCGGGGTGGTCAGTTCCCCGGCATGGGCCTGCCCTCCCAGGGAGAGCGAGGAGAGGCCGCACAACTCGGCGGTGGCATCATGGGCACCATTGAGGCCGTCGAGGGCGAGACACTAGTCATTAACTCTAATGAGGGGATCATCAGGGTGCGGACCACCGACACCACGCTCATCGAAAAAACCATGCCGGTGGGTGTAGGCGATCTGGAGGCCGGCGAGACGGTGGTCGTATCGGGCCCTCGGAATGAGGATGGCAGCGTCACTGCCCGCTCCGTCCAGGCTCTACGGGCGTTCCGGGCCGTCCAGCCGCCAGGAGGAGAGTAGAATGAAGCGACTAGAACGTGCGCTGAGGTGGTGGCCGGCCCTCCTGGTCCTGATCCTTGCCGCAGTCGGGGTGGGAGTAGGCGCCAAGTGGCTGCCGACCCGTGCAAGTGAGACGACCGACTTGACCCAGGT
>CAYNKW010000011.1:28458-37518 GCA_964397845.1 uncultured Anaerolineae bacterium
ACCAGGGTGGCCCAGGCCGAGTACAACCTGGCCAAAGCCCAGGAAAACCTGGCCGAGATCGAAGCCGATCCTGACGCTTTGGACCTGACCCGCGCCGAGACCCAGGTGGCCCAGGCCGAGTACAACCTGGAAAAGGCTCAGGAAGCCCTGGCCGAGATCGAAGCCGGCCCCGACCCCAAGGATCTCGAGGTGGCCCAGGCCAGAGTCGTCAGCGCCCAGGCGACTCTGGAGGAGGCCCAGGCCGCGCTGGAAGCGGCGACAATGATCGCGCCCTTTGACGGCACCGCCATCTCGGTGGGGGCCGAGGTGGGTGACCGCATCTCATCAAACATCATTGTAGTCACCCTGGCTGACCTCTCGAATCTGGAGGTGCAAGCCATCGTAGACGAGACCGACATCAGCCTGGTGGAGATCGGCCAGCAGGTAGAGACCACTTTTGACGCCTTTCCCGGTCACCGCTTCTGGGGCCAGGTGCTGGAGGTGCCGTTGCAAGGACGTCTCGTGCAGAATGTCCTGACCTACGAGGTGCCCGTTAGCCTGGAAGGGGCGGCGGATGTGGCCCTCAAGCCGGGCATGACGGCCAATCTCAGGATTGTGGTGGGACGGCGCGAGAACGCGCTGTTGGTGCCGGCCATGGCCGTGCAGCAGGGAGAAGAGGGCTATGTGGTGCTGGTTCAGGACACGCCGCAGGAGCCAGGAATGGCAACGCGGATAGAGGTAGGATTGAGCGATGGGATATACGTAGAGGTGGTGTCGGGATTGATCGAAGGTGATAGCGTAGTGGTCGAGTACCAACCCGTGCAGGAGCAACTGGGTGGTTTTCGCATGATGATCCCCGGCGGCGGAGGGATGAGGCGACCATGAACGTCATCGCAAGCGTGCAAGTGGCCCTGCGGTCTCTGGTAGCCAACAAGCTGCGCTCCGGGCTGACGATGCTGGGCATCATCATCGGCGTGGCCGCCGTCATCGCCCTGGTGGCTGCCGGCACGGGGGCCCAGACACAGGTGGCAGAACGGTTCGAGAGCCTGGGCTCCAACCTGTTGGTCATCACGCCGGGAACTATGACTTTACGTGGTGTGTCCCAGGGGGGGGCCAGCGCCCAGAGCCTGACCAACGACGATGTAGAGGCCATCGCCTGCCTGGCCAGTTCCATAGCTGCCATCGCGCCCGAGTACTCGGTCGGGTCTCGACAGGTAGTCTACAGTAGCGAGAACACCCAGACCACGGTGGTGGGGGTCACGCCGGAGTACCTGATGGTGAATAACTGGCTAGTAGACCGGGGACGCTTTATCGAGAGCCTGGATCTTGCAAGCCAGGCCAAGGTGGCCGTCCTGGGTGCGACGGTGGCCGAGGAACTCTTTGGGGAACTCGTTGATCCCCTGGGCAAGACGGTCAAGATCAACCGCCGGAACTATCAAGTCGTGGGTCTATTGGCCAGCAAAGGGGCCGGCGGCTTTCAGAACCTGGACGACCAGGCGTTCATCCCTTTGAGTACGGCTCAGATCAGGTTCGGCGGGGCGGGCAACACATCCCTACGGGCCATCAACGTGCAAGTGGTCTCGGCGGACAAGATGGAGCGGGCCCAGGCAGAGTTGGCCGCCATCCTGCGGGCTCGCCATGGCCTGGCACAGGGTCAGTCTGACGACTTTACCGTGCAAAACCAGGCTCAGATCGTGGAGACGGTGCAAGAGACCACAGAAACGTTTACTGTGCTCCTGGGCAGCATCGCCGCCATTTCTCTCTTGGTAGGCGGCATCGGCGTCATGAACATCATGCTGGTCTCGGTGACGGAACGGACGCGGGAGATCGGCATCCGCAAGGCGGTGGGAGCCAAGCGGCGGGACATCATGCTCCAGTTTCTGGTGGAGGCAATGGCCCTTGCCTTTCTAGGGGGGCTTGTCGGTGTCCTGGCTGGCTACGGTGGCGCGCAGATGGTCACCCCTCTGATGGGGGGCGCCCGCGCCCTGGTCACTCCCGATAGTGTGATCATGGCCCTGAGCGTGTCCATTGCCGTGGGCCTCTTCTTCGGCCTCTATCCAGCCAGCCGCGCGGCGGCGCTGAATCCAATTGACGCTTTGCGGTTCGAATAGCTGGACGTCGCGGCCTTTGGTCCCTGGGCCCAAAGACCAGGGGCTTGCCGCGTTCTCCCAGGCCGGTTTGAGGCGAAGCTTCGCTACTATCCCATCCTTTTACCTCGTGGCCGACGAGATGTTCTCTTCTGAAATAGGTATCTATGACAGACCATTCCCTGGACAAACAAAACCAAATCGCTCTCTCCGTCGTCGTCCCTGTCTTTAACGAGGCGCAGAACCTGAAACCTCTGTTCACCCAGTTGATCAGGGTGCTGGATGGCCTGGATCGCTGCTACGAGATCATCGCCGTCGACGACGGCAGCGCGGATGGCAGCTTTGCCATTCTCGAGCAGTTGCACGAGGAAAATCCCCAGGTCAAAGTAGTGCGCTTCCGGCGCAACTTTGGCCAGACAGCCGCCCTGGCCGCCAGTTTTGACCGCGCGCAGGGCGAGGTCGTCGTCACCATTGACGCCGACCTGCAAAACGATCCGTCCGATATCCCGCGTTTGCTGGACAAGATGACCGAGGGCTATGACGTGGTCAGTGGGTGGCGCAGAGACCGCCAGGATCACTTTCTGGATCGCAAGCTACCCTCAATGATCGCCAACTGGCTCATCTCAAAAGTGACGGGCGTCCACCTGCACGATTATGGCTGCTCGCTCAAGACTTATCACCGCGACGTGGTCAAGAACGTGCATCTCTATGGTGAGTTGCACCGCTTCATTCCGGCCCTGGCCAGTTGGATGGGCGTCTCGGTGACCGAGTTGCCGGTGTCGCACAGCCCCCGGCGCTTTGGCCGATCCAAGTACGGCCCGTCGCGTGCAGTGCGGGTGCTGCTGGACCTGCTCACCGTGCGGTTCATGCTCAGTTACTCGGCGCGGCCCATGCAGCTTTTTGGCAACCTGGGGCTGCTGTCCTTCGTGCTGGGCGTGATCACGGGCCTTTATCTCTCTGTTCAAAAGGTCATCTATGGCTACCGCTACCAAATAGACCGACCATTGCTTTTGTTGAGCGTGCTTTTGATGGTCGTCGGCGTGCAGTTGGTGAGCATGGGCCTGCTGGGCGAACTCGTCGTGCGAACCTACCACGAGACGCAGGGCAAGCCCATCTATGTGATTCGAGAGGTCATCGAGTAACGCTATGAGCAAATCCAAAGTGTTGGTCATCGGCCTCGACGGAGCCACTTTCGATCTCATCCGTCCCTGGGCAGTCGAAGGCAAGCTGCCTGCTCTTGCGCGGCTCATGGACGAAGGGACATGGGGAGACCTGGCTTCTACCGTGCCTCCGGTCACTTCTCCGGCCTGGCCGACCTTTAGCACGGGAAAGAATCCCGGCAAACATGGTATCTTTGACTACATCCGCCCTTGCCAGGGCCAGTTCGATCTGGTCAACGCCTCGGCCATTGACAGCCCTATGCTGTGGGAGATCTTGTCCAGCAAGGGCAAGCGAGTGGGCGTGATGAACGTACCGGTCACTTTTCCACCGCGTCCGGTCAACGGCTTTCTCATCGCCGGATTGCTTTCGCCATCGAGAGCCAGCTTTACCTACCCGTCCGCCTTTTTGAGTCGTTATGAGGCAGAGCTAGGGCACTACCAGGTGATGCCCAAGGTGCAGTACAAAGACGGCATCGAGGACGAATTCATCGCCGATCTGCAGGACCTCATCGAGCGACGCAAACGCTACGCGCTGGCCTTGATACAAAACGAGCCGTGGGATTTCATGATGGTCCATTTTCTCGCCCTGGACATAGCCCAACACGCGCTGTGGCATTTCATGGACTCTACGCATCCCCGGCACGATCCAGCTCGCGCCAGCCGCTATGGCGACGCCATCCTGCAACTCTACCAGCGGGTGGATGCGGCCCTGGCTGAAATCATGGCCCAACTGAACGACGATACGACGCTCCTCCTCATGTCCGATCATGGCTTTGGCCCGTTGCACCGGGTGGTGAATCTCAACAACCTCTTTTTGGAAGCCGGCCTGCTGCGGCTGAAACGCGGTGTGCTGACACGACTCAAATTCACTCTGGCGCGCCTGGGAGTTACTCCGGCCACAGCTTATGAGTGGCTGGCGCATCTGGGATTGCAGAGCATCACGTTCAAGGTGTCCAAACGAGCTCGCAACCGCGTGGTAGGCAAGTTTCTCTCCTTCGACGACGTGGACTGGTCACGCACGGTGGCTTATTCCATGGGACACGTCGGCCAGGTCTATCTGAACGTGAAGGGACGCCAGCCGCAGGGCATCGTGCCGCCAGAGGACTATGAGCAGGTGCGCCAGCGCGTTGTTGACCTGCTGGAACGGTTCGTTGACCCCGACACCGGTCGCAGATTGGTAGATCGCGTGATTTTTCGCGAGGAGGTCTGCCACGGCCCTCACTGTGACGAGGGGCCAGATCTGCACCTCGTCATGGATGGCTACCGGGTCATTGCTTTTCCCCTCTTTGCAACCAATGCCAGGATTGTGACCAAGCAGATTCGCGGCGACTCGGGCTGCCATCGCGCCAACGGCATCTTTATGGCGCATGGGCCTCACGTCCGTGAGGGGCAGCGGATAGAGGGTGCAAACATCGTAGACCTGGCCCCGACAGTCTTGTACACTTTTGGACTGCCGGTGCCCCGCGACATGGACGGTCGCGTCTTGACCGAAATATACGCTGGCGATCACCTTGCCGGTCTGCCGGTGCAGTTTGAAACCGCCGAGCTTACGCTGGCCGAAAAGGCATACGCGCTCGGCCAGGAAGAAGCCCAGGAATTGGAAGACCGGCTGCGGGGATTAGGGTACCTGGGGTAATTGTGGAGGGGGTAGTGGGAAAAAGAATTCTTGCCAGCAGACTGTGGGACAAAAGTGGCTACTTGCTGTTTACGGCTTATACCACAGTTTTCCTGGTTCTGACTTTTGTCCAGCACGCGACGTTTCACACCCACGCGCTAGACCTGGGATACTATGACCAGGCTTTGTGGAACACGGCTCACGGTCGTTGGTTTGCCAACAGTCTGAAATCATTTCCTCTGTTGGGCTCACATTTTTCTCCGCTGCTGGCGTTGGTCGCGCCGCTCTATTGGCTCTGGTCTGACGTGCGCGTGACGTTCGTGGTGCAAACGCTGGCCCTGGCGTTCAGTGGGTTGCCGTTGTACTGGCTAGCAAAAGAAAAATGGCCGGCAGTGGCGCCATTCGTTTTGTTGGTCTATTACTTGAACCCCAGTCTGCACGTGGCGGGTCTGAACCAGTTGCGGGGCACGATTCTGGCGCTGCCCTGCCTGGCCCTGGCGCTATACGGACTGGTCAAGGAAGACAGGCGATGGCTCGTTCTGGGATCGGTGCTGGCGCTGCTTTCCAAAGAAGATATGTCCATCTATGTGACGGCCTTTGGGGCCTACTGGCTGGCCAGGAAGCGCGACTGGAAACTGGGTGGTGGCCTGGTGGCCCTCGGCTCGTTGTGGTTTTTCATCGTTCCCTTCAAGGTCGTTTCCTACTTTCGGGGGGCTGGCTATCCTTACTTTAACAAATACTCATACCTGGGAAGCGGGCCAGGAGAGGCTATCCAATCGCTACTGCGCGATCCGTTGATCCTTCTGAGAACGGTGACCTCGCCACAGCGCCTGGCTGCGGTCTGGCGGGTTGCCTGGCCGAGCGGCTTTCTGGGCCTGCTGGCCCCGTCGCTGCTGGCTTTGAGCCTGCCGGCCTTTGGCTATCTGCTGGCCAGCACCAACGAAATAATTTACACTCTCCAGGACTGGTATCCCGCGCCGCTGCAGCCGATCCTGTACATGGCGGCGCTGGTGGGTCTACTGTGGCTCAAGGAGCGGGGCTGGTGGCGGGGTCGGGCTGCCCGGCTGGCTGCGGTCTACATGGTGCTTGTGGGGGTGTTCGCTTGCTGGCTGCTGAGTCCTGTCCCTCCGGCCCAGAACGCCGACTTGGGCCGCTTCACGGTGACGGCGCACACATGCCTGGGGCACGAGTTGCTGGATCGGGTGCCTCCCGATGCTGTCGTCTCCGCTCAGAGCGACCTGCTTCCACACCTGTCACATCGCATAGAAATATCCGTCTATCCAGACGATCTGGACAAAGCCGAGTACGTGATGGTGGATGTGCAGAGTAACCCCTATCCCTTTGCCGATTCCGCAAATCTGAACCATTCGCTGCAAAACCTGCTGGCTGATACAGAATTCGACCTGTGGATCGAAGCCGACGGCTATTACTTTCTGCGCCGGGCTGATGGACTGTGCATCCAGCACCCACGACAAGAGGCGTTGAACGACGAGATTGCCTTGCTCGGCTTTGACCTGGCCGTGGCCGACGACCGGGGCGAGTTCCTTCCCCTGGAAGACCCCTTTCACCTGGCACCTGGTCAGACGGTGCGTCTGACCCTCTACTGGGACAGCCTGGTAGAAGTGCAGGACGAGTATGCTGTCTTTGTGCACCTCTTGGACGCCACAGGATGGGTGGTCGGCCAGCACGATGGTCTGCCGGCCAACGGCTATCGGGCGACCAGTTGGTGGAGGCCGGATTGGCTCGTCCGCGATCATCATTACTTTGCCATTGATACCTCGGCCGCACCTGGCACAGCCACGCTTCTGGTGGGCATGTACAGCCCTTACACCTCCCAACGGCTGACCACTGAGGACGGGCGTGATGCCTTCTCCCTGACCGAGGTGATTCTTGGCCCCTGACCGGGTTTTCGAGCATCCTGAGGGGATTGGATTGACAAGCTGTTCAAATCCCAAATCTCGGCCAAGTTGCCAAAAAGGTCTTTCAAAGCTCTCTTTTCCCCTCGTTCTATTCCTGTTGGCCTTTTTGCCCAGGGCTATTTACCCTGTGGCCCGCTCGACAACCTGGCACTTTCGCGCCCTAGAGTTTATTCAGGCGGTGTCAAAGGGGGATTGGGCCGCCACGCTGTTGGCTCCCCATCCTGGCGTCACAACGATGTGGTTGGCCGGGATAGCCAATTGGCTGGGCAGTGCTTTCATTCCTGGTTTTGACCGGCAACCACTGCATCAGCAGATGGCCGTCGAGCTGCTGCCGCTGGCGCTGGTCATTTCGCTGGCGATCGTCCTGGCCTACTTTTTGTTGAGCCGCATCTTTGACCGCCATGTGGCCGCCGTGTCCACCCTACTGTTGGCGCTCGATCCTTTTCACATCTTTATCTCCAAAACCCTCCACTTGGACGCTCTGATGAGTGTCTTTGTCATGCTCTCGGCTCTGTGGATGCTGGTGTACGTTGGGCAAGCAGGGCAGAACCGTTGGTGCTATATGGTGCTGTCTGGCATTTTGGCCGGCCTGGCGTTGCTATCCAAAGCCCCGTCGTTATTTCTCGTCCCCTATCTTTTGTTCTGCCTGGGAGCCTGGAAGTTGAGCGAATTGCTCCGGGCAAGGCCCAGGACGGGGTCGTCTGTACCCAGGTGGCGTGAATGGCTCAAAGCAGCCGGCGATACCCTGAGAGCTGTTTGGATTTGGGTGTTGGCTCTTGCCGTCACCTATTGTCTTCTGTGGCCATCCATGTGGGTGCAACCTGGCAATACGCTGAGCCTGACCTTCGGCGAAACGATGCGTTTCTCTCGCACTCCCCATCCTAATCCCATCCTCTTTATGGGTGAGACGACGTTGGAAGATCCAGGGCTTCTCTTCTACCCGGTCAACCTGGCTCTCAAGACCACCGCGATCACACTTCCATGTTTTTTCCTGGGCTTCGCTTTCCTCTTTAGCCAAAAACTGGATCGGCGCCGGCGACTTGCACTGCTGCTAGCAGTCGCTTTTGTCGTCCTTTTCGCAGCACAGATGACGCTGGCCCAAAAGAAGGCTGCCCGTTACGATTTGCCCACCTCCCAATTCCTGGACGTGGTGGCGGGGTTCGGCGCGGTCTATGCTGTCCGCTGGCTGGCACGCGATCGCCATTGGCTCTTTAGCTTGGGGTTGTTTATGGTCGTCGCTGCCCAATTTGCCGTTTCAATTCCGCGTCACCCCTACTATGGCACCCATTACAATCGCATCTTTGGCGGGCCAAAGACTATCCTGGAAAAAGGCATCGTGGCTGGCCAGGAGCAAGGGGAAGGGCTGGACATAGCCGCAGACTATCTGAACGAATTGCCCATGTCGCCTTTGCTGGTCGTGGGGGCCCAGGTAGACGAATTCTTTTTCAAGTATTTCCATGGTAAGACCGTACCCATGACCGACAACAAAGTGGACTATCTGGTCTTTGCCAGGAACTGGGTGGTTCGTGGTATGGACGCATGGAAGTGGAAGGGTCTGTGGAAGATGTACCGGATACGACAACCCAAGCTGGTTGTCACATTCGATGATGTGCCCTACGTCTGGGTTCACAAAGTGAGCCCAGTGATTGATGAGACCACTTTCGCACACCCAGTCTACGCAGACGTGGGCCAAGATTTTCGTCTGCTGGGCTACGACCTGAGACCGACCCAGGTGCAACCTGGCGAAACCGTTCACCTTACCCTCTATTGGGAAGCGGTTCGCAAACCAACAGGAGATTATACCGTCTTTTTGCACTTGCTCGATCCAACAGGACAGATGCACAGCCAGAAGGACAATCAGCCCCAGAGCGGAATGTACCCCACGTACCTGTGGGACGAGGGAGAGCGAATCCAGGACAAATATGAGTTGACCATCGCACCGGATGCGCCGCCGGGAGCCTATCAAATCGCGGTGGGAATGTATTACTTGGCGACCCTTGAGAGGCTCCCTATCACAGACCAGAATGGAAGGCCACTGCTCGACGCTTGCCTTATGATTGCCGGACCGGAGGTTTCTCAGCCATCAGAATAGCAGCCCCTACTCCTAGCCGACGCCGCTATAGGGAAACGGAGCCAATGTCATTTGACAAAAATCGCGATCGGTGATAAATTATAGCCCGTCACACCGAGTGACTATGACGAAACAAGATGCCGAAGTGGCGGAACAGGCAGACGCGCTGCGTTCAGGGCGCAGTGGGCTTTATGCCCATGTGGGTTCAATTCCCACCTTCGGCACCAGT
>CAYNKW010000012.1:0-30838 GCA_964397845.1 uncultured Anaerolineae bacterium
CTTCGCTCGCTCCGCTCGCTCAGAATGACAAGTTTGCACTCGTCGGTTTGAGGCGCAGCTTCGCTAGGGTGGCGCAGCTTCGCTAGGGTATGGACGGGAGAGGCGGCAGAGACGCCTCGAGCGCCCCCAGGAGGCCCTGCACCTTGTATAGCTATAACTATCTTTGCCACAATATTTCAAGGATCTCTTGTCCGTATTTTGTCCGTTTGACCGTCCCCAGGATGTCCATCTCTTCCAGGTCTTTTAGCGTTGCCGGCCGGCGGCGCGCCAGGGACATGAGAGCGGCGTTGGAGACGATGACGTCGGAATCAACACCTCGCCGCACGGCGCGGGACTTGCGCCACGCGCGAAGCGCCTCGTAGCGTGTGGTGACGGCAGGGGAGGGCCGGCGATGGTTGAGCCTCCGGGGCGGCGACGGCGGTCTGGCGCGCCGGCCCCGGGCGATGGCCTGCAACACGCTTCGCCCATAGCGGCGAACCAGGTAAGGCGACATGCCTTTGATGCGACCCAGTTCGCCACGAGTCCGGGGCCGGGCTTTGGACAGGCGCAACAGCGTCGCCTTGGCGATGACTTTGAACGGCGGGCGGTCGCGCCGGCGCGCCTCGCGGTCGCGAAAGAGATACAATTCGCGCAAGACTGCCTGACCAGCCGGATCCAGGTCGCGAGCGCCCCGGATGTGCCAGAAGCCGTGCGGGTCGAAATCGCCCCCCTGCCAGACGGCAGCCGTCACCTCGGCGAACATCTCTCGCGCCTCGGCCAACAGGCCAGTTTCTCGCAACTCTGCCAGCAAGATGCGGCGCAAAGGTAGCAGGTAGTGAGTGTCCAGGCGGGCATATTCCATCTCGCCGGCGCTGAGTGGACGGCGCGCCCAATTGTGGCGCTGCATTCGCTTGTCTTGCGCCACGCCAAAGTGCCTGGCCAGGATACTCCCCAGGCCATGGTGAGGCCAGCCCAGCACCCGGCTGGCGATCATGGTGTCGAACAGGTTGGCGAACTGAAAATCGTGATCCCGCTTGAGCACCATCACGTCGTACTCGGCAGCGTGGAACACTTTTTCGATTGCCGCGTCCGCAAAGATCGGCGCCAGTGTGGAGAGGTCAGGCAGCGACAGCGGATCGAGCAGATAGTCGGCCCCAGGCACGGAGAATTGGATGAGGCAAACCTGCTCAAAGTAAGCGTACAGGCTGTTCGATTCCGTGTCCACGGCGATGACCGACTCCTGGCCGAGACATTGGACCAGGGCTGCCAGGGTGTCAGGCGTGTCCACCCAGATGGGTGGAGTGCCAGCGTGTGGATGAGAAACATGTTGCGTGCTGCATCCCTCGGCCGGCTCGGGATGATATGTTGCGTCGTTCATCGTGCGCGTTTCAGGACGCGGACGGCGCGCAGAGTGACCCATTTGCTGGGTTTGCCTATGGAGCCAAAGGAGGCCCAGGTTTTGCCGGGTGTGTATTCCAGGACCCACCGGCCTCGATCGTCCTGCTTGGCCAGCACCAGTGAGAGCGCGGCCTGGAGGCGCGGGTGATCGGCGGGGACGCCAGCCTGGAGCAGCACTTCCAGTGCCTCCAACACATCCGAGGTGTAGCCCAGGGGGAAGCCGAACTTGTGCCAGAGCGGGCTCGGCTCGGTGGCAGTGGGATAGTCGCCGTCAGCCAGGTCGTGGGCCAGCAAAAAGCCCACGGTCTGTTGGACCGCTGTCTGTTCCTCCGGCGTGCGCTGGTCCAGCGGCAGAGATGCCAGTGCGCCGAGGGCCTTGATCGCGCCCCAGGCACAAGGCAGGCCGTCGCTCATGCGGGGCGGAGGGCTGTCTGCCAGGGCATTGTAGCGGCAGCGGCAGCCGTCGTGGGCGATCTGTGCAACCATGGCCTGGCGCGTGTCCACCACGCGCGGGTCATCGGCGTAGTCGAACCAAGCCAGCGCGCGCAGCAGGTTCCCGTTGAGGCAGAGAAGAGTCCCTTTGTCGTCTTTGCGCGCCGAGAAGCGCCCGTCCGGCAGGCGGCTGTGAGTCAGAACGTACTCGACCGCCCGCGTCACCGGCTCGCAGCGGGGCACTCCCATCGCTGCCAGAAAGATGATCTGCCAGACGGTGGCTTTATACTTGGGGCTGTAACCCACGCCGGGGTGCATCCAGTAGCCCTCCGGCCACTGGGCATCCAGGATGCGCCGCACCGGGCCCCAGGCGAGGATCGCCTGGCGGACGGCGACGATCTCCGGGTCGTCGGCAGGGCGATCCCGCAGGCCGGTCAGAGCCAGGTAGCGAACTGCCGGGTTCCCCGGCTCCAATAGCCAGGAGATCGGGTCGGCGCGCAGTGAGTCAAGACAGGATGTCTGGTTCAAGTTTCCTCCCTTCTTGCCTCACTTTACCACAGGTGGGAGAGAGTGTCAAGTTGACGCGGGGGCGCGGAAAATGGACGACCCGGACAGGGTTCTGCTTGCCCCGTCCGGGCCAGTTATGTATATAGCATCGGCGGCGTGCGCCGGCTGGCTATTTTCTTCTATCCATACTCAATGGGCAGGGTGCGCAGGTATTGCGTCGTGCGCTGCTTGCGGGTCAGGTCGACAAAGGCGCGCCGCACCTGCTCTTCTGTGAGGCCCATTACATCTGCCACCTCGGGCAGCGGCACGTCGTGCTCCAGGGCGTACCAGAGCAGGTCCATCAGCTCGAAGGGCAACCGGAAAAAGAACTCTTCCTGAGAGCTGTGGGCACTGTAAGTGTCGGTGGTTGGCGTTGTCTGGCGGATGTCCAGCGGCACGTCCAGGTACTCGGCCAATTGGTAGACCTGGGTCTTGTTGAGGTGCCGGATGGGGGCCACGTCATAGCCCCCGTCGCCCCACTTGACAAAGAAGCCCTGGTCATGCTCGTTCTTGTTGGGTGTACCCACCACCGCATAGTTGCGCAGTTCGGCGTGGTAATAGAGCATAGCCATGCGGCTGCGCTGCTTAAAGTTGGAAGCAGCCACGATCTGCAAGTAATCGTGCAGGTTGAGCCGTTTCGATTTCTCCTCGCCTTCCGGAGAGATGATCGTCAAGTAGAAAACATTCAGGGCATCGCTGTCCAGCACACTGCCTGGTAACGCGATCTTGGCCTTGTAGCTGGGGTCGTATTCCGGGAAGACGCGCTCGATGGCCTCGTCGCGGCGGGCGTAGCAGCCAAAGCCGACCAGCGCGCCGGTCATGTCCTCGACGACGGTTTCGACACCGAACCGATTGGCTACTTTGCGGGCCAGCACGATGCTGTCGCCGCTAGAGTCCTTCTCCGGCATCATCACGCCGACGACTCTTTTTGGGCCAAAAGCGCGGACGCAGAGGACCAGCACCACCGACGAGTCCACGCCACCGCTGATGCCCACCACCGCCCCGGAGCGGCGCAGCGTCTGGCGCACATCCCGGCGAAGGTTGGCCACCAGTTTCTCAGTTACGGCAGCGGGATCAATTTTGAGAACGTCTTTGTGGAAGGGCATAGTCTCTCTCTATTCTTTCAATTCTTTCAATAATTCGTGTTAGGGTAAAAGCGAGGCAAGTCGGATTGATGATGTCGGCGCTAAAGAGCTACCCTCCGGCTTGCCTCGCCCTTACGGGCCGACGCAGAGTTTCAAGGGCGTGATGGCAGGGATAGGCCGGCCTGGAAAGTTCTCGACGAATTGGCGATGGAGGAGTTGGGTAGAGAGCACCCCGGCCAGAGCCATGTTGTCCCGTTCGCTCAGGGGGTGCGCGCCTTGCGCTTTCTTGACCAGGCGGATCACGGCCAGCGGGTAAAAGTACCCGGCTGCGCGGATTGCTTCTGGTGACAGCAGCTCTTGCACGTAGGCCGGGCAACCGTCACCAAAGAAACTGCGATGGATCGGCGCGCGGTAGGGTCGCTTGGCACGGGCGTAGACCGACTCGGGCAACATGCCCTGCACGGCCCGCTTGAGGATGTACTTTTCGTTCAAGCCACGGATCTTGAGCCGGGGCGGGACGCGGCTGGCGAACTCGATGACCCGGTGATCCAGAAAGGGGAAGCGACCTTCCACCGAATGAGCCATCAACATCCGGTCGCCCTGAGACGAGAGCAGGTACTCCGACATAAAGATGCTGACCTCGATGTATTGCGCCCGCGCCAGCGGCGTCCAGCGCTCAAAAGCAGGGTGGCGCTGCAGCCCAGCGACGGCATCGGCCACGGGGTCGTAGCCGTCAAGAGCCGCCTGGACTCCGGGCGAGAATAAGCGGCGCAGCGGCGCGGTATTAGTCCAGCGGATGGCGTGGGAATAGTCGAGCCGGCCGGTCTCGGCAAGGCCTCTGCGGAAGAACGCTTCCAGAAAAGAACCGCCGCTGCCCAAGTCCTGCACGTAAGGATAGAGCCGCTTCAGCAGCAGCGGCCGCATAGCCGAATCGGGGTCTCGCGCCCAGAAGTGGCGCAGCTTGGCCTCTTTGAAAATGTTGTAGCCGCCCAGGAACTCGTCGGCTCCCTCGCCGGTGAGCACTACTTTTATGTTGTTCTGCCGCACCAACTCTGACAGCAAGAACATTGGCGCCGGCGAGGTGCGCAGGACGGGCCACTCGGTGTGCCAGATGACGTCGGGAAACACGCGACCCACGTCTGCGCCGGTACACTCCACGCGGCGATGGTCGGTAGCCAGGAACTCGACCATCTGTTCCTGGTGCGCCCGCTCGTCAAAGGCCGGGTCGGCGAAGGCAATGGAGAAAGTCTTGAGATAGTTGCCGGTATAGTTGCGGATGAGCGCAGTGATGGTGGACGAGTCCAGCCCGCCGCTGAGGTAGGCACCCACCGGCACGTCGGCCCGCAGCCGAATCCGGGTGGCATCCACCAGCAGTTCCCACAGGCCCTCGACGTACTCGTCGTCGGAGAGCCCCTCGCCATGCCCATTCTCCGGGAAGCTCAAGCCCCAGTAGCGCTCCACCGAAACCTGTCCCTCGCGGGCGGTGAGGGTGTGTCCCGGCGGCACCTCGACGATGCCTTCAAAAACGGTACGCGGGGCCAGCGTTGTCCAGAAGGTGAACACCTGGGCCAGCGAGGTCAAATCGAGCCGGGCGCTGACGGTGGGGTGGGCCAGGATGGCCTTGATCTCGGAGCCAAAAATCAGCATGTCATCGGCCACAGTGTAGAACAGCGGGCAGATGCCTACCCGGTCGCGGGCCATAAACAACGTGCCGCCGCCAGTTTCGGGCCGCCGGTCCCAGATGGCAAAGGCAAACTGGCCATTGAGGTGCTCCACGCAGCGGGGGCCGTACTGCTCGTAGAGGTGGACGATGACCTCGGTGTCAGAGGTGGTAGTGAAGTGGTAGCCCTGGGCCTCCAGTTCGGGCCGCAGTTCCACGTAGTTGAAAATCTCGCCGTTGAAGACGATCCACACTGTTTCGTCTTCGTTAGAGATAGGCTGCAAGCCGGTGCTGAGGTCAATGATGCTCAAGCGGACGTTCCCCAGGCCGACGCGGCCGTCACGGTAGATGCCAAAATCGTCGGGGCCTCGGTGCCGGATCAGGCCCAACATCCGCTCCAACAGAGCCTGGTCAATAGGCCGGGCTCCGGTCAGGTTATAGATACCGACGATGCCGCACATAAGCTCCTCGTATCTTCTCAAAAAGATGGGGCAAGACCTCCGAGGTTTCCTTAATTGACGGCATCACATGGCTTCTGAGGCTCCCTATTCGCCACATCGCGTCTGAATTTGGGACAAAAACCTCGGAGGTCTGAGCGATGCCCCAAAATATTGAGAAGATACAGCTCCTCGGAAGGCTGGAAGGTTGGTCAATCTGTCAATCTCCAGTCTTCCAACCTTCCAATGTCTTACTAACTCAAGTCTGTCTTTTTGATCTTGCCGCTGCTCGTCTTGGGCAGGCTGGCGCGAAACTCGACGTACTGCGGCACCATAAAGTCTTCCAGGCAGGCGCGGCAGTGGCGGAGGACATTTCTTTTCGTCAGCGCGACGCCGTCCGGCACAACGAAGGCCTTGATGGCCTGGCCTAGAATCGGGTCGGGCACGCCGATGACTGCCACTTCGAGGATGCCCTCGAGGCTGTACAGCACGTTCTCTACCTCTTTGGGCGATACCTTTTCGCCCCGGCTCTTGATGATGTCGTCCTTGCGGGCGACAAAATAAAAGTAGCCTTCCTCGTCCGTCTTGAAAAGGTCGCCGCTGTAGAGGATTCGCTCGCCCGGCGTGGGACCGGGGCGATAACATTCGGCCGTCACCCCGGGGTTCTCCCAGTAGCCGCGCATGACGTGCGAGCCACGAATCACCAACTCGCCGACGACGCCCGGTCCCACGCGATTCCCACCCTCGTCCTCGATCCAGACCTCGGTGCCGGGGATAGCAATGCCCACCGAGCCGGGACGCGCCTCCAGTTGGTCTGGCGGCAGGTAAAGTGTGCGCTTACACTCGGTCAGGCCATACATCGAGTAGAGTGTTGCCCAGGGGAATTTCTCGCGCAGAGCCACGATGTGGCTGGGTGGCAGGGCAGCAGCCGTGTTGGTGATGTAGCGCAGACTGCTCAGGTCGTAGGGACTGAGGTCCATCTGGAGCAGAATGGCAAAGATGGTCGGCACACCGGGAAAGCCAGTCACCCGTTCTGCCTCCATTTTTCTGAGAATCGCCGCCGGGTAGGCAAAGGATCTTTCCAGCACCAGTGTTCCGCCGAAGCGAAAGACCATGAGCAACTGGTAGAGGCCGTAGTCAAAGGACAGGGGCAGCACGTTGATGACGATGTCGCCGGCGGTGTTCTCCAGGTATTGAATGATAGAGCCGGAAGCAAAGACGACGTTGTTGTGGCCTGACATGACACCCTTGGGCTCGCCGGTGCTGCCGGAGGTATAGATGAGGCAGGCCAGGTCCTGGTAAATGGTAGGGCAGGCCGGGCGGGTGGCGGGACAGGCAGCCAGCAAATCGTCGAAGGCGTAAAAGCCCTCATCTTCGGTTGTGGTTGCGGTGGCTCGTTTGCCGCTCAGCACGATGAACTTGAGCGAGGGTACAGCCGCGTGAACCTCGACCGCCAGAGGAGTGTTCCGGTGTGAGGTAAAGAGGGCCGTGGCCCGGCAGTTATTGAGGATGTAGACCAACTTGTCGCGCCTGGTAGTGTGGTTGACGACGACGAACGTCCCGGCAGCTTTGAGGATGGCAAAGATGGCGACCACCGCTTCCACCGAGTTAGGCAGGTAGACGGCCACCCGGTCGCCCCGCTGTACGCCGTGGGCAACGAGCGCGTGGGCCAGCCGGTTGGCGCGCGCTTCGACTTGAGCGTAGGTCAATCGCTGGCCGTCGCAGACCAGGGCCATCTTGTCGGGAAACCGCCTGGCGCTGTTTTGCAGAAAGCCCTGAACTAACATTCTGGCGATGCCTCCCGGTGGGGACGGGCCATAACCAGCACCCGCCGCCACGTCAGACTGCCTTGCGGCGAATGTACGCCGTCAATTGGCCTATCGAGTCAAAATTCTCCGGCACGATTTCCTCGTCCTCGACAGCGATGTTAAAAGCCTCCTCGACAAACATCACCAACTCTAACACGCCGGTCGAGTCCACGATGCCCTCTTCCAGGAACGAGGCATCCTCTGCCAACTCGTAGCCGTTGTCACTGAACAAGAAATTCTCCAGGATATAGGTCTTGATCTGATTCTGGATGGACATGACCAATCCTTCCTCCGCTGCCTTTCGTTCGACAAGACGTTTCCGTTGGATCAGTACGCGCCGTTCACAATCATATTATACTGTCATATTATACTGGTGAAAGGTTAGATTTCCGTGAGATATTCGTTAGAAATTCGTTAGAACTAAAAAGCTCCCCTTCTAACCACTTTTTAACCATTTACACACTGAAATCAAACTTTTTTGATCTATAATGGATAAGTTGGCAAGGCAGTCCATTTTGGGGTATAATTCAAAAGGTGAGACTCCTTTTGCCGAAAGAGCCAGATTAGCAGGATGGTGATGTTAGAACAGGGCAGCTTTATGACCAATCCCGAACTGGTTGTGGCCTTGCGCAATTATCTACCCTCGTCTCTTGAGCGGCAATGCCTCCTTGGCGACGAGATCAGGGATGCGCAATCTTGCGTGCAACATCTCATTGCACTATTGCGTACCATCTCCACGTACCTTCCCCGCCAGGTCGTCGGTCCTTTGTTGGCAAAGCCGGAGCCTGGCAAAGTAGAAGGGGGCTTTACCTACGGCACGGTGATGTTCGCCGACATTTCTGGCTTCACTGCCATGTCGGAAAAACTCTCCCGTCTGGGCAAAGAGGGCGCTGAAGAGATCACAGCCATCGTAAATCGCTTCTTTGCCGCCTTGCTAGAAGTGACCGATCACTATGGCGGCGATCTGCTCAAGTTCGGCGGCGATGCGCTGCTCGTCTTCTTTGGCGGCAAAGCCCACGCGCTCCGCGCCTGCATGGCCGCGCTACAGATGCAAGCCACCATGACCCGCTTCTCCGAAACTGTCACCTCTCAAGGGATCTTTCGGCTGCGGATGACCGTAGGGCTGGGCACTGGCCCGCTTTTTATGGCCAACCTGGGTTCGAAAGAAGGCATAGAGTTCGCCGTGATGGGCCGGGCGATGGCCCAGATGGCCCAGGCGGAAGACCTGGCATCAGCCGGCGAGATCTTTATAGACACAGCAACCAACGACGCTGTCGCCGACCTGGCAATCACCGACAAAAGGCGGGATAGTTTTCGCCAACTGGTTGGCTTACAGGCGGGCGCTCCTGGGCCGCGTGGCGCGCCGGAGAATCCCCTGGCCGCGCTGCCCCCTCCACCGGCGGGAGACAAGCTGCTACCCTGGATTGCCGATACAGTACGGCGCATCCGGGCTCTAGAACTTTTCCTGCCGCCCGGTCTGATGGACAAAATCAAGCTGGATGCGGAACGGATCGTCATCGGCGGCGAATACCGTCAGGTGACAGTCCTGTTCGCCAATTTCTACGGCATTGACGAGATCATTGAGCAGTTGGGTAAAGCGCGCACGGCCGAAGTCACAGCGGTTCTCAACGCCCACTTTACGACGATGGAGCGCATCATCACCCGGTACGGCGGCGTGGTCAACAAGGTGGACAGCTATGCCGTAGGCCACCGCATCATGGCCCTCTTTGGCGCGCCCCGCGCTCACATAGACGACCCTGAACGAGCCACGCGGGCAGCACTGGAAATGCAGGAGGCGATGGCTGCCTTCACCAAACTTGACACCTCCTGTGGCTCCTTCTCTCTCAAACAACGCATCGGCGTCAACACCGGCCTCGTCTTTGCCGGCAACGTCGGTTCGTTCACCCGCCAGGAATACTCGGTCATGGGCGACGAAGTAAACCTCACCGCCCGTCTCATGGCCGTGGCTACCGAGGGCCAGGTGCTCGTCAGTCAAAGCACCGCCCACCAGTCCGATGGCGCCTTTCTGCTCCACGAACAGGAAGCGGTGCGGGTCAAGGGCAAATCGCTGCCCGTGCACAACTACGAGGTGCTGGGTCTGCAAGAGCGCCGCACCCGCGAACGCCGCCCCCTGATAGGTCGCGACGACGAATGGCGGGCCATCCACGAACTCACCGACCTGGGGCTGGCCGGCGAAACGCAGGTGCTCACCATCGTCGGTGACGTGGGGCTGGGCAAGTCGCGTCTCCTCGACGAAATGACCGCCCACTGGACTGAGCATGGAGCCCTGAGCCTCGGTGCCGCCTGTCCCTCTTTTGGCCGCCACACGCCCTACCTGCCCTGGCTGGAACTGCTCCGCGCCCTCTTTGGCTTCAACCCTGCCGACTCGCACCAGATCAAGCTGGAAAAGATCGAAGCCCTTTTGCAGGAAGTGGACCCAACCTGGCGCGACTGGACGACGTTGATCGGCCGGCTGCTGGGCCTGGAGGACATTCAAGAGACTGACCTGGTGCGTGCTCTCGACGCCCAGACCCGCCAGCGGACGATCTTTCGCGTCGTGACCGGCCTGGTGGATCACGTCGCCAGCGAGCAGCCCCTGCTGCTGGCCATAGACGACCTGCAATGGGCCGACGACACCTCCGTCGAACTGGTCAACCAGGTAGCGCGCCAGGTGACCGGCCGGCCCCTGCTACTGGTATTGGCCCACCGGCTAGAGGAGTCATTGGCCTTGGGCGTGACCGACCTCCCCTATCACACCGGCTTCCGGCTGAAGGAGCTTTCTGATAAGGCCAGCCTTCGCCTGCTGGAGATTCTCCTGCCCACCACGCCTCAGATGCCGGACCATCTCAAGCGACTGATCCTGGACAAGTCGCGTGGCAACCCGCTCTTCATTGAGGAGGTGGCTCATTCTCTCATCGAGAACTATTTGACACTCGACGAAAAGACAGGCACGTATCACGCCCGCACCGATCTGGAGAAGATCGAGGTGCCCGACTCGGTCAACCGGGTGATCATGAGCCGCATAGACCGCCTGGGTGAAAGCAGCCGCAACGTGCTGCGGGTCGCCTCGGTCATCGGCCAGGAGTTCGGGCATTGGCTGCTTAGCGCCATCTATCCCTACCGACAGGCGGATGGGGAACTGCGCGAACGGCTGGACGAGCTTTCGCAGCGAGAGATCCTGGAAGGCCCCCACCCTGAGCTGCTGTACCTCTTCCGCCACATCCTGACTCGCGAGGTGGCCTACGAAAGCCTTCTCTACGCCGACCGCCGTCCGCTGCACCGTCGCATCGGCGAATCGATCGAGACTCAGCGGGCTGGCCGGCTGGCCGAATATTGGGAAGTGCTGGCCTACCACTTTGGCCTGGCCGAGGAGTGGGAAAAGGCCCTCGACTATCACCTGCAGGCCGGTCGCAAGGCACAGAACATCTATGCCAACGAGGCTGCCGTCCACCACTTCCGCCAGGCTATCAAGGTGGCAGAGCACGTTCCGGAGAGCGAGGACCGCCAACTGGCAGCGCACGAGCGACTGGGCGAAGTGTTGACTACCGTGGGTGACTATGACGAAGCACTGGCTCACAACTACCAGGCACTGGACCTGGTGATGGTGGTCCGCGCCTCGGCGGAGGAAATAGCCTGCCGCCTGGCTGACCTGTGTCGCAAGACAGCCTTCATCCACGAGCAAAAGAGCAACTATGCCCCTGCTTTCGATTGGCTGCGTGGTGGGCTGATAGCTCTCGAAGGAATGGAGGTCGTCGAGGCGGCGCGCATTTATTTGATGGGCGCCGGCATCTACCACCGCCAGGGGAACAACGCCGAGGCGCTCCAATGGTGTCACAAGAGCCTGGCCATTGCCGAAAAGGTAAAGAGCCGTGAGAGACAATCCGTCGTTGCCCACGCCTACTATTTGATGGGGTTGATTTACAGCCGGCTCGGCGACACAGCCCGCACCATCGAGTTCTGCCGGCAAAGTCTGGGTATCTACGAGCAGATCGAGGACATAGCCGGGGCAGGCGAGGCCCACATCAATCTGGGCAACGGTTATTTCGAACAGGGGGACTGGCCCCGCGCCACCGAACACTACCTGCGTGCCCTGGAGATCAAGCGCAAGGTCGGCGATGCTTATTACCAGGCTGTTATTACCCTTAACCTGGGCGGAGTGTACCTGAATCAGGGGAACCTGGATCAGGCCACCCGTTATAACCGGCAGAGCCTGGAGATGTGGCAGGAACTCGGCTCCACCTACGCTATCGCCCTGCTGCACAATAACATGGGCACGGTGGCTCTGCGGCGTGGCGATCCGGACAAAGCCACGTCCCTTCTGCAGAAAAGCATGGAGTTGTTCCAGCAAATTGACTCGGCCGATTTCCTGCCCGAAGTATATCGGCACCAGGCCGAGGCCCATCTGGGTCAGGGAGAACTAGACAAAGCCCTGGACTGTGCCCAACGCTCCCTGGCCCTGGCCCAGGAACAGGAGATGCGCCTGGAAGAAGGAGCCACCCGTCGCGTGCTGGGACAGGTCCACCTGGCCCGCCGGGACCGGGAATCGACCCAGGCAGAACAGGAACTACAGGAGAGTCTGCGCATCCTGGAGGAACTGAACAGCCGTTATGAGGTTGGCCAAACGCTCTTCCAGTTAGGGCTCCTTTACCGCGAGCAGAAACGCCGCCCTGAAGCAGATGCCGCTCTGAGGCGCGCCATTGCCATCTTTCAAGAGTTAGGCGCCCATCTGAACCTGGCACAAGCGCAATCCCAACAATCGCCATGACAACCATCCTCCTGAAGGGCGCATATAGAATCTGGGAGAGCGCCATAAATTAACCAGGCTACCCCGTACTTGTCAGTCCAGGACAAGTGCACAGATGGAATAAAAAATCAGTGAAATCCGTGTAATCTGTGGTCAAAAAAGGAAGGTGCAGATCATGAAAACGAGACGAATTATGACAACCCTGGCCCTAGCCCTGGGCCTGGGACTGACTTTGGCCCTGCTGTGGGTCCTGGGCACGACGCTGGTGTCCGCCCAGGGGACGACCCACTATGTAGAATCCAGCGGAAACTGCGGCGCGGGCAGCCCCTGCTACAGCAGCGTGCAGGCCGCCGTGGACGAGGCCAGCCCGGGGGACACGATCCTGGTCGGTGGAGGCACCTACACCGACGTTCATACCGCCCCAATACCTCTGGGATATACGTTAGGCGACAGTTGGGAACCTAGCGACTTCACGGTCATCACCCAGGTAGTCTATATCAGCAAGACACTGACCATCCGAGGTGGCTACGATGGATATGACTGGGGACCTCCAGACTCCGACCTCTACCCCACCACGCTGGACGCCCAGGGACAGGGGCGGACGCTGGTCATCGCCGGAGAGATTACTCCCACGATCGAAAACCTGCGCATCACCGGCGGCGACGCCGGTAACCTGCGCGGCCACGCGTGGGCAACGGGGTCCAGCGCCGGTGGCGGGGTATTCATCTTGACCGCCATGGCCACGCTCAGCAACTGCCGGGTGTACAGCAACACGGCCAGTTTTGGCGGCGGCGTGTTCGTGGACCGCAGCGATGCCACGATCCAGGGAAACAATATCTACTCCAACACGGCCAACTGGGGTGGTGGGTTGTCCCTGTGGGAAAGCGCCGCCACGGTCATCAGCAACACCATCTCTGGCAACACCGCCACCAACGAAGGAGGCGCCCCTGGCGATCCCGATCCGCCCAGTCGTGGCGGCGGGCTGGATGTGAATTCGGGCAACGACGCCACGCTCAGTGGCAGCACCATCAGCAGTAACACCATCACCGGCAACACGGCCCAACACCGAGGCGGCGGGCTGGGTGTGACGGGCTGGGGCAACACCACAATCAGCGGCAACGCCATCTCGGCCAACACCGCCATCACCTATGGCGGCGGGCTGTACCTGCATGACAGCCCGGCCCAGATTAAGGCGAATGACATCATCTCCAACTCGGCCCAGTCTGGCGGCGGGCTATACGTGTGGAACAGCACGGCTATAATCAGTGGGAACATCATCGCGTCTAACGTTGTCACCTATGATGGCGGCGGGTTGCAAGTGGGAGGGAGCACTGCTACGGTCAGCGGGAACACCATCGTCAGCAACGAGGCCGGAAGCTTTGGCGGCGGACTGCGTTTGTACAAGAACAGCAACACCACAGTTGTGGCCAACGTCATCGTTTCCAATATCGCCCACGACGGTGGTGGAGTACACCTGGACTTTAGTGTAGATGTGCTAGAGAACAACTTTGTCACAGACAACACGATTACAACCGGGGGCAGTGGCAGCGGGATCTGGGCGTACAACTCTACCGTGCAATTACGCCACAACACCATCACTGACAATACCGGCGGTCTTTATGATGAGGGCCTGCACGTGGCAGGATCGAGCACTGTTGCTCTAACCAATATGATCCTGGTCAGCCAGACGACGGGTGTCATCGTTGATTCCAGCGCTGCGGCTACCCTCAACGGCGTGCTCTGGTTCGGCAACGGGGACAATACCAGCGGGGCAGGAAGTCTCACAGTTACCCATGAAATTACCGGCGCTCCGGCCTTCGTGGACCCCGGCGCGGGAGACTACCACATCGGCCCGACCTCGCCCGCCCGTGACACTGGGGTGAACTCCGGCGTAGAGCAAGACATAGACTTGCAAGTGCGGCCCATGGGCTGGGCGCCTGACATCGGCGCGGACGAGTACCCCGGCGTTCACTTGAGCCTCGTCAAGCAGTCGTCGGCCGTCACCGTAAAGCCCAACCAGTCGCTTGATTACACCATCATCGTCACCAGCGATGGGGAGGTGGACGCCACCGGCGCCGTCCTGACCGATACGCTGGATAGCTGGCAGCGGGCCACAGGCGTGGCGTCTTCGGTGGAAGGGTGCGTCATCACCGACGGCGGCTGGGGAGGTACCGTCGTCTGCCCGCCGGGCACAATAGTCACCGGCACGTCCGTTGTAGTCACGCTCACTGCTCAGGTCTCACCCAACATCCCAAAGATGCAAGCGATGGTCAACAATGTCGCCGTGACGGCGAACGAAATACCGGGAAGCAGCGCCCAGGCCCACACAATCTCTCGCGCCTCCTTTGCTTATCCCATAGACCACGAACCGCCGACCCTGGATATCAACCGGGGCGATGACTCTGCCAGCCGCCTGATTCTTGCTCAGTTGATGGAGTCTCTGTATCGCTATCGGGCAGACGGCAGCATCGAGGCGGCAGGAGCGATCACACATACCGTCTCTCCCGATGGCCTGGTCTACACCGTGACCCTGCGCTCCGATGCGCTCTGGTCCGATAATCAAGCGGTGACGGCCCAGCACTACGAGGACGGGGTCATCCGTCTGCTCGATCCGGACACGGGGGGCTACTACCCTGAACTGATATACTGGCTCGAAGGGGCGGAGGAGTACAACTGGGGAGAAATCACCGACCCCAACCAAGTGGGTGTTGATGTTGTAGATACCTACACACTGAGATTCACCCTCAGGGAGCCGGCCCCCTTCTTCCCCGGCATCATGGCCACACTCGCCACCTACCCCATGCGACTGGACCTCATCGGCAGCGACCCCGACTGGACAGAGGCGGGGCACTTTGTGGGCAACGGCCCCTATACGCTGGCAGAATGGGATCACGGTAACTGGCTGGTACTGAACAGGAACCCGCTCTACTACAGCGCGGCGCAGGTCTCCATTGAGCGAGTGCTGTTGCCCGTTATACCCGAAAGCGACCAACTGGCGGCCTACGAAAACGATCTGGTGGACGTGAGCAGCACGCCGGATGCCGAGTTGACCCGAATTCTGTCCGACCCCGTGTTGAGTGCCGAGTTTCAGCGGAAACCACGGCCTGGGGTTTACTACCTGGGGATGAACACCCAACTGTCGCCAACGGACAATGCCGCCGTGCGCAAGGCGCTGGCCTCGGCGATTGACCGTACGTACATCCTGAGTGACGTCCTCAACACGCCCTGGCGGGAAGGAGCGACCAGCGTCATCCCACCAGAGATACCGGGCTACCAGAACGAAGCTGTGGGCTACCTTTTCGATCCAACCCAGGCACAGATCTACCTGGCGCAAGCGGGGTATCCTGGTGGCGCGGGGTTCCCCGGCCTCGAGCTGCGGGCCAACTCTGGCCACATAGATCTCATTGACGCAGTGGCCGACCAGTGGCGGAACAGTCTGGGCATCACCGTTACCACGGTCTACGCCGATTGGCAAGACTACCTGGGCCTTCTCAATGGCTGCCGCGAGGAGCCCGGCGCTTGCTCCTACAACGCTTACCGGATGGGGTGGATCATGGACTATGGGGACGCCCACAACATGCTGAACGATCTCTTTCATCCTGATTCCAACATCCAGTTTACCGGCTGGGACAACGCCCGCTACCGGCAGTTGACAAGCATGGCACTGACAGAGACAAACCAGACCTTGCGGATAGCCTACTATCAGGAGGCAGATCAAATTCTGGTGGAGGACGAGGCGGCAGTGATACCGATCTACTTCTACGACCGCACCTTCCTGATCAAACCGGGCATCACGTTCGAGTACCCGCCCTTCTACGAACCGCACTTTGCCAGGTGGGCGCTCGTCGGCCCCGTCTACGGCGTGACGGTCGCACCGGCAACGGCTTCCAGATCGGGCGATCCGGGGACAACAGAGACCTACACGTTGCAGGTGACCAACGACGGCAACACGGACGACACGTTCGACGTGACCGTCAGTGGCAACGCCTGGTCGACCAGCGCTCCGGCGACGGTCGGGCCGGTGCCGGCAGGTGAGAGCCAAATCATGAATGTGACAATAGACATCCCGTCCAGTGTGGCGGCCGGAGAGTCAGACCAGGCGCTGGTCACGTTGACTTCGCAAGGTGACAACAGCCAATCGGACAGCGCTCGCCTGACCACCGTGGCCGAACTCATTGACCCTTACGAGCCCAACGATCACTGGCAAGACGCCTACCCCATCGCCGCCGATCAGACCTACGCTTCCTACATCTTTCATGGCCTGGACCTGGACTGGTACAAGCTAGAGATCACCACTCCTTCGGTGTTCACCGTCACCCTCAGCAACCTGCTGGCCGACTATGACCTGGTCCTCTTTCACCCCATCATCAGCCCCACCGCCGAGGCCGAGGACATGGGCGACCTCCAGGATACCGAGGACGTGGACGCCTCCGGCCAGATGGGCGCCATCGGGCAGATGGGTGCCATCGGGCAGATGGGCGCCATCGGCCAGATGGGTGCCATCGGGCAGATGGGTGCTATCTCGGCCAACCCCGGTTCGGACGACGAAGTGGCCTCCCTGCGCGCCCGCACCCCCGGTACCTACTACATCCTGGTACTGGCCAACAACGGCGAGTTCAGTTCACGGCCCTACCACTTTCAGGTCGTCACCGGGCCGTTGCCTGGCCTCCCCCCCTGCACGACGGACCTGCCGCCGTCCGATGTGCCCATGGCCGTGTACACGGGCACGAACACCGGCAGTGCGCCGTTGACGCTCATCCTGCTGAACAAACAGCGGCTGGACGCGGCCTACGGCTTAGGCGATACATCTACGCTGGTGGGCAAACTGAAAGCTCTGGCCGACGACATTGAGGTCAAGGGGCTGGTTGTGCCGGTAGAGAACACCACCGCGGTAGCCAATTCCTACGACACCTGGGACGAGGGCAACGCTTGCAGCCCAGAGGTCGCCAACCAGGTCGCCCAGGCAGTCAAAGAGGTGGTGGCCGGCTACCTGGACGCTTTCCCCACCATCCACTACCTTGTCCTCGTCGGCGATGACCTGATGCTGCCCTTCTATCGCGTGCCCGACGACGCCCTCATCGCCAACGAGTCGCTCTACACCGGCCGGTCCACCGTCACCAGCGGCAATCCAACCTACGCCGCCCTCGAGCTGGGCTACGTCCTGACCGACGATTTCTATGCCGATCACACCCCACTGCTGTGGCGTGGTCGCGAGATTTTTGCCCCCGACCTGGCTGTGGGTCGCCTGGTGGAAACGCCCGAAGAGATGGTCACGGCGATTGATGCCTTTCTGGGCAACAACCCGCTCAACGCCAGCACCGGTTTTGTAGGCGGCTATGACTTTCTCATTGACAGCGCGGAGGCCATCCGCGACACGCTGGAGGATGGCGGCTTGACGGTCACCCCCCTCATCAACGACGTCTGGGACGCAGCATTGCTTCAGGACACGTGGGTGGGCACCCGGCAAGACCTGGCCTCGGTCAACGCTCACTTTGACCACTGGCAGGCCATCCCGGCCGATTCATCTGGCGGCACGCTTTCTACTGGCGACATATCCGGCGGAGTGGACATGAGCGGCGGGGTCAACTTTTCGATGGGCTGTCACTCCGGCCTTAGCGTCCACGACGATCACGCCAGCGGGGGCGAGGCGCTCGACTTTGCCCAGGCACTGGCGCAGGAAGGCGCCTGGTGGATCGGCAACACCGGCTATGGCTACGGCATGGACGACTCTGTTGCCTTTACCGAGCAGTTGATGCACTTTTTTGCCCAAAGGCTGGCCAGTGAATCGAACGTGCCGGTAGGCGAGGCGCTGCGCTGGGCCAAGAACCGCTACCTGGGTGGCGTGCCCAGCGGCGGCTTTGGCACCTACGACGAAAAGGCAATGATCGAGACCACGCTCTACGGCCTGCCCATGTACCGCGTCTCCGTGCCCACGCCCATCGGCCCACCGGCGCTCGAAACACCGCCCATCAGCGCCAACGACTTGACTGTTGACACGGTTTCCTTCGCGCCCGACTTTCAATTGGAGACCGGATCCGCCGACGGCGACTACTATACCATCGGCGGAGAGGTACAGGCCAGCCCCGGCCGGCCGGTGCAACCGCGCACCAGCCAACTGGTGCCTGTGAAGAGCGGTCAGACGCCCCACGGCGCGGTGTTGGTCAACGCCACTTCAACCAAAGAGTCAATCAATCCCCTCATCTCCCGCCCCGTGACCGACACGAAACTGAGCGAGCCGCTCTTTGAGGCAGATGCCTGGTTTCCCTCCAACCCGTGGGCCGTCAACCGGCTGGGCGATGCACCACGCCTGGTAGTGGTACCGGCCCAGTTCCAGGGCCATCAGGACAGCGGTACGCTGCGGCGCTTCACGGCGCTCGAGTTCCAGGTGTACTATGCCGGCTCGGCCAACAGTGACTTTACGCCACCGACGGTCTGGACAGTGCAGAGCCAGGCCTTCGAGGACGAGGCTGACTTTTGGGTCACCGCCGAGGATAGCTCGGGCATCCAGCAGGTGGTGCTGGTCTACACCCAGGACGGCAGCCGGTGGCAGAGCCACGACCTGGACTACGATTCCCTCCAGGATCGCTGGCAGGCAACATTCACCGGACTGACCGGTCAGTTCATCTACTTCGTCCAGGTGATAGACGGTGCCGGCAACGTGACCATCACCTCCAACAAGGGTCTCTTCTTCGAGCCGACCAGGCACGAGATCTACCTGCCCCTTGTCTTCCGCAAGTATCCGTGACCCGAGGTGGGAATGGCGAAAAGGTGTAGGGGCGCATCACGGTGCGCCCTTGCACCTTCTGCGGCGCTTGCCCTCTCTCTGCCCATCGTGTATAATCCCCCCACTATGCCGGCTAACTTGCTGCTCACCGGGCGGCCTGGCGTGGGCAAGACGACGCTCGTGCACCGGGTGCTGGAAGAACTGAACGACGTACCTGCCACCGGCTTTTACACCGCCGAGATCCGATCTGGCGGCCGGCGTCTCGGCTTCCACGTCGTGACGTTGGACGGCCAGAAGGCGGTCCTGGCTCACGTAGAGATCCCCGGCAGGCGGCGCGTCAGTCGCTACGGCGTGGACGTGGCAACTTTTGAACGGGTTGCCTTGCCGAGCCTCATCCCCGGCCCACCCACTCGCTTTATCGTGATAGACGAGATCGGCAAAATGGAGTGCTTTTCCCACGCTTTCCGAGAAGCGGTCCTGCGTGCTCTGGATGCCGATACGCCGGTGTTGGCCACAATTGCCCTACGCGGAGACCGCTTCATCGAAGGACTCAAAGCTAGAGAGGACGTCGAGCTTGTCGAGATCACGCCGGCGAATCGGGACGACCTGGTAAAGAAACTGGCTGCCGGGCTGAAAGAGAGACTATTTGGCAGACAGGACTGAGATGATACGCCTCGGCGTCCTTTCGGATACCCACCTGCCACACCGGCTGCCACAATTGCCAGCCAGCGTCGTCGAGGTGTTCACCAGCGCCGCCGTGGACCTCATCATCCACGCTGGCGACGTGGATGATCCACAGGCCTTGAAACCGCTAAGCCAAGTGGCGCCGGTCATTGCCGTGCGGGGCAACGTTCACTTTCGGGACCTCTCGCGGGGCGGCGCCGAGTTGCCCTATCACGTAGAGCTGGCGCTCTGCGGACGTCGCCTGATCGTGACCCATGGCCATCGGCAAGGGGTGATAGGGTTCTGGGACAATGTTGCCGTCGCTCTGACACACCGGCTCGGTCTTCTCACCCGCGAGCGCATCAACCGAAGCATCGCGCAACGGCTACGCCGTTACTTTCCCCGGGCCGACGTGGTTGTGTTCGGTCACACGCACAGACCGTTTCAGATGTGGATCGACCGCACATTTTTCTTCAACCCAGGCGCTGTGTCACAAGACGAGGGAGACATGCCATCGGTGGGCATCCTGACTCTCGGGCACGATCTGCTGGAGGCAGAGATCGTGCCACTGCCCGATTTGCTAACCCACCGGGATAGGGGAAAGGAAAGGGATGGTCCGAATTCTGTTCCTCGATCGCGACGGCACGCTGAACCGCTCCTTTGACAGCCGGCCGCCTAACGACGTTAGTGAGGTGGAACTACTCCCCAATGTAGTTTCCACGCTGACAGCCTGCGCCGCCGAAGGCTGGCGATTGGTGATCGTGACCAATCAAGGCGGTGTGGCTTTTGGCTACCTGAGCGAGGACGAAGCGTGGGCGATCCACCAGGCGGTATTGGACATCCTGCCAGTGCCGGTGGACGCCTCGTACCTTTGCCCCCACCACCCCCTGGGAGACGTGCCGCCCTACAACGTCGAGTGTCCCCGCCGTAAGCCGAACCCCGGAGCCATCCTGCATGCTCTGGCCCGCTTTGGCGCTCGCCCGCAAGACTGCCTCTTTGTCGGCGACATGGAGAATGACCGCCAGGCGGCCGCCGTGGCCGGTGTGCCCTTTCGCCGGGCGCGGGACTTTTTTGGATGGGAGAGTGGGGGCTCCTGAATCGCCTTTACACATCCCGCCAGAGTGCGACCGCCTCTCGCCCCGTCAGCCGGAATCCGAACTTGCGATACAACCGTTGCGCGCGTTCGTTCTCCTCTTGCGTGTTGAGGGTGACGAGTCGTGCGCCGGCCTGTTGAAAGAAACGCACCGCCTCGGCCAGCAATCGCGTGCCGATGCCCCTCCCCTGCCAGGCCGGGTGCACGGCCATGCGGATCAGGTGACCGTGTTCCTTCTCCACAGAACAGTAGCAATAACCGACCGGCTCTTCCCCCGCCACGGCCACCACAAAATACGACAGAGCTTCTTTCCACCGCCTCAGCGTTTCCACCAAGTTGCGCCACAGCGGATGAAAAGCCAGCCCATCCAGCGCCGCCAGCGCCGGAAAGTCAGTTGGCTGGGCAGGACGCACCTGTACCGCCTGGTTCCCCACGTCTGGGATCGCCCAGCCGGTCTTTTCGTAAGCGACGACGTGGCTGATCAGGCGGAACCCCCGCCCCTGGAGCGGGCCCACCAGCCAGGCGGCCGATCCAACGTAGGAGAGCGAGGCAGCGCCGCGAGCGCGCAGGTACGCGATGCAGCGCGGCAGCAACCGATCCAGCCAGGGAGAGATAGCCCAGTCGTCGGCCAGGCCGGCCGCTACCAGGGCCGCCTGCGGAGGCCGGCGCATGAAAAAGGCCAGGAAACCCCGCAACTTGGTGGCTCTCTCAGCCAACAGAAACGGCTCTCGGATCAGGTGGTCGGCCAGATTGTCACCGTGAAAGCGCAGCGCCACCCGCCCCGCCCGCGCCATCAATTGCCTCAATTGGCCCTCGTCGGCCGGCGTGGCCTGGCGCACCGTCCACACGTTTCCAGTTTCCATCTCAATAACTCTCGTTAGACAAGGTCTGTGACGAGCCCCTGCAATCTACCACAGATTAAACATCTCGTCAAGAGCCCTTGACAGATCACTTTATTGTGGTAAGATATTAACGAACGTTATCGCCTACGTCATGCCGCTGACCTACGCCAACCGGGCACTACGCGACGTGATGCTCAAGGACTGGGGGCTGGCCGACGTCTGGCTCGACCTGGCGGTGCTGGTGGGTTTCGCGACGTTGATCATCGCCCTGGGCGCGTTGACTATGCGAAGGGAGGTCGCCTAGAAATGTTCACATCTACAGAACCTTACCGGCGAGAATTGGGCAATGGCCTGACCTTGAAATCGGTGACCGACGAGCAAGACGTAGAACGGGTAGCGGTCTTTAACGGGATCATCCACGGCGAAGGGGTGGCTGCCATGACCCGCGCCTTGATCTTTCACCACCCCAACACCCGCCCGGGGCATTGGCTCTTTGTGGAGGACGAAACAACCGGCCAGGTGGTCTCGTCGCTCTGCCTCATCCCCTGGACGTGGCGCTACGAGGACACGGAGCTAAAAGCCGGTGAGATGGGCATCGTCGGCACGATGGAGGCGTATCGCCACCGGGGACTGAGCCGGGCACTGGCCACCCGCTTCGATGAACTGCTGCGTGAGGGCGACTACGACCTGAGCCACATCCAGGGTATCCCCTACTTTTATCGCCAGTTCGGCTACGAGTATGCCATCCCGCTGGAGGGCGGCTGGCGCGTTGAATTGCACCTCATCCCTGACGCCCCATCGGACGAGCCGGCGCGCTATACCTTCCGCCAGGCGACGCTCGACGACCTGCCGGCGTTGATGCAGATGTACGACGAGGCCGCCGGCGACCTGAGCATCAGCGCCGTGCGTGACGAAGCGTCGTGGCGCTACCTTTTGGGCCCCTCGCTCCAGACAGAGATGGTTGCCGAGACGTGGCTGGTGCTGGATGAGGCGGGGCAGCCGGCGGGCTACCTCCGCATCCCGCAGCATGGCTTCGGCGAGAGACTGATCGTCAACGAGGTCTCGCATCTGAGCAGCGACGCGGCGATGGCGACGCTCCGCCAACTCAAGGACCTGGCCGCCGAGCGGGACAAACCGTACATCCGGCTCAACGTCCCGGCGGATAGCGTACTGGCCCAGGCCGCCCGCTACCGGGGCGCTCACGACCTGGGCACCTACGCCTGGCAGATCCGTTTGATGGACGTAGGCCGCCTGCTGCGAAAGCTGGCTCCGTTACTGGAGCGGCGGACCGCGGCCAGCCCCTTGGCCGGGCTGACGCAAAACGTGTGCTTGAACCTGTACCGCGAGGCGTTCGAGTTGCGCTTCGAAGGAGGCAAGCTGACGGCTGTGGAATCGCTGGGCTTCAGCGAGCGAGGGGGCATCCGCATCCCGCCACCCCTGGCCGTGCCGCTGCTACTGGGCTACCGCAGCCGTGAGGAGCTGGCCCAGGCCCACCACGACGTGTCGATCCGGGGGGAATGGCGGCATCTGGTGGACGTGCTGTTCCCAAAAACGACGTCTTTTATTTACACCATCTACTGAATCCCAAGCGCGAGCGTATCACGCCGGGGACAAGAACAAGAGGGGAATGGGGGTGACTCTGGCCACTCGGAGAGTGGACCTGGCTGGCGCTGAAATACGCCGGGACAGACTGAAATCGGGGGCCAGGGTGAGCCGCCGCTGGCGCCGCTCTCGCGCGGCTCGCTCCTGATCTCGCTTCTGCACGCTGGCCCGGATGTACTCCGCCGGCGGGCCGGATAGTCCATCGGGGTACTGCTCCAACCACTGTTGAGCCTGCGCCAACATCGCCGCCGGCAGGAGCAGGTCAGGGTGCTGCCTCTGATCCAGCCAGCGGCGCAGGAAGGGCGCCAACTCGCCCTCAAACCAGCGGACGAAGGGGCAATAGTCGGCCAGCCAGCGCTGCAGCCGGGGCCAGGCGCGGATGAGGGCCTCGTGGGCCACCTCGACCGTGGGCTGCCCGCTGAAAGGGTCCTGTCCCGTCGTCAGCAGGCGAGCAGCCACCAGCTTTTCCACCACCCTGCGGGCCGGCTCGTCCCACTCGGCCCGCCAGGCACGGCGGCCGCTGTCCTCGGCCAGCCCCCCCCGCTCGTCCACCGGCCCCGGTATGACCAGCCCCAGGAAGACACGGCGCGCCGCCCGCCGCTCCGCCTCGTCCAACCCCTGCCACACCGCCTTGGCCCGTCGGGCGATGGCCCCCTGCACGCCGGGGAAGCGCCGTCCGTCCGGGGCAGGGTAACCCAATGCCTCGTAGGTGACCAGGGTCAGAACCCCTTTCTGGTTATCCTCCTGCCACAACTCGGTGAGGGCGAACTCTAACAGCGGCAGGTCCCCTGCCTGCCCGGATACGTCGTTCACCAGACTGTCTACCAGCCGTGACTCGAAGCTGCGGCCCAGGGTTCGGGCCGGCTTCTCGATGGCTGCGCGGAGGTCGTCCTCGGTCATGTGGCCCAGGGTCACCTGTCCCCCTTGCCTGACGAGCTGCTCCAGACCGGGGTGAGCCAGCGCCAGCCCGTAAAAATCGGCGCGCAAGGCCAGGAGTACGATTACGCTGTCGCCCGTGGCAGCCAACAGCATCCTGATGTAACGGTCTTGCAAGGTCTCGTCGTCACATTCGGTATAGAGCCGCTCGAACTGGTCCACGATGAGCAGCAGCCCCTGGGGTGGGGCACAGGCGCGTAGCGCGGCGGCTAACGCCCGTGGGGGGCGGGCGTTGAGGGCCTGGGCGGTAGCCGCGCGGTTGGCTTCCGCGAGGGCGTCACCGGGGAGGCCAAAGGCGCGCACGACAGACTCAATGCGCGTCGCACCCTGAGCCAGCCCTTCGACCTGGCTCAGGGCCAGCACCAGGTTGATCAGCGGTTCGCTCCCCGGCAGCACCAGGCAGCGCACCCGCTCCGCCAGGCCGGGCAGCGGCTGCGCCCGCAGCTTTTTCTCCAGTCCGGCACGCACCAGCGACGACTTGCCACTGCCGGAAACGCCCACCAGCAGCACCGCGTCCCGCTCGCTGAGGGCCTGCAACAGTTCGCCCGTCGCCGCCTCCCGGCCAAAGTACAGATTCGCGTGCCCGGCCTCGAAAACTTGCAGCCCGCGGTAGGGCTCCCCTTCCCGCAGCCGCAGGGCGGAGCAGACTTGCCGCAGCGTCTCTACAGGGATGACAAAGGCTGTCTCGATCATCCGCCCGTAGGGGTCGGGGCGGGTGATGCTGACCACCATCCCGACGACCACGCCGAGGTCGCCGTCCCACAGCGGCGCGCCGCTGAAGCCGGGGCTCACCTCGCTGCTGCGCAGTTGGAAAACAGGGAAGCCGGCCTCGGTGGTGCGGCCGATGACCTCACACCGACCGGCCATGCCCTCCACCGGCTTGGCCTCAGGGAAGCCAAAGGTGGAGAAGTGTCCTTCTGCGCCAGCGGAGCTACCCAGGGGTAAAGGGGCCACATCCGCCGACAGCGGTCCCTCTAGTCGCAGGATCGCCACATCTTCGGCCTCCACCGGACGCCACCAATCTGGCTCTACCCTGGCCTTTCGCTCCTCGCCGGTCTTGCGGAAAACGAGGCGCACAGTCCCGCCCGGCCTGGCCGCGGCTGCCTCGACCACGTGGGCGCAGGTGGCGATGAGGCCCTCGCCGCTGACGACGAAGCCGGTGCCGACGGTGGTGCCGGCGGAATTGAGGATGCGGACGATGCCAGTGGTCAAATCCTCAGACATTGCGTACCTCCCCTGCAGACTCCAGTAGCCCGAAGGCCGGCCCCAGCCCCCCGACACCTGCCGTCTGGATCAGCTCCAGGCCACACAGCGTGTCGCGAACGACGCCGGGTCAAGAGCAGACTAACTTTCAGGGCGGCGCGACGTCCCGCGCCTGGGCCGCGGCTTCTGCTCCGCCTCCCGCTTCCACTTCAACGTGACGGTGTAGGCAGCCTCGGCCTCTTCCTTTCACCGCTGGCCGCGCTCCATCTGCCCAAGCGCGGTTTTCATCTCCGCTTGGAAGGCGCGGTGACGGGGGAAACGGCTGCGCACGTCGTTCACCAGCGCACCGGCTGCTGTCTGGTTCCCCCGCAGCCGCAACACTTCGGCGCAGGCCACGGTCAGCACGGCGGCCTTGTTGTAACTGCCGCGATGCTTGTTGCCCACGATAGCGTTCACCCGCTGCTGCGCCACGTCCAGACACCAGGATAGAAACCGCTCCTGCCGGTCGGTGCTCAACGCGGCTGCGGCGAATTGCTCCGCGTAGGCGCGTGCCAACCGCTCACGTATAGAGTCTTCCTTCTCGTATCCCCAACTCCAGGCAGCGACGCTGTACTGCACGCCCCACTGCCAGAGCTGCGCCAGGTTCGAGGGCAGCGCCCCCAGGGTCTTGCCCGAAAGCAACACCAGGAAGGCTGCCACGACCAGCCCCTGATAGCTTTCGCGGCTGCTCCAGCCCAGCACTTTTCCCTGAGCGGCGAGGTGATGCGCCACATCCCAGTCGCTGGCGAGCAGGCAGGCGTGGGCGAGGACGGATTGGCCGATCCACGCCGGCCTTTCGAGGTCATCATCACCCTGCATCATCTCATCTCGGCGGGCAGGTGGGTGAGCCAGGTAGTCTCGAATGTGCTCGACGGCCCGCTGCATCAGCGCCGTCCGCTCTGCCTCGTCCACAGCGACATCCCACAGGTCAAGCATACGCGGCAGGGTCGGTTTGGCGACGAACGCCTCCCAGCGCCCCAGGCGCAGGGCTTCCGCCTCGTTCAACTGGGCAGCGGCGGCGCACAGGTGATCGGCGATGGCGGCGCGGATGGGGAGTCGGGCCGGCAGCGCTTGCAGGGCCTCCTGGGCCGCCGCCAGCACCTCCTGGTGTTTGCCCTCCTGTTCCAGCGCCGCGAACCAGTCCAGGTAGGCGCGGGGGCGCTTCTGCCCCTCGGCCCGCGCCAGCGCCTCCAATCCCGGTGTGCCCTGGGCCAGCCGCACCGCCTCCCGCAGCCAGGCGTCAACGTCGCTACCGCTCAGTGCGCTCTGCGTGCGCAGGAAGGCGATCCAGTCCGCCAGGAACGGCTCCTGGTCGGGCAGCGGGCGGGGGGAAATCTGCACCAGGTCGTCGAGCATCGGGCGCTGGCCGATCAGCCACGCTCGCACCTGCCGCATCTGCTCACATAGCGCCTGGGGACGGTGCGCGGGGGACTCGGTCTCGTAGACCGCGCGCAGGTAGCGGGCGACGGCCTCGTCGGCGTCCATGCTGGTCAGGTCGGAAGCGCTCACCCCGCGCCCATAGCCGTCCTCGGTTCTCAGCAACTCGAACAGCCTCTGGTACGCAGCGCGGGCCAGGGAGAGCTCGCCGTAGTCGAAAGCCGCTTCCGCCCGGTCGAACAGCTCAACCATCGGCTCCACGAATTCTTCGTAGGGTCCCAGGCTGTCTTCCTCGTCGTAGTACTCGCCCCACTCGTACCGCTCTTCCCAGGCGTCGGCGTGTTGCATCGTGTCCTCGAGTTCCCGGGCCAAGTCGTCAATGTCGGCCAGCAAGTCCTCCTGCTGGATCACCTGGGACGCAGCGACCGCTGCCCCCTCGACCGGTTCGAGTCGGGCCAGGAAGGCCCGCCGTCCGGACGGTGGCGTTTCCTGAGCCATCGCCCGCAGGATGGCGCGGAGCTCGTCGGCGGAACACGCCGCCAGCCGCTGCTCCACGGCCTCCCAGAAGGCTTTCAGGGGTATTTTGTCGGTGTGTGCCATCAATCTCCTCCTGATCTCGTCTCTCGCTTGTCGCCTATCGCGTATCACTTATCCTTTGCTCCTCCGCGCCCTTTGCGTGCCCGGCGGTGAGTTTCCCTGGCTGCTCACGCTCCCGCAGGTTCAGGAGCGCTCCCCTTTGCGGGTTTTGCCCTCCTGCAGCCAGACGGTCAGCAGGGTCAGCACGAGACCGGCTGCTCCCAGCAGGGCAAGCCAGCCCAGGCTGCCGGAGGGCAACGGCCACCCCAGGCCGTCCGCCAGCAGGTTGGTCAGGAGGTTGGTGAGAAGGTCAGCCAGCCAGCGCAGCAGCCTCTCCCTCGCTCAGGTTCCAGCGGGGTCGCAGCGCGCGCCAGGTCCAATTTCAACTCCTCCCACACCGGCAGGGCCGCACCCTGCCCGCCGTAGTAGGTCAGGTGCAGCCGCCAGCCCAGGCGGGTGAAGCCGTCCAGCGTCGCCGCCCGCGCCTCCTCCCCTGCCAGCGGCCCCAGCCGCAGGGCCGGCTGCCCCTCTGCCCCCTCCCTGGGACGCCGGCGCACTTCCCAGGTGGCTAGCAGTTCCTCCACGTAGCGCCGGTAGAGTTCGGCGCGGTGGACCGGCAAATCCCGCGCCAGCTCCTCTCCCGCCAGCACCGCCAGGAAGGTGAGAAGCAGCGGGTTGTGGGTCAGGGGGGCGATGCGAGGGCGGTCAGCCATCTGGCTTCTCAGCCACGCCGCCCGCGCTTCGATCCAATCCTCCCCTTCTCCGCGCCCCTCCGCCAACAGGCCGAACCAGTCGCGGACGAACTTGTCCGTCTCCTGCGGAGCGAGAGGAAGCACCTCGAAGTGGGGTAGCCTCTCCAACCCGGCCCGCTCGTATCCGACCGGGCGGGAGGTGAGCACCAGGCGGCCCGGCAAGGCAGCGACCTCCCGCGCCGCCTCCTCCCGCCAGCCACGTGCCTCGTCCAACGCATCCGCCAGCCAGAGCGCCTGCCCTGCCCTCACCGCCGCCTCCAGCGCCCGACGTTGTACCGGGTCTCTGCGGCTGGCCCGCTCCAGCGCGAATGCCTGGAGGGTCTGCTGGCCGCCGGCACCACGGTGGGCAGCATAATTGCGCAGGGAGACGAGGATGGGAACAGGGCCGCGCGGGTCATCGGCAGCACGGCGAGCCAGGTAGCGCAGCAGCGTCGTCTTGCCTGCGCCGGGTGCGCCAAGGATGACCAGGCGACCTTTTTCCTTCAGCGCCGCCTGCGGATCCACTGGCTCTGGCCGCTCTGCGGCCTGGTAGACCTCTCCTCGCTGGTAGAAATACTCCCCCAGGGTGCGCAGCACGGCCAGCACGTCGGCCGGCGAGGGGCGGCGGGGGCGGGCCCCGGGCGACTTGCGCCCAGGTGAAAGGAAGCTGCGGAACAATCCACCCCGCTCTGCCCCTTCCTCCACCGCCCGTCGCTCCGCCTCCCGCTCCTCCCGGCGTTGTTCCTCCGGCATAGCCTGGATGCAGATGTAGACCCGGTCGAGGGGCACTTCCAGGGGGATAGGCTGCCCCGCGCGGTCGCGGGGCAGGGGCACGCCGGCCAGGTTCACCAGGCGGGTCTCTTCCAGCACGCGGCGGCGGAAATCGGCCAGCGGGTCTTCAAGCCGGAGGTCCGGGCACAGCGCGGCAATGGCCTCGGAAGGAGTCGCCAGGGCGGTGTCCCGGTCGGAGAAGCCGGTCTGGGCCATCAGGCTATCCCAATAGCCGGTAATCATCCCCACCACCAGGTCCAGGTCGGGAATATAGACCGGCGCGCCGCTCATCCCGCCGCGCACGTGCTGGGTCTGGAGCAGCAGCGGCTCGTGCTGCACGCCGGGACATTCGCTCACGGCGTCCAGTACCTTGCCCTCGGCCGGGATGCCCTCCATCCCTCCCAGCGGGCGGTAGCCCCGGCTGCGGAACTCGTGGTAACGGCCATCGGCGGAGCGGCCCAGGCGAGCAGGAACGGCACCGGGCGGCAAGTTGCTTTCCACCCGCAGGATCGCCACGTCGTGAACCTCGTCGGTGGCCACCACCTGGGTCGGGCGCGGCTCGCAGTCGGGGAAGGCGACGTGCGGCTGCGTCCCTTTCACCACGTGGGCGCAGGTGGCAATCCGCCCGTCGGCAGAGACGAGGAAGCCGGTGCCGACGGTGGCGCTATTCTGATCGAGGATGCGGACGACGCCAGCTTTTAGGTCAACCATGGTGCACTCTCACAGGACAACCTCACCATCGTCTCATAGAAGGACGATGGCTGATTCTCCTGCGCCGAGGTCCTTTTTCCTCTCTATTTTCCTCGCGCTTCCAGGTCAGTTTGACGGTGTAGTTGGCCTCGGCGCCGGCGACGGCGACGAACGCACCGGCCTCGGCGTTCAGCGTCAGCCCGAACTCGACCTCGATCTCGTCGGGCGGATCGGCCAGGCCGCGCAGCTTGGCGATGATGGCTCCCGCCGCCGGCTTGATCTTGTCCAGCGCAGCCTCGAACGTCTGGCTGGCCTTTTTGAGCACGTCGCCGGCGCGGCTGGCTTTCACCACACCACCCTCGGGCGCTGGCTCGTCCACCTGCACCAGAATGGTGCCGCCGTCTTCCAACGGAAATTCGATCAGTTGTTTCATCGTTGCTCTCCTTCAAGATTCTCAATACGAGCTCATGGAATTCCGTGCCATCATTCCTCTCAGCTCTTCAGCGGTCCTCACCCTCACGGCCACCAGCGGCCGACGTCCTGGATGGCGCGGAAGGTCTCGGCAATGGCTTCCTCCCCGCCCAGCGCGGCGATGACGGGAGCCAAGGCTCCCACATCCCAGAGGAACCGGGGACGAGGACGAACAACAAGGCTCTTTAGCACTTGTGCCCAGATTTGGTGAGCTCCAGCCTTATCCACCTCAATCAGCTGTTTCCAAAGCACCCAAGATTCAGTCCACGCCTCCGCACGTTGGGTGTCATCTTCGGCTCTTGAAATCGACAACACTGTGTCTTTGTCCCACTTGTCCGAATCCATTATCTTAAAAATGGCCTTCATAGCGATCTCATCCCCCCTACGTTCCGTAAACGTATTATATCCACCGCTGGCTTCCTCGACCTCTGAAGGTGGGAAGTGAGCAGGAGCCATTCTCACTATCACGTAACCGCGCAATTTATAATCGGTTATCTGTCGGATAGCTGCAACAACCCCAGGCCAGAGCTGTTTCTGCTTCTGAGGCGGTAATTGGTGCAACAACCCTATGCGAGCAACAATCTGAGGTTCTCGATCGCCGACATATCGTGCTGCTGTCAGTGCCTCTTCAAGGTAGCCCAGTTCCGTCAGTAAGGAGACTAGCCTGGCCAGCGCCTTTGCCCGCCAAAACCCGATCCCAATCTTCTGCGCCACCGTCAGCGCCTCTTCAGGGTAGCCTAGTTCCGCCATTCGGGAAACCAGCCCAGTCAGCGCCTCCGCCCGCCACCATTCGACCTCTATCTCCCGTGCTGCCGCCAGCGCTTCTCGCAGGGCTTCGCCTTTCAGCAGCTCCGGCAGGTGAGGAGCCAGCCCGGCCAGCGCCTTCGCCCGTCGCTCTTCGCTCTCTATCTCCCGTGCCGCCGCCAGCGCTTCTCGCAGGGCTTCGCCTTTCAGCAGCTCCGGCAGGTGAGGGGCTAGCCCGGCCAGCGCCTTCGCCCGTCGCTCTTCGCTCTCTATCTCCCGTGCCGCCG
>CAYNKW010000012.1:30938-36676 GCA_964397845.1 uncultured Anaerolineae bacterium
CGGCCAGCGCCCCCGCTCGCTGCCACCCGCCCTCAATCTCCCGTGCCACCGCCAGTGTCTCCCGCAGCAGTGGTTCCGGCAGGTGGGGAGCCAGCCCGGTCAGCGCCTTCGCCCGCCGATACTCATCCTCAATCTCCCGTGCCACCGCCAGCGCCTCTTCAGGGCAGCCTAGTTCCGCCATTCGGGAGACCAGCCCGGCCAGCGCCCCCGCTCGCTGCCACCCGCCCTCAATCTCCCGTGCCACCGCCAGCGCTTCTCGCAGGGCTTCGCCTTTCAGCAGTTCCGGCAAGTGGGGAGCCAGCCCGGCCAGCGTCTTCGCCCGCGACCATTCGCCCTCTATCTCCCGCGCTGCCGCCAGCGCCTCCCGCAGAGCTTTGCCTTTCAGCCGCTCTGTCAGGTGGGGAGCCACCCTAACCAACGCATCCACGCGCTGCTCAAGACCCGGTATCTGGCAGGCGTAAGCCAAGCCCTGAACTGGTGTCCACATCTTTTCCTTCACCAGCGCAACCAACAGGACCGGAGGCAAGTTCTGCGCCAGACTATTGAGAGAGGCAGTGATGAGGGCATAGCGGCATTGAAGACCAATAGCAGGTTGCGAATTGCGAATCGCGAATTCCTCTTCTGTTAGACGCCAAGCGCGGCGAACATCGTTCAAATAGCCAGCAGTCTGTCTCAATCGGTCGAGGGCTTTGTACCAGGCGTTGCGCCCCTCCGGCGTCTCCAACCGCAGGAGAGCATGGATTGCTTCTGGCTGACCGCCTTGCTCCATGTGCCACGTGAGGTGGGCGTGGATGTAGCCATCATCGGCCAAGCGATCCCAGCAGTCATAGGTCACGGTGCGCCGGTAACGGTCCAGCAGCCGGGCATGGGCCTGCAGCAAGGGCATCTGCTCCGCCAGGCGCAGTCTGGCCTCGTCGTGCAACAGGTCGTGGAGTGTGTACCGGTCCTTGTCTATCTCTTTGAGCAGCGCCTTGTTCCGCAGACGACGGAGCCGCTTGCGGGCCTCTCTCTCGGCCTCATCCCACAGCGTAGCCGCCATGGCCGGATTGAGAAGGACGTCTTCGGGCAGAACGCCGAGCCAAACAAAGGCATCAAGGTCTTTATCCGAGAGTCGCTCCAGGCTCAGCCGAAAGGAAAGGCGCAGGCTCTCGTTGCGGAAGGCCGCCTCGTCCAGGTCCAGCGCCGCCAAATCGGCCAACTCGTGACGAAAGGTATCCAGCAGTTCGGCCCAAGTCACACCCCCCTCCACCTGGGCTGCCGCCAGTTCCAGGGCCAGCGGCAGGTAGCCCAATTCACGCGCCAGGGCCGCCGCCTGATCACGACTGCTGTCCAGCGACCCCAGCCGGGCCTCAAAGAGGGCCAGCGCCTGGGCCTCGGTCATGACGTCCAGGTCGTAGAGGTGGGCGCCCAGCCCGCGCGCCAGCGTCGCGTCGCGGGTGGTGACTAGCAGGCGGCAGCGCTCTCCACCCACCAGAAAGGGACGCAAATGTTCTGCCCGCCAGGCGTCGTCGACCACCAGCAGGCAGACCTTGGCGTGCAGCAGCGTGCGCAGGTGGCTCGATGCACTCTCGTCGCGGTGGGATGAAAGTCACGGTCGCCCAGAGCTTGAATCCAGCCAGAGAGGAAGGAGAGGACATCGGGCTGCTGGCCCAGGGTGACCCACAGGATACCATCGGGAAAGCGAGTCTGCACGGCGGGGTCATGGGCCAGCGCTGCGACGAGCGTGGTCTTGCCGATGCCACCCAGCCCGTGGACGGCGCTGACGACCAGTGCGCCTGCTGGCGCGTCGGTGGTCAAATACTCCATTAGCTTCTGGCTTACTTTTGGCCGAGGGACGAAGTAGCGCGGTACTACCGGAGCCTGACAGGGCGTGCCTGGGGGGAGCTTGTAGTGCAAGGCAATGGTCTCAGGACACAAGTCACGCAACGCCTCGGTGGGTATGGCAAAGGCCACGTCGCCCAGCCGGGCGTAGCGGTCGGGCGCGGCGATCTGGGTCACCATCCCGATAACCCGGCCGCTCCTCGCGTCCCACACCGGCCCGCCGCTGAAGCCCGCCGTGATCTGCGCGGAACTGAGTTGGAGTAGCGTCTGTCCTGCCTCCGTCACCCGGCCGACCAACCGCCCGTCGCCCCACAAGCCCTCGACCTGCCCAACCTCAGGATAGCCGAAGGCCCGCACCTTCACTCCTTCCTGGCCCACTGATGGGGTCAGCACAGCAGGGGCAACGCCCTCAGGCGGGGGTTCAGGCAGCCGCAGAAAAGCCACGTCGGCCTCCGAGTGCCAGCCGTCGGTCAGAACCTCGGCCTCGGCTGGCTCGCCGCCTGCGCGAAAGACCAAGCGCACGTGCTCGCCTGGCGCGGCCCCGCACGCCTCCACCACGTGGACACAGGTCACCGCCAGGCTTGGGCCGATGACAAAGCCGGTGCCTCCAATGATCTGATTGCCCTTATCTTCCACGCGGGCCACGCAGGCTTCAAGCCTCGTGTCTCCCATCTTGCTTTCTCACCTCTTGGTGGGGTGACGTGATGTCATCCCGGTGCTTCGTGCCCGATCTGCCAGGTCTGGTTAACCAAACGAACGATGAAGAGATGGGCTCTTGGCGCGACTCTATCCCGCTGCCTGATCAAGAACTCGCGTCTGTTGTGGCTATGATAGGTCCCTTCCAGATACCCGGCACCATCCAACAGCATCGCGGCGCAGAGTCCAACGTCTGGCTCAAGAACGCCAAGCTTGGGGAGATCTCTTTCGAGTACACTGACATAGTGAACCCGATGTTGCTGAGCCGTAAACCCGATTCGCGGAAACACCTTCACTTCGACGGCAGCTTCAGGTTGGATACAAGGGCGTTCGTTCCAGGCGCTGTGAAGTGGACCAATGGCGATGTCAAAGCGACCATCGGCATTGCAGATTCGCGTATCCAGGTGGATCTGCTGAGGGGTAATGCCGGGTTGGGTCAACAAAAGATAGAAAAGCCACCCCGAGACATCCGCCTCGAGCAGCATTTCATACCCCGAGGCAAGAGCCTCATCCTTGAATCGGTGCAGGACTTTGTGGAACAGATTCAACATGCTCTACTCCTCGCTGATGGGAAAACCTGCCGAAGAATCGATAAATCGATATCGCCTGTGCTATTCCAACCCCATCGCCCGGAAGGCAGCGTTGCTCGGGTCGGAGTAAAAGATGATTTGCAACTTGTCCAGTACGTCGCCCGGGACGTCCAAAAAGTCACGCTTGTTTTCCAGTGGCAGCAGCACCCGACGTGCCCCGTTGTCCATGGCCAACTGCAGCCGCTCGGTCAGGCTACCCACCGGCTGCAGGCCGCCGCGCAGGCTCATCTCGCCCAGAACGACCAACGACTCCATCACCGGCTTGTTCAACAGCGCCCCGACCATCGCCACAAAGAAGGCCATCCCCACCTCGCGGCCCTCTTTGGCGCCCATCAGATTGACCAACTGCGCGTGCAGGTCGTACTCTCTGGGATCCTTGCCCAATCCCAGCCGTGAGACATTGGTCTTCAGGTAAGTGTGGGCAGTCTGAACTGCATCGCGAGCCGCCCGAGATGGTGCACCGGTGATGTGGAGCTTCCCATTGCCCTTGACCACTTGAACCTCGGCGCGAAAGATGACCAGGCGACCGTCCTTCTGGTCGCTCCCCATGCTAAAGGTCACACCGGCGTCGAGCACACCGGGGGTGATCAGGCCACCGCTGCCCTGCTCCGGCACGGCGACGAACGTTTCCTGGCAGCTCTCCAGGTCAATGTAGGAGAAATTGACCGCCCAGAACTCTAGCCCGCCCATGCGCCGCAGTTGCTCCTTGACCCGCCGCCGCCCTTCTGTTGCCAGTTCCAGGTACTCTTGTATCTCTTTCTTCTCAAAAGCGCCATCGGGGTGGAGCAGCTTGACCAGGCCGGAGACCGTCTTGCGTACCGCCCGCACGTCCCGCTGGTTAAGGTGGCCGGACGTACTCCAGGCCCTTAGCCACGATTTCGAGGTCTGTTGAGGCACAGTACTGGCCCAGCAGATACTACAGCACATAGACCGGCACGTTGAAGCCAACTTTGGTCCGGCGCAGGTAATTGAACCGGCGGAAGGCCTGTTCGGTGTAGGCATTAAAGATGCTGCGCACCTCTTTGAGTACCTTACGCTGCAGCGTGCGGGCAGAGTGCGTTTCGGCCAGTTTGCCCAGGGTCTCACGCACGTCGGGCGCCGAGTAGGGCTGACCCGTCGGCAGCAAGCAGTTGACCACGTGATTCCACAGCAGGCGCGCGGGCTCGGCCGAGAGCGCATAGTGACACACCCACAGCGTGCCGATGTCCTCAAAGAACAGGTCGTGGGCGTTCACCAGACGTCCAAAGTTGGTGAGGCGGTAGCTGACCGGTGCCAGAAGGCTCATGGCGGCGGCAAACTTGCTTGTATCCCGGCCTGAATCTCGGATAACCCCGTTGCTTCTGCCAGTTGCGCACGATAGAAGCGGCCCTGGTCGGGACTTCCGAAAACAAAGCTCAAGATGCGGCTGATCTGGTCAAAATGGACGTAGAAGCCGCGTGTGAATTCGAGGCTAGCCTCTTGCTTGTTGCGGATCTGAGTGTGGATGCAATCCAATCTCTTTGCCTCCTGTCGGTCCAGCGACAATGGTGCCTGGCCTGCAGATCAGATATGTTTCTCTAAATTATGTTTCGTAAATGGCCTAGGAGAAACATAGCTCTCAAGCATTCTTGAGAATATCCTTCAACTTGTCCGTCGGATAGTAACGAGTGCTGCGTTTCTCGCCCTTCTGGCGTAGAAGGTCCTCGGCGACGAGTTCTTTGACCCGTCTCCATGCCGTCGAGCGAGATACTCCCCAAGCTTCGCGCAGATCTCGATTAGTGAGGTACCCTTGGGTAGAGAGCACGTCGAGAATGGGAGTCAATCTGTCGGGCAGGGCGCTAAAGCGTTCAGCGTCTCGGCGATGTCTTGGGCCACCTCGGCCGCCTTGCGGCGATTGAGGCGGACACCGTCGGGCCGCTCATAGGCGTTCTTGAATTCATCGCGATCTCCTCCTCGGTCAGACCGTGTCGAACTTGGGGTAGACGTAGGGCACTACCTGGCTAACGTGCCGGTTAAAGATGGGGTTGAGCGTGGTGGTGCGTCCGTCGAGCTCCTCTGCCCGGCCGTTCCAGACGATCATCCCGTTTGTCAGGGCCACACGCAGCGCTGTTTCGATTTTGCCCTGCCGGGTGCTCAGCTCTGTCTCTTTCTCGCGGATGGTCTCCCGGTCCTCGTCTGTTTTGGACGGCTTGGGACGCCACTTGTCCAACACCGCGTCCAGCCGGATGGCCCGCGTCAGGTGGTTGGCCAGGTCAGGACTCTCGGCGGCGATCCAGTAGACAGTGTTGGGGTGAGAGAAGCTCCCGATCTGCTCCAGATCCTCCAGGTTGAACGTCTCTTCGAACTCTGCGTAGAGCGGCGAATAGACCTCAAGCGTGATGTCTCGACCGCTCTGCAACTCTTGGCCATCGCCGCGCACGATCACGTCAAAAGAGCGCAGACCATCCCGATAGTTCAGCTTGCCCACAGGCCGCAGCACCTCGCCCAGCGCCGCCCGGGCTGCACGCCGCCGTTCAAACTGGCGCACGGTGACGCCAGCCACCTCCTCCTCGAAACTCTTTTTGGCCCCGGTGAGGAACTCCCACACACCATCCTCTTTGGGCACGACGTAGCGGGCAGCCTGCAGGCGCTTCAGACTGTCCCCGATCTCGT
>CAYNKW010000013.1:0-36654 GCA_964397845.1 uncultured Anaerolineae bacterium
CTTCCCTTTGCTACGGGAGAAGGGCATCGTCTAACCCCACACGGCGCAATTGGTGAAGCGAGTGTTGGCGTAAGGGAGCGTAGACTGCAAAGACGCCCCAGCGAGTCGGGTGACCCGTCGGGGCGTTCTCACGTTGTTGTGAAGGGGGCTCTCACGCTTGCCCCCCAGCCCAGGCCAAGGCCATCTCGTTTAGAGTAGTGGTCTCAATCTCAAGGTGAACGGTCTCGTGGGACAGCGAGAGAGGCGTGCCCCAGAGAAAGAGTTTCATCAGGTGGCGGCTATCCAGGCGATAGCAACGCTGGGCCAGTTGGCCCTGTTCCAGGAATTGACGATCCAGCTCTGCCAGACGAGATTCTTGAGAGGACATTAGTTGGCCTGCACGAAAAAGCTCACCCAAGAGCCGGCGCGTGCCCCAGGCCTGGCCAAAGATAGCTCGATGGTGATCCTGCTCCATCGTATCCATTTCATCCCAGGCGGCAGCCAATTCGGGCAATTCAAAGACCAGACCCTCATAGGCCAGTAAGAAAGTGTCTGCCTGCTCTGGGGAATATTGGCTGATGTCCGTTCCACTCATTAGCTCACCTCTGTTTACGCAACTGTTCGAACTCGTCGGTAAAGATGTTCTCCAGCCCGCTGGCCTGGTAACCGGTGGTAATGGCGCCATAGCGCGGATTGTAAGCCATAAAGATATAGGGCTGCGGACTCGGCACTGCTCGTACATGAGAGGGCGACAAGAACCCAATATAGGGTTCAGCGTAGTAGCGATAGGTCCACAGCCGAACATCTGGATGGCTCACCGCCCGATGGCAAGTCAGACAGATAACTGGTAGTTGTAGCATTCGCGGGCCACTGGCCCTCGACGTACACCCGCTTGAGCAAGTGTACCTGAACTGAAGGCAACCGATCCGCTTCAAGAGCAATGCCTTTCTCGGCCAACCGCTCACGCAGCCGGCGAGTCACCCGCACCGGACGCGTGGAAAATGGCGCGCTTGCAGCGTAGGCAATAATCTGCGCAAGTTCATCGTCGGTGGCCTGACGGTCGGCGGCAATAAGTGAAAGAATAAGGGCATCAATAGAGAGTTCTGCCGAGTCCATTTATGCTCCTACGTTGGCGATAGAGCATTGCTGTGATCCGAAGTATATCCGAGGCGCAAACAGTTGTCAAATGATTGCAGGGCAATCGCATTTGGACTCGAGCCCTTTCCTGGTTGTCATTCTGAGGAGCGAAGCGACGAAGAATCTCGTTGTATGCGGTTGAATTTTTGACTCGAACGGGATTCTTCGCTCCCTTTGGTCGCTCAGAATGACAGATTTGACAGGGCACATTTCAAATGCGATGAGGATTCGTCCTGGGTAGAACAGACAACACACAAAGTGGATTTTGTGATAGAAGCCCTTCAGTTGCAGGGGCGGGAACGCATTCTGGATTTGGCGTGCGGTTTCGGTAGGCATTTTTGGAATTGGCCCACAGAGGCTATTCAGTAGTGAGCGCGGACATTACCGCAGAGTACGTTGACCACGCACGCAAGCGGGTGAGGGAAAGCCGCCTTGAAGCCGAGTTCATTTGCGCTGACTTGCGAGAGGTCTCATTCCGTTGTTGAAACTATCGGCCGCCGTAAGGCAGGTTGGCGGCGGGCCAGACGAGAAACCGTCTCGTATCAGCCATATTCGTCGCGGCCGCCTCCATCAAGGCAAATCATCAAAGCCGCCTACCTGTCGTCCTGCTGAATCGGACATACCCCGCCAGCGCGGCCAGCCCGCCGGCCAGCAGCAGCACCGTCCCCGGCTCTGGGATTTCCGCCGGGCCGGTCGGGGGCACCGGCGTGGGAAGGCTGTAGGAGGCGACCAGCCGGGGCGCGTGAGCCGCGTCGCCCGCTGTGCGGCCTACGGCAGCCGCCGCCCAGCCATCGCCGACCACGGCCTCGGGCGTGGGAGCGCCGCCGAGCATGAAACCATAATTGGCCGAGCCGCTGTGCCACGCTTGCACGAGCGAAGTCACGTCCCACGAAACCCAACCCTCGACGGAGGAGACCTCTGCCGAATCGCGCAGCGTACCGTCGGCCGCTGGACGGATGGCCCAGGTCAGGCCTTCATCCCAGGACGCCGTGACGCGATAGACACCCAGGCTGGCCGAACCGTCGAAAGGCCAGTCGTTGACGTAGACCTGCAACGAGGCCGAGGTAACAGTCGCACCAGCCGGGATAGCCGAGAGAGGAAACAGCAGATAGGCCCGCGTCTGAATGATTCGTTCGGTGACAGGGCCAACGTAGTTGCCAAAGGGCAGGACCGCTGTACTGGCATCGCTACCCCAGCCCTCGGGAGTCTCTGACAGGACGCCGATGCTCTGTCCAATGGCCGGCCCAAGTTGAATCGTCACCGTCCCGCCGCCCTGGCTCTGAGCGATGGGCGTCGCCGCCAGAACCACCAATAGCCCCACAATCCCCACAGCACTTAACAGTTTGTTCCTGCTCATTCTAGCCTCCCTTCCGCGCCTCACTGCTCACCAATCGCTCTGCTCCGTTCACCTGACCCATTGTACCACAATTCAGCGGGGATGCCAATATGAAAAACGCCGTCAAGCTACTCAGGCTACTCGTTGGCACACCCCTGAACAAGTTCTGCCTGAAACTCACCCCCAACGTGAAATGCACCCCGTGTGCCTGCCGTTTCCCCAATCGGCAGGTTTGTGGTATAATCAAAGGCAGCACAACGAGGGAAGGCCACAGCGTTCGCCTTGCGCTACGCATAGCGCAAAGAGAGAGGAGCGTCAAGTCAGTGTTCAATCCTTTGAGTGCTCTCCTGGGCCTGTTTTCCCTGGACATTGGCATAGACCTGGGCACGGCCAACACGCTGGTGGCCATCCGCAACCGGGGCATCGTCATCAACGAGCCCTCGTGGGTGGCCATCCAAAAGCGCACTAAACAAGTCCTGGCCATCGGCAGCGAAGCGAAAGAGATGGTAGGCCGCACGCCGGCCGACATTGTGGCTATCCGGCCCCTGCGCGATGGCGTCATCTCGGAGTTTGACGTGACCGAGAAGATGTTGGGCTATTTCATCAAGAAGGCGCATGCCAGCTTGCTGCTGCCGGTGCCCAAGCCCCGCGTGGTGGTAGGTATCCCCAGCGGCGTTACCGAGGTGGAAAAGCGAGCCGTATACGACGCCACCATCTCGGCCGGGGCACGGGAGGCTTACCTCATTGAGGAACCTATGGCCGCGGCCATTGGGGCTGACCTGCCCATCACCGAGGCCTTTGGCAGCATGATTGTGGACATAGGCGGTGGTACCACCGAGATGGCTGTCTTTGCCCTGGGTGGCATGGTGGTCCGCCGCTCCATCCGCGTGGCGGGCGACGAGATGGACGAGGACATCATGAACTATGCTCGCCAGAAATACAACCTGCTCATCGGCGAGCGGATGGCCGAGCGCGTCAAGATAACTATCGGTTCCGCCTATCCCTTGCCAGAAGAGAAGACAATGGCCATGCGGGGGCGCAACCTCATCACTGGCCTGCCAGACTCGGTGGAGGTGAGCAGCATCGAGATCCGCGAGGCCCTCTCCAACGCGGTCAACATCATCGTAGAAGAGATGCGCAGCGCCCTGGACGGGACACCGCCGGAACTGATCGCCGATCTGATGGAGCAGGGCGTCACCCTCGTCGGAGGCGGCGCTCTTTTGCAGGGAATGGCCGCGCGACTTTCTGATGATACTAGAATGCACGTCTATGTGGCCGAAGATGCCATGACTTGCGTGGCCCGGGGCGCTGGCAAGGTGCTGGAAGACTTTGATACCTACATCAAAGTGTTGGCCCTGACACAACGCAATAGCCGCGCCCGGCCTTGAGGAGAAGCAACTGGCGGTGAGTAGCTTATCCAACCGGCATCTCTTGCTGATATTTCTTGTTTTAGCCACGTTCGTTGGCATTGTCCTGAACGAAGCCGGCTACCTTGAACCCCTCGAAGGGGTGATCCTCCGCCTGATCTCCCCGCTACAGGCCCGCTTGGCCACCATTGTGGGGACATCGGGCGATTTTTTTAGGGCCGCCCGGGACCTGCGCGACCTGAGACAGCGGAATGAAGAGTTGGAAGGAAAATACGCCCAACTCCTCATTGAGAATGTGGCCCTTAAGGAGGCTGCCCAGGAGAACGCCATCCTGCGCTCCTTTTTCCATTTTGCCCAACAACACCCCGGTTTTCAGTTTGTCGGAGGCGAGGTAAAGGCCGGCGTCATTGGACGCGATCCGAGCAACCTCTTACGTTACCTCATCATTGACGCTGGCGAGGCGCAGGGTGTAAAAAAGGACATGCCCGTCATTGTGCCGCGCGGACTGGTGGGGCGTGTTCATTCGGCCGGCCCTAATTGGGCCAAAGTTTTGCTCATCACCGACCCGCGCAGTTCGGTGAGTGTCCTGATCCAGACCAGCCGGGCCACCGGCCAGGTGCAGGGACAAGTCAGCGGCGACCTGGTGATGAAGTACATCTCTCAGGAAGAGAGCGTCAACGAAGACGAGATCGTGCTGACCTCTGGTCTGGGGGGCAACTTTCCCAAGAAGCTGGTCATCGGGCAGGTTGTCGCTGTTCAACAGCGGGACAGCGACCTGTTCCAACAAGCCACGGTACGTCCCACTGTGGATTTTGACCGGCTGGAAATGGTGTTGGTGATCACGGCTTTCGAGCCGGTGGACGCAGCGGATGAAAGCGAGAATGCAACGCAAGGGACGAAAGAGCCGTGATGGGTTGCAATCCATACCTCGTCGTGCCGTTGTTGCTGGCAGTGGCGTTGCTTCAAGCCACCGCATTGCCGGCGTTAAAGATCCTCGGCGTAAAGCCAGAGTTGATGTTGCTCACGGTGCTGGCCTGGAGCCTGCTGCGTGGCGTGGAGGAAGGGTTGGTCTGGGCTTTCCTGGGCGGCCTGATGCTGGATATCTTTTCCGGGGGGCCTTTGGGAGCCTCCGCGCTGGCTTTGTTGGTTGTCAGCTTTCTCTCCGGACTGGCAGAAGCTTCTGTGACGCGCACCAGTTTTTTGCTGCCCATAGGGGCTGCCCTGGCGGGCACGCTGCTTTATCAGGTTCTCTTTCTGCTGATCGTTCATGTCACACGCGGCGGCGTTCCCTGGGCCGATAGCCTGTTCCAGGTGACGTTACCTTCACTGGCTGTCAACACCCTGCTGATGCCGCTGATATTCTGGGCCCTGGCCTGGCTCGACCGCAAAACCGGCCGCGAGGAGATTGGCTGGTGAGAGAACGCTGATAATCGCTGATTCACGCGGATTTGACTTTTGTTCGCCGTTATCAGCGTGTATCAGCATCCTGTTTCGAGAGATAAGGGATGAAAGATCGCTATCAGATTCGGATAATCCTATACGGTCTGGTCATTCTCCTCGTCTTTGCCTGGCTGACGACGCGCCTCTACCAGTTGCAGATCGCCTGGGGCGATCGTTTTCAGTTGTGGGCCGATAAAAACCGCTTTCGCCTGGTGCCCCTCGAAGCGTCTCGGGGTATCGTCTACGACCGCCAGGGTAACATCCTGGTGCGCAATGCCCCCCGTTTCATCGTCACAGTCATTCCTGCCTACCTGCCGGACGATCCCGCAGCGACGGAGGCTGTGTTTCAGCGCCTCTCCGATCTCCTCGCCCTGCCAGCCACGCGCGCTAGCACGCAAGAGATTGCCCGACAATCGGGACTGAGTTCCGAAGAGATCGCTGCCGTGGGCATCCGTTCCATCCAGGAGATGGTTGACCAGGTGTGGGATTCGGCGCCCTACCGGCCGCTGGTTATCAAGCGAAACATAGATCGCGACACCGTTTTCCAGATCGAAGAGGCGCACCTCGACCTGCCCGGCGTGCTGGTGGAGACCGAGCCCGTCCGCCACTACCCCTACGGTGAACTGATCTCGCACCTGATGGGCTACATCGGTTTCATCCCGGCCAACCAGGTCGAAACGTATGAGGCAAAAGGTTACGACGTGAACAAGGACCACGTAGGCCTCATCGGCGCGGAGGCTGCCTTTGAGAACCTGCTGCGCGGCCGCAAAGGGGAAAAGTACATAGAAGTGGATGTCGCTGGACGTGAGGTGCGAACCGTTTCCCAAAGCCCGCCCTTTCCTGGCAAAAGTCTACAACTCACCCTTGACCTGGCCCTCCAGGAAGAGATGGCGCAGGCCCTGCAACGGGGGTTGGAGCAAGCCGGCGCCGAAATAGGTGTGGCGATTGCTATGAATCCGCAAACCGGCGAGATCCTGGGCATGGTCAGTCTGCCAGCTTACGACAACAACCTTTTCTCTGGTGGTATCTCGGCCGCCGATTATCAGCGGTTGAGCGCAGACCCGCACCACCCCCTCATCAATCATGCCATCTCTGGCCGGCACCCCCCTGGCTCCGCGTTCAAGATTGTCGTTGCCGCGGCCGCCCTGCAAGAAGGCGTGATCACGCGCCGCACGACGGTTAATTGCCAGGGGACCATGCTGCTGCCCGATCAGCGCTTTCCCGACGATCCGGAGCAAGGGCAAACTTTTTATTGCTGGATCCACAATCTGGGCCGGGGCCACGGCAATGTTAGCATCATCTCTGGCATCGCTCATTCTTGCGACATCTATTTCTACTGGCTGGGTGGAGGCTTTCTGGACGAGTTTGAGGGGCTGGGTCTGGAGAGGCTGGTGCACTATGCCCGTCTCTTTGGCCTGGGTGAGCCGGCCGGCTTTGACCTGCTGGGCGAAAACCCCGGCCTGGTGCCCACGGCCAAATGGAAACGCCTCAATTATGCGGAGCACTGGGTGACGGGCGACACGTACAACATGTCCATCGGTCAGGGATACCTCTTGATCACGCCGCTGCAGATGCTCAACGTTACGGCTGCGGTGGCCAACGGCGGCATACTCTACCGGCCCCAGCTTCTTTATCAGGTTTTGGACAACGATGGAAACGTCGTGCAAGACTTTGCGCCGGAGGTGATCCGGGAGTTGCCGATTGACCCACAACACCTGGCCACCGTCGCCGAAGGGATGGAGGCCGCTGTGGTGTGGGGCTCGGCACAGACTGCCTATCTGGACACCGTCCGGGTCGCCAGCAAGACGGGCACCGCCGAGTTCTTTGATCCCAACATTCCACCGGACGAGGAAGGCAATTTGCCGACCCACGCCTGGTTTACCGCCTTTGCGCCGGTGGAAGACCCAGAGATCGCACTGGTCGTGTTCGTTTACAACGGCGGCGAAGGAACGACGACCGCTGTGCCCATCGCTGCCGAGATCCTGCGCTATTACTTTGGTGAGTAGGTACAATTCAGTGCCCAACGGTTATCGTTTTGGTGGGGGGAGTCGGTTTCAGGCCACTCATCCGCTCAGCGATCCAGGAAGGTGCGTATGATCCGAAACGCCACCCGAGGTCTTGACATTGCCTCTGATGTCACTTACTGCAACTCGCTACTCCGCCGGGGCCTGGGCCTCATGTTTCGTCGCCCTCTGAGCAAAGATCAGGCGCTCATCTTTATTGAGCGCCAGGAAAGCCTTGTCACTACTGCCATCACGATGTTCTTTGTCTTTTTTCCTGTTGCCATCATCTGGCTCAACACTGACAAGCGCGTGGTGGACAAGGCCCTGGCTCGCCCCTGGCGGCTCGTCTACGCCCCCGATAGACCGGCCCGCTATTACATCGAGGCACACCCCTCCGCGCTGGAGAAAGTTGAGATAGGGGATCTGCTGACGTTTCCCGATCCAGCCTAGCAGAATCCTGCCAGACGCTCCGTCAACTCCAAATTCTTACCAATTTCCAACCTTTTTCTTACCGAATTCTAACCTGGGGATGTTATATTGAGATTGAAGATGTGGCCTCCAGACAATCCAACATTCTTCCATCTGGCAAAGTGCCACATCCCCACCGCCTTGGCCCAGCCTGGCAGGATATTCACAACACTCCCCGCGCCAGGCTGGGCCATTTTCACTGAAAGAGATGCGCCTGGGAGGAGCTGTTGCCAGCGGCCCACTTGCCCCTGGTCGGCTTTTGGAGTACAATACGGGTGGTTAGGGTAAGGCCGTCTTTGTGGGTTGCATTTTTTACCATTTCTGATAGAATTAGAGCCAACTAGATGAGGGTGGCCTGCGTGCAAAGTCGGACGTCAGATTCTTTTCTAGAAAGCGAGGTATGGGTTAGATCCTCTGCAAGCGGGTTGTAGACGGTCTAGCCTATTTTTCTGCCTACCAGTCTACTAATTTACCAATTACCGACCTTGAAGGAGGATAACATGGACAAACTTGTCGAGATTCGCTGGCACGGGCGCGGCGGGCAAGGAGTGGTCACGGCCGGCGAGCTGCTGGCCGAGACGGCCCTGGGGAGGGGCCAGTACTTCCAGGCCTTCCCCGACTATGGCCCCGAGCGAATGGGCGCTCCCATCAAGGCCTACACCCGTCTCAGCGGGGAACCTATTGACTTGCACTGTCAGATCGAAGAGCCCAACGTGGTGTCGGTGCTCGATCCGACGCTGCTGGACACTGTCCCGGTGACCGAGGGCCTGGCGGAAGACGGTATCCTGCTGGTGAACACGCCACAATCTCCGGCCGAAATTCGAGAGATGACAGGCTTCAAGACGGGCCAGGTGTTCACCGTGGACGCCAGCCACATCGCCATTGAGGAGATCGGGCGCGCTGTCCCCAACACGGTGATGGTCGTCGTCCTGGCCAGGGCCACAGGGCTCTTTGAGACTGACGATTTGATTGAGCAGACCCGCAAGCGGTTTACCAGGTTGATGATGAAAGAAGACATCATTGAAGCCAACGTGCGGGCCATGCGCCGCGCAGCAAAAGAGGTACAGGAGGGATAGCATGGCTAAGGATGGAACCGGCTGGAAAGACATACCCATCGGGGGGATGATCCTGGAGGCAGGCAATGCCGCCGAATATGAAACCGGCAGTTGGCGAGCCTTCCGCCCAATTTGGGATAGAGATCGCTGCATTCACTGTCTGCAGTGTTGGGTCATGTGCCCCGATTCGAGCATTATCGTCGAGGACGGCAAGATGAAAGGCATCGACCTGGTGCACTGCAAGGGCTGCGGCATCTGTGCTGAGGTATGCCCGGACAAAGTCAAATGCATTGACATGGTCGAAGAGGCCAAAGCAGCAGAACTGGAGGGAAAGTGAGCGATGAGCGAGTTCAAAGCACTGGACGGCAACGCGGCTGTGGCCGAGGCGATGCGGCAAATTGATCCCGACGTGGTGGCTGCCTATCCTATCACGCCTCAGACTTCCACGGTGCAGACGTTTTCGAATTTCGTGGCCGACGGCCTGGTGCAGACCGAGTTCGTCACGGTGGAGAGCGAGCACAGTGCCATGAGCGCCTGCGTCGGTGCGTCGGCGGCCGGGGCGCGAGTCATGACTGCCACCGCGTCGGCCGGCCTGGCCTTGATGTGGGAGATCGTCTACGTGGCAGCCAGCAACCGCTTGCCCATCACCATGTTGGTGGTCAACCGTGCGCTCTCGGCGCCCATCAACATCCACTGCGATCACTCGGACAGCATGGGCACGCGGGATGCGGGCTGGGTGCATCTCTATGCCGAAAACCCCCAGGAGAGCTACGACAATGCCATTCAGTCGTTTCGCATTGCTGAGCACCCGGATGTGCTGTTGCCGGTGATGTTCATGCACGATGGCTTTATCACTGGCCACGGTATGGAACGAGTGGAGATCTATGACGACGCCGAGGTGAAGGATTTTGTCGGCCAGTACAAACCGGCCTATCCGCTGCTGGACTGGCGCAATCCCGTCACCTACGGCCCGCTGGACCTTTTCGACTACTACTTTGAGCACAAGCGACAGCAAGTGAAGCCAATGGAGCACGCCAAGCAGGTGGTCATTGACGTGGCCCAAGAGTTCGCCAGGAAGTTTGGCCGCACTTATGGTCTGTTCGAGACCCACCGGTTGGAGGACGCCGACGTCGGCGTGGTGGTGCTCTCGTCGGCGGCAGGCACGGCCAGGGCGACAGTGGATAACCTGCGGAAGCAGGGGCTCAAGGTGGGCCTGCTCAAACCGCGCCTCTTCCGTCCTTTCCCGGCGGAAGAATTGGTGGACGCGCTCAAGCACCTGAAGGCCATTGCGGTGATGGACCGATCCGTCTCCTTCGGCGCGATGGGCAACGCCGGGCCGCTCTTCCTGGAGCTCCTGGCGGCCCTGCAGGTCTATGGCAATGGCCGCATCCCTGTATCGAATTACGTCTTTGGCCTGGGCGGGCGCGACACCGTGCCTTCGCAGATCGAGACCGTTTTCCATGACGCGCTCAAGATGGCCGAGACCGGCAAGCCGGAGCGGTTGGTCACTTTCCTGGGCGTGCGGGAATAGGAGTGAAGATATGGCAACGAGATTGACGCTAAAAGAGCTTTCCAGGCGAAAAGATCGGCTTGCGCCGGGGCATCGCCTGTGTGCCGGTTGCGGTGAATCCATCATCGTGCGGCAGATATTGGCCGCCATTGATGAGCCGGTTGTCATCGCCAATGCCACCGGCTGTCTGGAGGTGGCGACGACGATTTACCCCTATACAGCCTGGCGGGTGCCCTGGATTCACAACGCTTTCGAAAACGCCGCGTCCACTATCAGCGGCGCAGAGAGCGCTTACCGGGCGTTGGTCAAGCGCGGGCGCGTCAAAGACGAGAACGTCAAATTCCTCGCCTTTGCTGGCGACGGCGGTACCTACGACATCGGCATCCAGGCCCTTTCCGGTGCCATGGAGCGGGGTCATCAATTTATGTACGTCTGCCTGGACAACGGCGCATACATGAACACTGGCATCCAGCGTTCCAGCGCCACGCCCTTCGGTGCGCACACCACCACCTCACCGGCGGGCAAGGTGATCCCCGGCAAGCAGCAGTTCCGCAAAGACCTGACGGCCATCGTCGCGGCGCACAATATCCCCTACGTGGCCCAGGCATCGCCCCACCGCTGGAAGGACCTGATGCGGAAGGCGCGCAAGGGTGTGGCGGCCAACGGCCCCGCCTTTCTCAACGTCCTCTCCTCCTGCAACCGGGGCTGGCGGCACCCCACCGACCAGACTCTTGAGGTCAGTCGCCTGGCGACAGAGGCCTGCTACTGGCCGCTGTTCGAGGTCGAAGACGGCGAATGGAAGCTGAATTACAAACCGAAAGAGAGGCTGCCTGTGGAGGAATGGCTCAAGACGCAGGGACGCTTTCGTCACCTCTTCCGCCCGGAGAACCGTCACATGATTGACAAGCTGCAGGTGGAGGTAGATCGGCGCTGGGAGCGCCTGTTGAAATTGTGTGAGCTGGCATAGGATCAGGCATCGCCGGAGCTGGGGGGTAGCGAATCCAAGCGGAATCGCTACCCCCCTTTTTTGCAGTCACTCGGTCTTTGCTTCCCCTGGCATCGCGCGCCAGGATCTGGCGCCAGGCAAAATCAACACCTCTCCTCCGTTGCTGGCAGGTTTGATTTGACTTTTCAGGGGATTGTGTTACAATTTTTGCTGGCGTACCGTATATACCTTGAGAATACATGCATTATGGCACAACTATTGTTAGAGCGCATTTGAAAATCACGTTTTGTGGGGCATCATCTCCCTGGTTTGTCTGGTTTTGCGCCCACAGTGGGAGCAAGTAGCCATTTTACGGCCCTTTTCAGCTCGCTTGTGAGCCCAATCTGAATTTTCAAATGGCCTCTTAGGCGGCCCAGCGCAACAGAGCTTTCAGGGGGAAAGAGGATATGCTCATTTACATCGGCGATTCAAGTAATGTCATAAACCGAATTCTGGCAAATCACTGTTCTGGGAATGTCGAGGGATCTATTCTACGGCAACACATTGCGGTCGCAAAAGGGTACGAAATCAAGCGCAGCCCACGACCTAGCGGTGCCACAAAAATCCGAATAGATCCTGAAGAGGAAGATAGTGTTTCGAATTACATCCGCTCTGGGCGGTGGAAATACGTTATTTGCGATTCGAAAGACGAGGCGCGTGATTTCCAGTGGTATGCGATAGAATATCTTGAACCGCTTCTGAATGTAAATTGTGGGAATTGGAACCAAGAGAACACCAACCGGTATGCAATGCTGCTTGAAGAACTCAAGGCCGCAGGAGCTCTGAGCTGTGATCAGCTCAGAGGAAGGCAAACCGGACCGGGGGTGTATGCCCTTTACCATGTACATGAGCCCTAAAGAATCGAGGGGCAGACAGGTTGATATGGGTCGGTCAATCGTCCCTTGTTGGGTGAGGGCCGCAATACCGTTAACTTGAGGCCCAGAGTTTTGGAAACGGCAGCCGGATAGCATCCCCAAATCCAAATAGATAGCCGTAGAGCCAGATGGTCTCCTCAAATTCCTGTTGAATCTGACATAGCAAGCGAGCAGGCGAAAGTAGCATCTTGATTGTAGAGCACCAGTAGACCATACACAATCAGCGCCACAGCCACCTGGATGAGTATGCCGTTGAGGCTATAGGCAATCATATGGTCCAACTGGAGCTGCAATTTGAGCCAGCGGAACACAATTTCCACCGTCCATTGATAGCGCCAAAGTTGAGCGATTTGCTCCGCCGTGAGGCCAAGGAGGTTGGTCAGGAGCCAGTACTTCTTCCCTTCGCTGTTGATGATTTCCAAGGCTCGATAGCGACAGGAGCTGCGACGCTCATCCACTCCGACGAGGACAATGCAATCTCGCAGGATGGTGTATCCGCTAGATCCAACTTCTTGGGATACTGACCGCTCTTCCAGCACTTCCATGCTGAGATTGGCATGCTTACGGGTGACAAAGAAGTTGTCGCTTTCCGTGAGGTCATCGTAATGGTCGATGCTGTAGTAGCCCGTGTCAAAGAGGTAGATGCGACCTGAATCGGATAACTCGACAAAATCGGTGAAGTACAGACTGTCATGGTCCTCGCCAGGCACCAGAAAGGCTTTGTCTGGGCCGCCATAGCCCTCTTGCAGCCGTAACTGGAGCTTGCAGCGGGCGGTGGTGTCGTTCACCTGCGCCCAAGTAGCGATGGGGGCTGGCAGTTCGAAAGTGGTGGCATCAAAGATGCTGACCCGGATCAATAACTCCCGAATGTCCTCGACGGTATCCAGGTCAACATCCCGTAGCACACGACGGTCATGCGACAGATGAGTGATAGCTTCCATCACTATATCCAGCATGTCCAGATAGACGTCGGCCGGCCTGGCAGCGTGCGCTTTGGACAACGCCGCGTTGCTGACTGCCATGTGGGCACCGTGAGCTGTGTAGAGAAACCGACCCCGGACGCCCTTGCCCATCTGGTGCAAGGAGCGGTCGCGGCTAATCCGATGCACAGAGTCAGGGCCGCAAAATGCCGGCTGAAGAAGATCTTGCGAGCCCGCCAATCATAGGCATGTTCCTCAGCCAACTGCTGGCGCCGCTCAGACGGTACCACCTGATTCAGAACCTAATAGAAATTCTTCGGATTCGCAAAAGCCCTTGTCTTGGAATGAAGTTTCGGCATGATACAATCCCTCCCCATTGGAATTGTACCATCACTTGCCCTTCCGAGCCAATGCTCAAGTTAACGGTATTGAAAAAGCCGCCTCTTAAGAAACAGCCAACAAGGGATAATAAGCGATGAGCAAGAAAATATAAGCTGTTCTTTGTGTGGGAGCTGTCAGGCGGGGGCAACACCGATCCGATCAACAGTAGCCCACTCCACCATTTATGTAAAGAAAGCTGGTTGCTGTATGACATTCACCTCTGGTCAGTCCTGCGAAATGGCAGGTAAGCCGCTCTCTCTTGCTTTCCTCAACTCGGGCCGACGTTTGCCACGTCTGACCGGTGCCCGGTCGCTTTTATCAAAGCCGCAGCCAACCTGCCCTACGAAACCAGGAAGTCATTCTTCGACAGACCTTTAGGAAGTGGGTTTTATGTTTGAACCATTCGAGTCTAATGGTCAAATTGACAAGAAGAAAGTGGCCAGGAATGCTGCAATAGCCCAACTTGCGAAATTCATAGAAAAGCATTTGTACAATACAGACTGGACTCTACTTGCTGATATGGCAGGTGTTGGGCACATACTTGATGCGCCCCGGCACGAACGTGTTAGAAGAGCACAAGGTTTTGGCGATCCCGATTATCCAAGTGCTATTTCCAGCTTTCTGCAAGAGGTTTTCGACTCTGACGAACAGATAGGTCTATTCCTGATCGGAGAGATAGTCCAGCAAGAAAACCCCTACGATGACCCATTGACAGAAGACGCCAAAAGGGCACTGGCACAGATACTTTCTATGTTCGGCAGCGAAGGCATAGAAGCTGTTGTTCCCAATTTTCCGCCGCCAGTAGCCAAGAAGTTGATAGAAGTTGTCTGGATACCAGACGATTTTTATGAGAAGCTGATTGATGAAATCAATCGTGCCTATGCTTACCAAATGCCGATGTCACTTTCCATAACAATCAGGAAGCTTTTGGAAAACTTGGTCATTGACATTTTAAGAAAGAAATACAGCACAGCGAATTTGACACTGTACTATGACCCATCACGGCGTAGATTCAACGATTTTTCTGTTTTGCTGCAAAATCTGGATGCGAAGAAAGGCGATTTTAATTACATAACTCCATCCTTGGATAAGTCTTTTATTAGCGATCTAAATCGATACAGAGAAATCGGGAACTCGGGAGCTCATTCAATTGACACTAATTTAGCAGTTGAGCAGTTTACAGCAGACAAGGACAAAATCAACTACCTTGTTCGGCTCTTACTAAAGGTGTTTCAGCGGTTGTAGTCAGTCAACACAGAACAGGCGCGCTAACAAACGCATGAACCCGACCGGGCCTATCGGCCCGCGTTGTATCGGTGCTTTTGCATATGTTGGGAATCTTGTAGCGAAGCAGGTCTTGCATGGCCCGATCCGGCGGGTTATGCGGGTGCCGTTACGTGGCTTGATGAGCTTGTGAGCTGTTAGACGGCAACACTTAACACTCAATTCGGAGGGTAGTTCATGGTGGATGTGTCTGGCTTAACGCCAGAGGCAAGGCCAATAGTCAATAAAGTTGCTGCTGTCTATCTGAAACATGTTGCTCCGTGGTTCATTGGCCTTATTGTGCATGGCTCTGCTGTGAAAGGCGGGTTCATTCCCGGTTGCAGTGACATTGACTTTCAACTGTACTTGGAAGACCCGATCTTTTCTTGGCACGGGCAACTTCCCCTTGAATTGGGGTTCGCGATTCGACGCGACCTAGCGGAAATTGACCCAACACCATTTCGATACATTCAGTGTTACGCTCAGACGAGGGAGCAGCAGGAAGGGTTTGTGGGGCCTATTCCTGGCGCATATCATCTGGTAGCAGGTGATTTGCCGGTGGCAGAAGCGACTGCTCAACAGCTACGTGAGTCAGCGAGAAGGGGGCTAGGGGAACTGAATCCTGCTCCAACGTTCATCATGGGCAAGCTCCTTGGGCATGGCGGAGTACGGTTGGCACGAAGCATTCGCCTGCTTTGTACGAAGGTCTGGCCAGTACTGTATCAGGTTCTAACGCTTCAGCAGGACGATGCCATTGGGGTCTGGGGCTTGCCCAGAGAGCAGGCGATTGAGCAATTGCCAAAGAACTCGGCTTTGAGCCGGACGATTCAGAGGTTTTATCAGGCCGTGCGAATCTACTATCCTGCTGAAGGTTCGTTGGAAGGGGCGCTTTCAATCATTGAGAGCGGGATTGCTTTTCTTGAAGCTGCCAAATCCTGGTGGGAAGAGGTCGATGTCACATAACCTTGGGATTGGCCTAATAGAGGCGTGTTTTGGTGCAAAAGGAGCAATCGTCGGAGAGCACAAAGTCCCATCCTTGGATCAAGCACGGGTTCAGGTCTACTTCAGGTTGTCGACCCGCCAGGCCTAGGCCTCCAGGGGCACGACCTTCAGGCACTTAGTCCTTCGGCCTAAGGACAAAGGGCCCAGCTTCCTGGCTTTGCGCTCCAGATTCTTGATGGCTCGCTGGCGGGCTCGTTCTTCGTAGTACCCTTCGTTGGGGTCTGGGAGCAACCTGGGTGGTGAACAAACCTGACCGGATTCGGGAAATCCGACCTGTCTGCGTGCACCGCATTTCTATCGCAACCGGCCCCTTGTCGCTCTGCCCAGCTATTGACAAATGCTGACCATTGGGTTATACTGAGGACAAGAAGGAGGGTATAACCAATGGCTAATGTCAAGACGGCTATTTCTCTGCAAAAGTCTCTCTTTGAGCAAATTGAGGCCCTGGCCCAGGAACTGCAAATCTCTCGAAGTCGCTTGTTTGCATTAGCAGCCGAGGCGTTCATCGAACGCTACCAAAATCAAAAACTACTCGAAGCCATCAACGATGCTTACGATGATCTACCGGACGCGGAAGAACAGTCTCTTCGCCACAAGATGCGTCAGCAACACAGACAATTGGTGGAGGGGCAATGGTGATCGAGCAGGGAGAGGTGTTCTGGGTCGATTTAGGAGAGCCATCAGAGTCAGGGCCAGGCTATCGTCATCCTCACGTTGTCATCCAAAACAACGTTTTCAATACCATAGTTCTGGCCTAGTTCAAATCTGATTTATAGGAGGCACAACGATGCAACCCAAACTTAGCATCCTCAGCGACGAACTGGTCAACCAGGTCATCGCCGAGGGATTTGAGCTGTTGATGGATCCAGGCGTGCGAGTCCACAACGAGGAGGCGCTCAAGCTGCTGGCCGGCGCGGGTGCCGACGTAGACATGGAAACCCAGATGGCGCGCATCCCCGAGCCCATCGTCCGGCGGACGTTGGAGACCGCCCCGTCCGAGTTCTACCTGTACAACCTGGGCGGCGAACCGGTCGTTCACTATGGCGGCGACAGCGTCCAGTTCGACCCTGGCTCGACCGCCATCACGATTCTGGACAGCGAGACGCAGGAACAACGGCCGCCGCTGACGGCCGATTTCGTCAAGTTTGTCAAGCTGGTTGAGACGATCCCTCAACTGGATGCCCAGAGCACGGCGATGATCTGCGCCGACGTGACGGAAGAGATCGGTGACCTTTACCGCCTCTACCTGGCGTTGAACTATATGCGCAAGCCGATCGTCACCGGCGCGTTCCGCAAGGACACCTGGTGGACGATGAAAGACATGCTGGCGGAGGTGGCCGGCGGCGAGGCAGAGTTAGCCGCCAAGCCAATAGCCGTCTTTGACGTCTGCCCGTCGCCGCCCCTGCTGTGGAGCGACCTGACTTGCCAGAACATGATTGACTGTGCCCGCCACGGCATCCCGTCCGAGTTGGTCTCCATGCCGTTGGCCGGTGCCACAGCGCCGGTCACGCTGGCGGGAGCGGTCGTGCAGCACACAGCCGAGTGTCTGAGCGGCGTGACGATCTGCCAGTTGGCCAAAGAAGGCGCGCCCATCGTCTGGGGCGGGTCGCCGGCGGCCTTTGACATGCGCGAAGGCACGCCGCCGATGGGCGCCATCGGGACGTGGATGATTGACTGCGCCTATACCCAGGTGGGCAAGGCGCTGGGTCTGCCCACCCACGCCTATCTGGGCATGAGCGACGCCAAGATCGTAGACGCCCAGTGCGGGCTGGAGTCGGCCGGCGGGACGATTATGGCCGCGCTGGCCGGGGTCAACATGGTCTCGGGCGCCGGTATGCTGGACTTTGAGAGCTGCCAGAGCTGCGAAAAGCTGGTCATTGACGCCGAGATCATTGGCATGGCCAAGCGGCTGATCGCCGGCATCGAGGCCCGTGACGAGCCAATCGCCCTGACGCTCGTGCGCAAGTTGGGCCACCGGGCGGACTATTTGGCCCAGACCCACACCCTCAAGTGGTTCAAGGAAGAGCAGTACATTCCGTCGGCGGTCATTGACCGGAGTTCACTGGGTGGGTGGAAAAGGAAGGGCGCCAGGACGGCCTTCGAGCGGGCCGCCGACCGCGTGAATCAACTCCTGGCGACCTACGAGCCGTCGCCTATCTCGGACGAATTGCGCGCCGAACTGCGGCACATCGCCACCAAAGCAGCTCAAAAGTTCGGCATGGACGAACTGCCGCCACTGCCAGAGGACTGATACGAGAGGAGCGGGAAAAATGTCAAGCGACATTCTTGAGCAAATCATAACCAGCCTCGTTAGGGGCGAGCCAGACGAGACTGTGGAACTGACCCGGCAGGCGATCGAGGCCGGTCTGGAACCACTGACCATAATCAATCAGGGGTTGGTGCCCGGCATGAACATCGTCGGCGACAAGTACCAGAGCGGCGAGTATTTCTTGCCCCACCTGCTCATCGCAGCCAACGGCATGCAGCAGGCAATGGAATTGCTGGAGCCGGAACTGCACGCCCGCGAGCAGGCGGTCGAGGCAGCGGGCACGGTGGTCATTGGCACCGTCAAGGGGGACATTCACGAGATCGGCAAGTCGCTGGTGGCGACCATGCTGTCGGCCAGCGGCTTTCAGGTGTACGATCTGGGGGTGGACGTACCGGCTGGGGCTTTTATCGCCAAGGTCAAAGAGACCGGGGCCAACCTGTTGGGACTGTCGGCCCTGCTGACGACGACGATGACGGTGCAGCGGGATGTCATTGAGGCGCTGGCCGAGGCGGGCATCCGTGAGCAGGTGAAAGTGATGGTCGGTGGTGCACCGGTCAGCCAGGAGTGGGTCGATTCTATCGGGGCCGACGGTTACGCCGAGGACGCGGTGGCAGCCATCGAGTTGGCCAGGCGCCTGGTCGGTTGATTGTGAACCCAGGCTTGCTATTGCGGGTAAATAGTGAGTGGGGTGTTTGACATCTGGCAAGTTCAACGTTATAATAGATACACGTGATACTCCGAGGCCCAAGAGTCTCTCCCACGCCACATGTTCTCATCCATCAAACACCCACATGGGTCTCCCAACGCAAGCCACGAGTTGGCCTGCCTGGCCGTTATGGCTTTGAACAGCCTCATGATTAGCCACGGTATCCATGTGCCAGGCATGGGGGGTGCTATGTCTGGTTTCGACGTGAGGTAACTGGAAGAGAGGTGATGCCTACTGCCGTGAGAGCCATTGTGTCGTATCAACCTTTACAAGCTTTCAAATTAGGAGGAGAATCGTGAAAAGCAAGCTTTGGAAACTCTTGGCAGTAATGGTCATTTTGACCATGCTCGTCCCGGGTCTGGCGGGCTGTGCCACACCCACCCCTGAGGTGCAAGTCGTCACCCAAGTTGTGAAAGAGACGGTCATCATCGCGGGCACGCCGGAGGTGGTCGAGAAGGTCGTGACCAAGCTCGTGGAGAAGGAAGTGGTGGTCACGGCCACACCAGTGCCCAAGCCCAAGACAGTCACCTTGACCTTCTTCGAGGAGCCGGACACCTTGAACGCCATGTACTCTGGCATGTGGTTCGCCGCGCTGGCCATGGACTTTTTCAACCCCGGTCTGTGGACCTGGGACAACAACCTGGAGTCCTCGCTGGAGATGGCCGCCGAGTTCCCCACCAAGGAAAATGGGCTCATCTCCGAAGACGGCCTGACGATCACCATTCCGATCAACCCCGACGCCAAATGGTCAGACGGCGAGCCGGTGACGGCCGATGACTTTGTCTTCACCTACGAGATGGTCCTGGACCCGGCGAACATCGCCGTGCAGAGCACCTGGCCCTACGCCGATTACCTGGAGAGCGTCACAGCGGAGGACAACTCGCTGGTGCTCAAATTCACAGAGTCCTTTGCCCCGTGGGCGACCACCATGTTTAGTTTTGTCTTGCCGGAACACGTTCTGAGGCCGGTCTATGAGGCCGAAGGAACGCTTGACGACGCCGAGTGGAACCGCACTGCCTCTGTCGTCAACGGCGCTTTCAAGCTCAAGGAGTGGGAGGCGGCCAGCCACCTGATCTTTGAGGCCAACGACGATTACTGGCGCGGCCGGCCCACCCTCGATCAGGTCAACATCATAGTCGTGCCCGACGACGAGGCACAGATGGCGGCCATCAAGACCGGCGATACCGACGTCGGCATCTTTCTCTCCTACGCCGATATCCCCACCATCAACGCGCTGGAAGACGTTGACGTGGTCACGGTGCTCTCCGGCTACAACGAGAGCTGGTTCTTCAACCTCAACACCGATGAAACCGCGGCCAAGAATGGCCACCCGGCGTTGCAAGATGTGGGCGTGCGCCAGGCCATCGCCTACGCCGTGGACTTTGACGCCATCTGCGAGGAACTGTTGTTTGGCGGGACCTACCCGCCCGGCACCTTCTGGGAGGAGACGCCTTTCGCCTATCCAGACGCCGAGCTCTACGCCTATGACCCGGACAAGGCCAAAGAGCTTCTGGACGACGCCGGCTGGGTGGACAGCAACGGCGACGGCACCCGCGACAAGGACGGCTTGGAGCTGATCCTCGTCTACTCCACCACCGCCGGCCGCGAAGTGCGGGAGCAGACGCAGGTCGTGGCCATGCAGTATCTGGAAGACGTGGGCATCGGCATCGAGATCGCGAACAACTCTTACGACACCATGTGGAACAGCTACGGTCAGGACGGGCCGATCGCCACGGGCAACTATGACATCGCCCAGTGGTCCGCCTCCACCTCCTTTCCCGATCCAAACATTGCGGATTGGCTCTGCTCCGAGATCCCCTCGGACGAGTCTCCCGACGGCGGGAACTGGTACGGCATCTGTGACGAGGAACTGAATGCCCTGTTCCAGGCCCAGGCGGTCGAGATGGACCCGGACACGCGCATCGAGCAATATCACAACATCGGCCAGACCATGAGCGAAAAGGTGTACTGGCTCGGCGTGTGGCACGACAACGACGTGTGGACGATCAACAGGCGAACCAGGAACCTCAAGATCTCCGGGGCAAATCCCTTCTGGAACTGCTTCGAGTGGGACGTTTCTGACTAGGCATGTCAGCCTGAAATGCCAGAGGAGAGGAGGAGAAAATGTTCTCTCTCCTCTCCTTGTGCTTATCTTTCTGAGATTTCTCGAGGAGTCGAACAAGTGACTTTCTGATGGCTAGCAGGCCAATCGCATTGGCCGTCTTGGGTCTAACAACGCCCAACGCGGTTGGGCTACTGTCTTTTTACGAGAAAGCTCTCTACTTTGGGAGGGGCGTATGACCCGATATATTGTTCGCCGTTTGCTTCAGGCCATCCCCCTGCTTTTTCTCATCAGCCTCATTGTCTTTACCCTGGCCAACGCCATGGGCGATCCCCTGGCTTCCTTCGGCGGTCGCCAGCGTATCCGCTCGTCAGACCGCGCACGATTGACCCGCCAATTGGGCCTGGACAAACCGATCACGACCCAATACCTCGTCTGGTTGATTGGCAACGACTGGATGGATGTTGACCTGGATGGCGACGGCGTGCCCGATAGCAAGGGCACCCGCAAGGGCGTTATACGGGGCGACTTTGGCAAGTCTTTTATGCAGAAACTGCCGGTGAGCGAGGTCATCGCCAAACGACTGCCCAACACCTTGCTGTTGATGCTCGCCTGCGAAGTCGTGATCATCGTTTTTGCTCTGGCCATTGGCATTTTTTCTGCCCTCAAGCAATACTCGGTCGTGGATCACGTGATCACCGGACTGTCGTTCATCGGCTACTCGATGCCCATTTTCTGGATCGCCCTGCTGTCCATGTATATCTTTGCCGTAAAGTTCAAACAGTGGGGCCTGCCCTACCTGCCCACGGTGGGCAAGTACGATCTCTCCGTCGGCCCCACGATAACACAGATCGCGTGGCACATGGTTTTGCCCGTGACCAGCATTGCTGTCATCAGCATCGCCGGATACACGCGCTACATCCGCTCGTGCATGCTCGACGTGATCCACGATGACTATATCCGCACCGCCCGGGCCAAGGGCCTGAACGAAAGGGTGATCCTCTTTCGACACGCCCTCAAGAACGCTTCTCTGCCCCTGGTCACAGTGATAGGCCTGGACCTGCCACTGTTGCTGGCTGGCGCGGTGCTCACGGAGTCTATCTTTGCCTGGCCAGGAATGGGACGGCTCTATTGGAACGCCGCTCAGGACACAGACGTTCCTGTGCTGATGGGCGTGCTGATGCTCATCTCGGCGGCCGTAGTCCTTTTTCAGATCATCACTGACGTCACCTATACTTTTCTCGATCCCCGGATTCGTTACGATTGAGGTGTTGCTATGGCGATTGCTAACCAAATCTCCCTGGAAGATGCCTCACCCACCGGCCGTCCTGCGCAATCTCCGGCCCAACTGGCCTGGCGACGTTTTCGCCGCCACAGGATGGCTATGGTTGGAGTGGGCCTCTTGTTCCTGATCGTGCTGTACGTGACCGCCGGCGCGTTGTTTTTTACCGAAAAGTATGCTAACCGCAACGATCTCAAGATCAAGCTTCAGGCGCCGTCAGTGGAGCACCCTCTTGGCACGGACGGCACCGGACGCGACATCCTGGCCCGGACGGTATACGGCGGGCAGATCTCGATTATCATTGGGCTTTTGGCCGTGTCGGTCTCGGTCACTGTAGGGGTGTTGATCGGGGCTATCACCGGCTTCTACGGGGGCATCGTGGATAACGTCTTGATGCGCTTTACAGAGGCCATGTTCACCATTCCCCAGTTATTCCTTTTGATCCTTCTGAGCAAGATGCTCAGCAGCAAGGTCCCGACCTTTAACTTTCTGGGTCGCTCGTTCAGCGGCAGCGTGATCGTCATCATCGGCGTCATCGGCGTGACGAGTTGGATGTATCTGGCCCGAATCGTGCGGGCGAATTACCTGGCCCTCAAAGAGCGGGAGTTCATCACCGCTGCCCAGTGCCTGGGCACACCCAACTGGTACATCATTTTCCGCCACATTCTGCCCAACACTATTGCCCCTATCGTCGTCTCGGCGACCCTCGGAGTGGCGGGCGCCATCATCGCCGAGGCCTACATCAGCTTCCTGGGCTTGGGCGTTCAAGCGCCTACGGCAACCTGGGGCAACATGCTGGACCAGGCCTACCACCACCTGGATACCGAGCCTTGGATGTGGTTCTTCCCTGGGATGTTGATCGTTCTCACGGTGCTGGCCATCAACTTTCTGGGCGATGGGTTGCGGGACGCGCTGGACCCGAGAGCCGTCATCTAGCTGTCTGACGCGCCTTCTGTGTGCCGATCGTTCCCTGCCCTGTTCTTCACTTGACTCTTGTCTTTGGCCAAACGAGCCCCGCTTGCGCACCTGAACGGCAATCCCCATGGAAGACGACCCGACTGCCATTTCCAGGCCAGCCAGGCCGGTGTCCCCAGGGCGCCCTCGCGCCGCGCGGGACTATACCCGGGGAAACCTGCACGTCAACATCTGGCTGCTGGCCTGGCCCATGGTGGCCGACATGCTTTCCTCCAGTGTCTATCAGATCGTGGACGTTTACTGGCTAGGAAAGCTGGGCTCGGCCGCCCTGGCTGCGGCGACGCTGGCTGCCGTTATCCGCTGGGTGCTGAACAGCCTGGCCATGGGATTGGGCATAGGCGGGTTGGCTGTCGTTGCGCGACGCATCGGCGAGGGGGACGAAGCGGCGGCCAATCACACTGCCTGGCAGGTGTTAGTCATGGCAGCAGGGGTCTCCGGGGTCGTTGGCGGGGCGGGCTTTGTGCTCGCCGAACCGATCTTGCAACCACTGGGGGCGGAGCCGGAGGTGGTGGCCCTGGGCGTGCCGTTCCTGCGGATATCCTTCGCCGGGCTGGGTGCTATCGGCGTGCTGCAAAGCTGCAACGCTCTGCTGCGCGGCGCCGGCGAGGCACGCACGGCCATGTGGACCATGTGGGTGGCCAACGGGTCGGCCATCGTGCTGGCCTCGCTTCTGATCACCGGCAACCTGGGCTTTCCGGCCCTGGGCGTGCCGGGGTCGGCGCTGGCGATGGTGCTGGGTTACACCCTCGGCGTCGTCAGTGCCGTGGCGATGCTTCTCAGCGGGCGGTTGCGCCTCCACCTTTGCTTGCGCGACTTTCGGCTGGACCTGCCGCTGATGTGGCACGTCATCAAGATCGCCCTTCCCAGCACAGTGCAGATGACGCTTCGTGCCTCGTCACGGCTGGTGACGACGACCATCATGGCCCCGTTTGGCACCGCCGTGCTGGCGGGCTATGGCGTTGCCAACCGCATCCTCATGTTCGCCCTCATACCCGGCTTTGGCTTTGGCAACGCCGCCGGCACACTGGTGGGGCAAAACCTGGGCGCTGACGAGCCCAAACGCGCCGCCCAGAGCGCGTGGCTCGTCGCCGCTTACAACGTGGCCATCATAGCCATCTTTATCACGCTTTTCCTCGCCTTTACCCAGCCCATCGTCACCTTTTTCAGCTCAGAGCCAGAGGTGGTGTCCTTCGCCCAGGAAGTGATCACTATTATCGGTCTCAGTTTTCTGGTCACCACCGTGGGGGTGGTCATGGGGCGCTCCCTGGACGGGGCGGGGGCCACCTTGCCGGCCATGGTCATCAACCTGACGACACTGTGGGGTGTCCAGATCCCTGCCGCTTACGGCCTGGCCAACTGGATGTCCCTGGGCACCCGGGGCCTGTGGCTCGGTTTTGCCGTGGCCAATGTCGTCAACGGCCTGCTCATGGCCGGTTGGTTTCTGCGCGGCAGTTGGAAGAAGCGACAAGTCTGAATGGCAGACCGCTAAAGCCGCCGAATGGAATTCGCTGTCTGAAGCCGAAAAGGCCCCTCAGGGCCTAATTCAATGCCAGAGGGCACTTCTCGGTTTCAGCCAGGGATTTCTGATCCTGGGGCCTTTTCTTCTTCTTCCGGCAGGGCTTCTTCCAGGAGGGCCATCGCCTCGGCGGCCAATTCGTCGTGCACCATGACGCGCACCTGGCCCAGGCCATCTACAGTGATGCCCAGCGCCGGACCCAGGCTCTCGTACTCCAGCAGCACCGGGATGCCGGCGCTCTCCAACTTGGACTTGTAAACCTCGGCCTGGAGCAGTCCCTGGGCCATGCGCACGGTGGTCAGGCCGGGGCGTTTAGCCTCTTTGCGTCGGAACATAGGCTTTGCCTCCTGCGTGAATTGTCACGTCGCGGGCCGTAAGCAGAGAGAGTTTAGCACGATAAAGGTGTCCTGTCAAACGCATCGACTACTTGACAAGTCGAGAAAAATGTGGTAGAATTATACCGACCGGTCGGTATCTACCGGCACCATAGGCGGACACCTGAAAAAAGTTATATATATGGCTTTTACGGAACGGCCTCGACAGGCCGAAAAATTTGTTATCAAATCATACCGACTGGTCGGTATCTTTAGGAGGTACAAATGAACACACAACGGCGGGGAGAGGAGACGCGCACTCGCATCCTGGAGGCGGCGGCAGACGGTTTTGCCCGGCACGGTTACGATGCCGCCGGTGTGGCCGAGATTTGCCGTCGCGCTGGCGTGACCAAAGGCGCCTTCTACCACCACTTTCCCAGCAAGCAGGCCGTCTTTCTGGAACTGCTGGAGCAGTGGCTGGCAGGACTGAACGTGCAACTGGAGGCAGCCCGTGCCGGGGCGGCGACCATTCCGGAAAAGTTTCTGCAAATGGCCGGCATGATCCGGCTGGTCTTTCAGATCGCAGATGGGAAACTGCCCATCTTTCTCGAGTTCTGGACCAAGGCTGGGCACGACCCGGCCATCTGGCAGGCGACCATCGCTCCCTATCGGCGCTACCGCACCTTCATTGCCCGCATGGTCGAGGCGGGCATCGCCGAGGGTACGCTGCGCGCCGTTGATCCCGAAACGGCGGCCCAGGCCCTCGTCTCTCTGGCCGTCGGGTTGCTGCTTCAAGGGCTGCTTGACCCTCAGGGGGCCGACTGGGGACAGGAGGCCGAGGATAGCGTGCGCATGTTTCTGCAAGGTCTAGAGAGGAGAGAGTGAGATGAACGTGTTGCTGACCGGGGCTTTTGGAAACGTCGGCACAAGTGCGTTGGAAGAGTTGATCAGGCAAGGTCACACCGTGCGGTGCTTTGACCTCAAGACCAGGGCTAACGAAAAGACGGCCCGGAGATTCAGGGGGCAGATGGAGGTGTTGTGGGGAGATTTGCGTCGTCCAGGAGACGTCGCCGCCGCAGTACGTGACCAGGAGATCGTGGTTCACCTGGCGTTCATCATCCCTAAACTATCGGCCACCGGCGTCGAGTCTGAGGCTCGCCCCGACTGGGCACGGGAGATCAATGTGGGGGGCACCCGAAACCTCCTCAAGGCGATGAAAACCCTTCCCAGGCCACCCAAAATTGTCTTTGCCTCGTCGTACCACGTCTACGGCAGAACACAAGATCAGCCGCCACCCAGAACTGTTTCCGATCCAGTCCAACCCGTTGAACATTATTCGCATCACAAGATAGAGTGCGAACAAATGATCAAGGCGTCTGGGTTAGAGTGGGCCATCCTCAGGCTGTCTGCTACGCTGCCATTGACAATAAAGTTGGATCCAGGTATGTTCGACGTGCCTCTGGACAACCGCATGGAATTCGTGCACACGCGAGACGTGGGAGTGGCAATAGCCAACGCCGTAAGCAGCCAGGACGTGTGGGGGAAAATCTTGTTGATCGGAGGTGGCTCCCGTTGTCAGTACTACTATCGTGAAATTGCGCAGCGGGTGCTGGACGCTACAGGAGTGGGTATGCTGCCGAGGGAAGCCTTTGGTTCAACACCTTTTTGCACAGATTGGGTGGATACCACCGAAAGCCAAAGGCTTCTCCATTACCAGCAGCGTAATCTGGGGGACTATATCCAGGAAATGAGCGTGCTGCTGGGATACCGGCTACGTTTAATACAATTGCTTCGCCCCATCGTTCGTCATTGGTTGCTGAGCAAGTCCCCCTATTTCTCCGGTTCGAGGACAGGATAATCGAAACTTTTCGGCCACGCGCATGTCCTTAGTAACTTGACAATATAGACATTCTAACGTATCATTGCATTCACAGCAGTGGGGCTGATGCATGAAAGGAACCATCAAGTGGGCGATAAAGATACCACCTTGGAAACTGACGAAAGCGACGTTGCCGAAGCGACTCCCTCACCCGTGTCGAAGGAGAGCGAGAAGGAAAAAGCCTCACCATCCTTGCGGGCCGAGGTGGTCGTTTTTGACAATTGGTGCAAGGGTTGTGGCTTGTGCGTGGCCTTTTGCCCGCACGGAGTCCTGGAAATGAACGGCGGGGGCAGGGTGTACGTGGCTGCGCCCGAGCGCTGCACAGCCTGTCACTGGTGCGATACCCACTGTCCCGATTTTGCCATTGTCGTCCGGCGGGTAGACGAGGTTCTGAGTAGGGAGGGCGATTCATGAGTGTGCAGCTTTTGCAGGGCAATGAGGCCTGCGCGCTGGGCGCTTTGGCGGCCGGCTGTCGCTTCTTCGCCGGCTACCCCATCACGCCATCCACCGATATTGCCGAGGTCATGGCCCGCGAACTGCCCAAAGTCGGCGGCACGTTCATCCAGATGGAGGATGAAATCGCCAGCATCGCCGCCGTATTAGGTGCTTCGGTGGGGGGCATCAAGGCGATGACGGCCACCTCAGGGCCGGGGTTCTCACTGATGCAGGAGAACATCGGCTACGCCGCCATGGCCGAGCTCCCCTGCGTCATCGTGGATGTGCAGCGGGCCGGTCCCAGCACGGGGTTGCCTACCTCCCCTTCACAGGGAGACGTGATGCAGGCGCGATGGGGCTCGCATGGCGATCACCCCATCATTGCTCTCTCGCCCTCCACGGTGGGCGAGGCATTTGATCTAACTGTTTGGGCTTTCAACCTTTCGGAAAAGTACCGCACGCCGGTCATCTTGCTCATGGACGAGGTGGTGGGCCACATGCGGGAGCGGACAGAGCTGCCCCCGCCAGAGATGATCGAGGTGGTGGATCGCGTCAGTCCCCACGTGCCACCGGACTGGTATTTCCCTTATGAGGAGACATCGGCTGACGTGCCGCCTTTCGCCTCTTTTGGCGAAGGGTATCGCTTTCACATCACCGGCCTGTTTCACGACCGGGCGGGGTTCCCCACCCAGCGACTGGACGAGATCCAGCCCTGGCTGGAACGGGTTTTCAAAAAGATCACCCGTCACGAGGATGACATCATCCGCCTTCAAGAAGAGTGGGTGGAAGAGGCGGCCACGGTTGTTGTGGCTTATGGGGCCACGGCCCGTTCGGCCCGCGAGGCGGTCAAGATCGCCCGCCGGCGGGGACGCAAGGTGGGGCTGATCAAACTGTTTACCCTGTGGCCCTTCCCGGAAAAGACGTTCCACCGCCTGGCACGCCAGGGGAAGCGGTTCGTCATTGCCGAGATGAACCTGGGCCAGTTGTCGCTGGAGCTGGAGCGGGTGGTGGGACGGGAGAGGGTACGTGGCGTCCATCGTGCAGACGGACAGTTGATCACGCCTGACGAGATTCTCGAGGCTACCCGGCGGCGGTAAATCAGGAATGGGATCATGAGAAGAGAAGCTCACAAAGCTCACGAGTACCTGCGACACGAGAAGAGATTTCCTAATATGTGGTGCGCCGGTTGTGGCATCGGCATTGTGATGGGCAGTCTCATCCGGGCGGTGGCCGATCTGGAGTTAGATAAAGATCAGGTGGCCGTCATCTCGGGCATTGGCTGCACCGGCCGCATGTCGGTGTACATGGACTTTAACACCATGCACACCACTCACGGGCGGGCGCTGGCCTTTGCCACCGGCCTCAAGATGGCCCGGCCCAGCATGACGGTCATTGTCGTCATGGGCGACGGCGATGCGCTGGCCATCGGGGGCAATCACTTCATCCACGCTGCCCGGCGAAACATTGACCTGACGGCTATCATCGTCAACAATGCCACCTATGGCATGACCGGCGGGCAGGTGTCGCCGACGACGCCTACGGGCAAGCTGGCGACGACAGCGCCTTACGGTAACGTTGACCAAGCTTTTCCCATTGCCGAACTGGCCAAGGCGGCCGGCGCTTCGCTGGTGGCCCGCGGCACAGTTTACCACGTTGCCGAGTTGGACAGGCTGCTCAGCAAAGCCATTCAGAAGAAAGGCTTTGCCGTGGTGGAGGCGGTGAGCTACTGCCATACGGGCTATGGTCGTCTCAACAAGATGGGAAGTCCGGTGGACATGATGCACGATCTCAAAGAGAACGCCGTTAGCGTCAAGACCGCTGCCAGGATGTCAGCCGATGAACTGCGGGGCAAGATCGTGCGCGGCCTGCTGCATGAGGCTGATCTGCCAGAGTATACCGAGTTGTATGCCCAGGTCATTGCCCAGGCTCGAACTCAAGCGGAGGAAAGCTAGACTTGAACGAGGGTCGTTTTGAAATTCGCCTGGCCGGTGAGGGCGGACAGGGACTTGTCCTGGCTGGCATCGTCCTGGCCGAGGCGGCTATTTACGATGGCAAGAACACCACCTACACCCAGAGCTACGGCCCCGAAGCCAGAGGTGGGGCCAGCCGCTCGGAGGTCATCATCGCCGGTGGTGACATTGACTATCCCAGGGTGACCCAGGCCGACCTGTTGCTCTGCATGAGCCAGGAATCCTGCGACAAGTACTTTTACGACGTCAAAAAAGAAGGCGTGCTCATCGTGGACGCTCGCCACGTTAGCCGTGTGCCGACCTCCAAGGCTTACCAGGTGGACATTACCAGCATGGCGATGGAGGTAACCGGGCGGGACATTACGGCCAACGTAGTAGCCCTGGGTCTGATTGTGGGCTTGACCGGCATTGTCTCGCGCCAGGCCATCGAGGCGGCCGTTGCTGCCCACGTTCCGCGGGGCACCGAGGAGCTGAACACGAAAGCGCTGGCGGCCGGCCTGGAGGAAGCGGAGCGGTTGAAAAGTCAACGCGAGTAGAGGGGCCAGGGCTTTTCCAGAGTAAGGGTGTCAATCAAAACCCGAAGGGTCTGTGAGACCCTTCGGGTTTGAAGTACAGGACGTACAGGCTAGTCAGCCTCGTCCTTTTCTCATCCTGGCCGCAGTTTCCAGTAGCACTTGGCCCCCACAACCAGCAAGCCCAGCAGCATCGCCGCAGCATAAGGGGCCAGACAGCCCACTAGAGCGATCTTTTGCACGCCTGTGATGCCAGAATGATAAGCTCGATGTTCTGTATTCTGGCCCGTCGAGTCGGAAAGATGGCCCTGCTGTTCTGAATCCTGGTCTGTGGCATCAGAATCTCCACTCTGCTGATCTGAACCCTGGTCTGTGGTATCAGGGCCTTCATTCTGATGCTTTGATTCCTGGACGGAGATGACCTGGCCCTGGTAGGCAAAAATCACATTGAGCCCACTCTGCAAAAAGGACCGGACAGCGGGGTCCTTGGCAAGCGTGAAATACTCCTCTGAACCGAAAGTTACGGTACGGTCAATGCCAACGTTGCGGGCAACCCACTCCTCGGTGATCGGGGCATCTAGGTTCGCCTGCCCTTGCAATAGCGACAGATCCACGTTCTGACTACCCAACTGGGCCAGGCTGCGCTGACCATTGTTGACCACGTTGGCTCCGCTGGCCAGGCTGGCCTGGCCGGCCTGCTGATAGGCCTGGTTCTGTACGCGGGCTTGAATCGTCGTCTGGCCCCAGGCCTGGTTCAGGTTGCTCTGTTGATACAGGCGCATGTTGGCCGCTGAAGCTGGCCCGTCGGCCTGCCCCTCGATGACAAAGGTCGTGTAGGGTGTGACCAGGCCGTAGCCCAGGCCCAGGTCTCGGATTTCATCGACCAGAGCCGGGCTTTCGCCCTCGACTCGCACCCAGTCCAGCAACTCGCCGACCCGCCGCGTGGCCCACAGCCGGGGCACAAAGTCACCCTTGCTGGTCTGGTTCAGATCGAAGTGGTAGATGTACTCCCGTCTTTCGTCACCGGCCCGGCCGCGCACCCGCACGGCGACGGTGCGAGCCGTGGTCTGGTATTCGTAACGGCCCGTCAGCAGCAGGCTGGAACCCTGGAAAAGGTCGGGCACAGCCTGGGGGTACAGATCGCTGACCTCCAGCCCATCGAATTCTACCTCCACGTCGGTCAGCACTGGGTGGGCGATGCGACTGTAGAATTCGATCAGAACCGCTTCCAGGTTTTCGCCGGGCTGGACGTAGGTCACCGTGCCGCCGTTGTCGGCGGCCAGGCGGTCGAGCAGGTGGGTATTGACGTCGTAGCCCACGCCAAAGGCGTGCAAGCGAGCCTCCAGGCGGGCATTGGCCTCAGTCACGAGGCGAGCGATGAGCGTCCCATCGGTGACCCCGGCCGTGGGCAGGCCGTCGGTCAGAAAGACGATCATCCGGGATGCCCCACGGGACTCGCTGCGGGCCAGGATTTCCAGGCCGACCTGCAGCGCTGCCTCCAGATCGGTGTTGCCGTCAGCGGATAGACGATCTACATAGCGCCGAGCGCCGGTTAGGATATTCTTCTCAAGCGGTTGCATGGTATGGGCCAGAACTGATAGTCGATCGTTAAAGCTAACGATGGAAAAACGGTCGTCCTTGTTGAGTTGTCCCAGGATAAAGTGCAGGGCATTCCGCGCTTGCTCGATTTTTTCGCCGCTCATGCTGCCCGAGCGGTCCATTACAAACACGATGTCTTTGGGCAGAGTGCTGTTCTGACCTGGTTCGGCTTCCGGCGAAAAGAGGAACAAGAAGTGGTCGTGATCGTTGCGCCGACCAGTGAGCAGGCCGCCGCCAAAGCCTCCCTCGGCCGGGGCGAAGAACAGCTCAAAGTCGTCGCTGGGGAGAACGTCCTGGGCTTCCCACCTGACCTGCGCCTGGCCCGGCCCAAGCCGTTCGATGTCCACCGAATGGGTCGATGAGTACAGGCTGGCCAGGCCGGGCGACGAGTGCAGGTCTACGATCAGTGACACCTCCTCCAACGGTTGAGATGAGTAGCGTTCGACGCTCAGGACGTAGTGGTAGTGATACAAGCCGCCGGATGGAACCAGCACCTCTTCGTACTCCAGGCTCATCTGACGCGAACCACCCGGCGGCAGGCTGAGGTCAAAGGCCAGGCTTTCCCAATCGGCGTATTGCAGCAGCGAAGGATCGCGCCGTTGGGTGATGATGGGGTACAGGGCAGCGTTGGTCGTGGCCGGGTCCTGGCGTTGCACCGACTGCGGTTGCCCGTCCACCACGGCCAGGAAGCGGGACAGGATGGCCTCCGGTGGCACGGGGAACAGGTAACGTCCCTCCACAGAAAAAGGGTGTGGATTGTAGAATTCCTGCTCCACCCGCGTCACGGCGTGGCTGTCTTCGATGTTGACCGTGACCCGGTGGTAGCGCACGACCAGATAATCAGGGCTGAGGGCCTGGGGCAGGATCATGCCGTCGGCCAGGGCAAGGCTGCTGCCCAGGTTGAGCCACAACAGACTCAGCAACAGAATCAGAATCGCTTTTCGCATGACTATACCTCCTGGTGTCAGTCTTGGGGTTTGCCAATCTGTCTACATTGTAGCCTAGTTGTGCGGCAGTTGTGTGACAAAGGAGGAATAGTCTGGCGACAGAGAAGGAACATGCGGGAGACGCAAGGCAGGATACTGGACTTTGGCCGTTCTGAGGAGTGAGCATCCCCAGATGCAAAAGATGTGAATGGGGCGACAGGATGCGGCACATGGGCATGCCTCACCGCACAACATACAGGGGTATCGTGAGATTGGCCAAAGTCCAGAGAATAGCAGGTAGAGATAGAGATGGGGAGGTAGAGTGAGGGGCGAAGAATTACAGGGAGGGCAGAGTGAACGTCACTACCGTTTCCTGTCCTTCCTGGCTCTCCAGCCACAGTTGACCGCCGTGGGCTTGGACGAGCGCGCGAGCAATGGCCAGCCCCAGACCGCTACCGCCCTCGGCCCGGGAGCGGGCTTTGTCCGCACGGTAGAATCGCTGTCCAACGCGCGGCAGGTCTTCGGCCGGAATACCAATGCCCTCATCCCGCACCCGTACCCGGGCTGTCTGTCCATGCCCACCGTCCACACCAATGGCGACACTGCCTCCCGGCGGGGAGTATTTGATGGCATTGTCCAGCAGGTTGACCAACACCTGCTCAATCCGGTCGGGATCGGCCCAAGCCAGAGGGGTGGCAGGCCTTACCTCCATTTGTAAGGCCACCCTCTGGGACTCGGCCCGAGCGGCCAGCCGGTCTATCGCAGCCCGGACCAGTCGCGCCAGGTCTACCGGCTTCCGCCGCAAGTTCAGTGCCTCCGAGTCGGCTCGGGACAGGAGCAGCAGGTCATTGACCAGCCGGATGAGGCGGTCGGTTTCGCCCTCTATTGTCTCCAGAAAGCGATCACGCACCTGGTAGTCGTCCACTGCGCCATCGCGTAAGGTTTCCACCAGTCCCTTGACCGCCGTCAAGGGGGTGCGCAACTCGTGGGACACGTCGGCTACGAAATCAACCTGCATCTGGCGAGCGGCCCGCAGGCGGGCGGTCATCTCGTTAAAGGCCCGGCTCAGGCGGCCCAACTCATCGCGGGAGCGAACCGGCACCTGCTGGTCGAGTTGTCCCTGGGCCACCGCCCCGGCAGCAGCCGTCAACCGGCGCACCGGGTGAGCGATAGCCCGCGACAGCAACAGGCCCACTATACCTGACAGGAAAAGGGCAATGGCCATAGACAGCCACCACCGGGTACGTAGGTCGCGCAAGACGATGTTCACGTCACGCAAGGGTTGGCTGAGATATACCACCCCCACCAGCCCGTCTTCGACGGTCACCGGCAGAGCCAGGTGCATGGCGGCTTCCCCCTTCTGCCCCGTCTGATCGGTGCGGCTGGCGTACTGTCCCGCCAACGCCTGGGCCACCAGAGGATCGGCCTGCAGGTTTGCGCCCTGCCCTTCTTTTTGGGAGTCCACCAGCGCCACTCCCTGTGCATCCAGGATGCGGATACGGGTATCCAGTTGGCTGCTGAGTTGGAGTGAAGCGTCGGTCAGATAGGCCAGGTCGCCGAGAGGGAGGTCGCCGGGCGGGGGGACAACGTTCTCGGTTTGGAGCGAGATGTTGCTCGTCTGCTGCCGCTGGACCGTGTTGTAGATCGAGAGCTGGGCTTCGATGGGCGGCCCCACGGTCATCGTGCCCGGGATGAGGGCCTGGGCCGTGATCCGGGCCTGGGCAATGAGGCTGTCCTCCATGGCTTTAGAGAAGTATCGCTCCACGAAGGATAACAATAGGAATCCCGATAGACCCATAGCCATGACGATCACCGCCAGGTGGCTGAGAGTCAATCGGGTGCGGATGCTTGTCATGAGCTTTGTCCTGAGCCCCTCGGCTTCGCTCGGGATAAGCTCCGTCGAGGGGGTAGTTGAGGATCGGGAGGACATTGGCTTTAACCTCTACACGAGCAGCTTGTAGCCCACGCCGCGCACAGTGGTAATGACTTCAGCTTCGGGCGCGGCCTGGCGCAGCTTGGCCCGCAGACGCTTGACCGCGGCATCTACCACCCGCAAGTCGCCATAGTAATCGTAACCCCACACTTGCTCCAGCAGTTGCTCTCGACTCAACACCCGGCCGGCGTGACAGGCCAGGGTGTGCAGCAGGTTGAACTCCTGGGTTGTGAGATCCAGCTCGGTGGCGCCCCATCGGGCCTCGTAGCGGGCAGCATCTACCGTCAACGCGCCGGTCCGGATTGTATCTGGGGCCGTCTCTGCCGGACGAGGGGCAGTCCGGCGCAACACGTTCTTTACCCGGGCCATCAACTCGTGCACGCTGAAAGGCTTGACCACGTAATCGTCGGCCCCCAACTCCAGACCTACCACCCGATCCACTTCGGCATCGCGGGCAGTGAGCATGATGATGGGCACGTCGCGCTCCCGGCGCAAGGCGCGGCACACCTCCAATCCATCCAGCCGGGGCAGCATCAGGTCGAGGATGATCAGATCGGGCTGCTCCCGCCGGGCCAAGGCCAGCGCCTCTTCCCCGTCCCGGGCGATGAGCACTTGATAGTTGGCTCGTTCCAGGTTGTAGACCAATACGTCCACGATCGGCGGCTCGTCGTCCACGACCAGAATCCTGGCAGACATGAATCCCTCCCGGCAGGGTATTGCCCCTCAATTTTAACAGAAAGTTGGCATTGCGTCAAGAGGATTTGTGACAGGATGATGACAAGGGGATGATGGGTGGGGTACAATCTCCATTTGCTGCGGTTTTCAAGATGTGCTACAATCCCTTGATGTGCCGCTTTGGTGGCCATTGAAACGCCACGCTCAGCGGCAGGGCAAAAATTCTTCGACCTGACTCACCGTCACCTCGGCCAGCACGGCTTGATCGGGGTCGGCCTGGATTTCTGTGACGGCAAAGCTTGCTGGCAAAGTGAGTCGCTCCTCAACCTCGTCTACTTCCAGCGTCTGGCTGGCGCGCTGTGCACCGTCTCCCACGGCAGTCAGCGGCAGGTCGAAGACAAAGAGAACAGGCTGGCGCTGGCATACCTGCATCTGGAGCATGCCGTCACTCCCTTGCTGCCAGTTTATCGCCAGGTTGGGCATGAGCTGGCCATAGACCCACTGATCGAAAAACCAGTCCAGGTCCTGGCCCGACACCTCCTCGGCGACGGCCTGAAAGTCGGCGGTGGAGGCCACGCTGCCTTTGAAGCGCTGATGATAGGTGCGCAACGTGTTAAAGAAAGCTTCGTCGCCGATTTCGCGGCGCAGCATCCGCAGCACCCAGGCGCCCTTCATGTAGCTGTTGAAACCGAACAGGTTGCCCACCGATGGGTCGGCCAGCGGTTCACCAGAATCGGCCCGCCAGGCTGCCTCCTCCGTGGCGTTCAGTTGCTGGGCCATACGATCTGGTGATCTGGCCTCGTCCCAGAGCCAACTGGCATAGACGGCGAATCCCTCGTTCAGCCAGATGTCGGCCCAACTGGCGGGGCTTACCGAGTCGCCGAACCATTGATGGGCCAGTTCGTGGACGACGACGAACTCTGCCCCACGGGAGACGATGCCGGCGTCGAGCAGCGTCATCGTCTGCGTCTCCAGCGAGACGCCGTTCATCGGAACGACGACGTGGCCGTAGCTCTCAAAGGGGTATGGACCAAAGTATTGCTCCAGGAATACAATCATGTCCCCGGTGCGCGTCAGCAGCGCTTGGGCCGGTGCCAGCAGATCGTGGGGCACATAGTGGCGCAGCGGGATGCCGTTGGGCGCTGTCTCTTCAATGACCAGGTAACGCCCCAGGGCGAAAGTCGCCAGGTAGGTAGCCATCGGTGAGTCGTGTTCCCAGACAAAAGTCGTCGTGGTTTCACCCTCGACCGGCGGCTCTGGCTGGCCGTTGGCGGCAACGATATAGTCCCTGGGCACGGTGATCTCGTAGCGAAACAGCGCTTTGTCGCGGGGGTGATCGTTGCACGGGAACCAGGAGCGGGCACCGTCCGGCTCTGAAGCAACAAAGGCCGAGTCGTCCACAAAGTGCATTCCTGGCAAAAGAAAGCTGACGTATCTTGATTGCACCTGCTGCGGATGCCCACTGTAGGCCACGACCGTGGTAAAGGTTTCACCTTCGCCCCGTGGGTGCGGCAGGTCTACAAAGAGTTTTATCCCCTGACGCTGGTAGTGCGTCTCTACGCCGTCAACTGTCAGACGGCTGATCTCAGGCCCGGAAAAGTCCAGGCTCAGGCGGCCCAGGTTCGGCAGCGTGGCTGCGGCCTCGATGGCCACCGTACCGGAGATAGTCTCGGTCTGGGGATCAACCGCCAGCGCCAAAGTGTAGCGCAGCACGTCGTAGCCGGTGTTGCCCAGTTCGGGTGCTTTGGGGTCGCCGATGGAATGGCCACCTGTTTGCGCAGTGGGTGTAGGGCCAGGCAATGGCGGCGTCGTTGTGGGCGAGGGCAGGGGCGTGGGACTGGCCGGCGGCAGAGTTGCAGTGGTGGGCTGAGGCGTCGGTG
>CAYNKW010000014.1:0-33799 GCA_964397845.1 uncultured Anaerolineae bacterium
ATTATACTCGATTCGTCCAGAATGGCTATAGTCATGCTGAATGACCCACTAGTGTCTCGCCAATCAGATCGCGGGATGACCCAGTCTGAGAATAGCAAGCGGAGAACAGTACACTCACGTCAAAGACCCTGATCATCCCTCGTCCTCAGCCTTTAGGCCATACTCCTCCTCAACTATTTGGCCTCTGATCTCCCTTCCAGACTCGATCAGTCCCTCAAGCGAGATGCCCTGCTCCCTCAGGACTTTCCCGATTCGGTCCAAGGCCTCCACGGTCAGTACCTGGCGAGGAGAGATCAAGACGCCATCCTCGGTTTCAATGAAGGCGACAATACCTCCTTCCTCGATGCCCAGTTTCCGGCGCAGTTCGATGGGGATGGTCACCTGGCCCCTTTTCTGAACCACCGCCAGTTTCACCGCTTGAGCCACTCTTCCCACTCTTTCTGCCGGTCATACTTGCGGAATATATGACAACAATAACACATTTTCCTGACCTTGTCAAGCGTGGGCGACGATCCAGCAATAAAGAATAGTGCGAGCATGAACATCGCTCAGGGCTGTTAGTCGATTTTTGCGGGCGATGATTTGGGCACAACGCAGGGGGAAATCTCTGGTCAGCAAAGCTGATCAGCACAGTGTGAGGATTGACTAAATTGGAGGGGGGGGCGAGCTGGAACGAAAGAGGATATGCTACGGAGGAGCAAACCGAATCTGGCGGCGGGCGTCCAGTATCTCCTGAATTTGGTTGGCGCTCAGGCGCAGGTTGCGCCATGCTTCTAGCAGACGGAAGGCGATGTTCTTGGCAGACCCCACTCCTGCCGGAAACGCCTTGCGAAACAAGCTGCCCTTCTCGATCAACTGAGCAATTAGATGGGCGATTTGTAAGAGAAAATAGAAAACCTTGCTGGCAATTGAATTTGTAGTATAAGCGTGTTCCAGGTCGAACCCCCCGTTCTTTTGGACATTGAAGCCTTCGTTCTCAATTTTCCAGCGTATACGCCCTCCTTCATTAGCTAGAGTGATGACCTGCTTGGCTTTGACGGTGAAATTAGTAATCCACTTGAAGCGAGTGGTTTCGCGTTCTCCCTGCGAGTTGGGCTTGCTTTCCAAACATTGGAGAACGGAGAGGGTGTGTTCCTTCTTCTCGGAATCCACATAATCGATGTCGTTAATCCAGCTGTAGTCTTGCTGGGTCTTGTTTTGCGGGCCGGTGTGAAATGTGAGGTAGTTCTCGGGAGCCAAGGGCAAAAGTGCTTCGAACTCCTCATGGATGTAGGGAATGTCTCCTTCCTTATGCACGATCATATACTTCCAGCTATAATCCTCACAGATGGTCATAGTGGGACCGCCGGCAAACAGAGAATCCAAACTCAGGCATATGGGTAAACGCGGGAATGCCTCTTTCAGCCCTTTAGCTAAGCGATAGAAGGCTTTGAGCTCGCAATCCTGCTTGGTCGGATATTCCCCCGGGTTCTCGACAAACTCAGTCATGATGGAGAAAGCAAAGCCATTGGGGAGTACTAACTTGGCTTCCAATACCGGGTGGTAGTAGGTTGTCTTGCCGTGGTGAGTAACTGTCAGGCAGTTAGGGCAATGTCGCTCGGGGAACGTGAGTCTCCCAGTTCCATCTATGGCGATCACAAAGTACCAGTCGAGGAGACGATAGCGATACAACACCTTTTTCCGAATCAAGGTTCTGGTCATATTGGTGACGACTTCCTGCACTTGATCGGGGTCTACTCGACTAAATGCCTCATTGAGGGTATCCCCGTGAGGGCAAGTCTCTACGTCGAACAAGGCCTGAAACTTGGCCTCGGAGGGCCCATTACCACGAAACATGTGAGCAATTTGTCGCCGTGCTCCCAAGCGGCATAGAAACATCAGTACACCGATAAACCCCAAGGCCTCCAGGGGATAGGTAATGAGCTCGAGCATACGCGGATCCTGGACTGGTCGAAAGAGTTCAGCTGGTTTGCCAAAGAAGTGGTAGAGTGTCGCCAAGGAAGCATCGATGATAGCTAACTGGTCTAGTTCGTCCTGATCGAGCACGTGGTCTGGCACGCAAGCCTCCTGTTTGAGTACGGCTGGCCTGAATTCGATACAAGCTCATCGTTTCCAGTAGGATCCAACTATACCTGAAGTTTCACTTTTGCGCGAAAAAGTTTTCCTCAATTTTTAAGGTTCAGTTCTTCCGGAAAAACTATTGTTGGTCGCTCGGCAGGGCAACCCGAGACTACCACTACATATCAGGATGAGTGAAGTCTGCTTCCCAGATGTAGGGGGCTTGTGCCGATGACAGTCTCAGCATACTAGCTGCATCGTGAGTTTTGTGCGAAAAATTGGCTATTCTTCATTGCTGGACGATCACCTGTCCAACTATAAACTTGACATTCCAGGTCTTTGGATCTATAATTGTCTATGGCGTATGTCTATCTAGAGGGGTGTCAAATGCTAGTTTCTATTACAGAAGTGCACAATCGCCTTTCCTATTGGTTGAAGAAGGTTCCGGAGCAACCTATAACCATCACGCGCCGGGGCAAGCCTGTGGGGATTCTCGTCTCTCCCAAAGAATACGAGCGTCTGCGCCAGGTGCAGGCTTACCTGGAGATGCTCCGGCTTTCCCACTCACTTCAGGACAGCGACGTGACAGCCGATGAGTTGTTCCGGACATCGAGGCAAGAACTGGAGGCTCGCCGGTGATTGTGGATGCCAGCGTCATCCTGGCTGCCTTCTTTCCTGATGAAGAGCAGACTGAGGCCCAGGCGTTGATCCGCGATCACGTGATCGGACGCCTGCAGTTGGTTGCGCCCAACCTTCTGCTCTACGAAGTGACCAATGCCGTCGTGCAGGCGAGGCGCCGGGGGCGCATCAGCGATGAGCAGGCGGAGGACATCCTATCATCGTTTGAAGGGTTGGGCATTGCCTTGAGGCCGGTGACTTGGCAACAGATGCTCCCTGTGGCTCTACGTTTTGACCGCTCCGCCTATGATGCAGCTTACTTGGCCTTGGCCGAGGCCACCGATCAACCTCTGTTTACTGGCGACTCGCGGATGTACAACGCCGTCCGTGAGCACCTGGACTGGGTAAAATGGATTGGGGACTATCGGGAAGCTGGATAAGCAGTGTGGTAGTAGACTCCCCAACCCAAGTACGTCTCAAAAGCCTCTGCCAGGATTGCCGCCGAGTGCGAAGCGTTCATCGCCACGTGGTGTTCAAAACCATTCTTGCAGACGTATTGCAGTAACTTTTGCAATCCCGGCACCTCCACCACCGCCCGACTACCAAACGTATCCAACGGATCGTCCGTGAACATCCCGTCACCCACATAGGTGCGGATCAGGCCGTTCTGGTCGTCGGTGCTGATACGCGCGAAGCTCATTGGCCCGGCGGGCACTCGGCCTGCAAGCGCTCCATACGTGTTCTCTTGTCCCAGCGTTGTTGCGAGGATGTCAGCGTAAGCCATCTTGGCTGCCATCTTTGCATCAGCGAAAAAGCTCTTGGCCCAGTTGCCGCAGTGGAACAGGACGCACTTGTTTGGGTCATCGGCGTAGTTGTTGTTCCAATCCACCAGAGCGCTGGGTTTACCCGAAGCGAGTTGCAAGGCGTACATGGAGGCCGCACCAGTGACGTCCACTTCACACGCGCTGGGCATCAGCTTATCGCTCATCATGCTCATCAGCCCGCAGGCGTTGACTCCGTAGTTCTGCTGAATTGAACTCCAGCATTGGATGGCCGTGGCATTCAGATCGTTGGCTGCCATCCACGCGTCCAGGACGACGCCCAGCTTGGCCATCTTGATCAACGATGGCGAGGGCACGCCACCGGTATCAACGTAGGCTTGGATCGCGTCCAATCGTTCTTTGACCTTTGAATCGTCGTCCGCCAGCTTGTTTGCAGCGCCAAAAACCTCCGAAAGGTCCACGGTGCTGACGCTGATGCCATACGCCTGCAAAAGCTTCTCGCTAAAGCGGACCGTGTTGAAGGCATTGGGGCGAGCGCCGACAGCGCCCAGCCGGGCGTTCTTCAGCCCCTTCACCACCCGGCAGACGCCGACGAACTTGGTCAGGTCGGCCTTGAAACTGTCGTCGGTGAGGGAAACCGTGTGCAGTTCCGTCAGCGAGAAGGGGTAGCCATATTGGCGTAGGTTGTTGCAGACAGAGATTTTACCGCAGAAAGCATCCCGGCGTCGTTCTACCGTGAACCCATCCAAGTCGTCGGGGTACGCTTGAACCAGGATGGGCACCTGGAGGCCGGAGAGTTTGATCGTGTCCGCGACCCCTTTCTCGTCACCAAAGTTGGGCAGGATGACGACGATGCCGTCAATATTGTCCGCGTTCCTCTTGAAAAGCTCTGCACAGACTCTGGCGTCGGCAAGGGTCTCAATGGCGCCGTTGGGCGTTGCGTCCTCGGCCGGTATGATATACTCGTAGCCCAGTTCATCCAGCTTGGCGAGCAACTGTTTGCGGCCCTCTGCTGCCAATTGGGGATTAAAGAACCCCCTGGTGGCGACAACCAGACCAAGAGTGGGTTTCTTTTCCATGATTCTCATCTGTCTCGCCCCTTTCAGTGCTAACTTGATACGGTTTGATATAGATCTCCAATGTTGCTTGCGTGAGGGAATGGCAACCATTACTGGAGCGAGGCTCAGACATCAATATCTGCCAGATCACGTGCCATGTTTGCTCCCAGATGTTCCCAGGCGGTGATAATACGGTCATAAAAAGGATAGTCGTCGCTGTTCACGATCCGTCCGCGTTCATCCAGCCATGCGACGGTGCGACGAACGCCGTCTATCCAGGGGATGGTGTAGCGAAAGCCCAGGTCGGTCTTGGCCGCGGTGTTATCGAAAATGTTGTTGAAATGAAAATTCTCCACGCACCACTCTGCCGCTTTCGGCGCAACCTTGCCCAGCAGATCGGTGGGGATATGAACTAGCCTGGCCGGAGGCGCGTCCATTGCCTGGGCCACCCCCTGGTGGTAGCGATCCCAGGTCATCCACTCCTCTCCCGTTACGTGATAGGCTCTGTCAAACGCCTTCGCATTGCCCACTGCTCCAGCAAACGCACGGCCTACATCGTCCCTGTGGCACGCCACCCATAGGGACGTACCGTCGCCGTGCACAATGATCGGCTTGCCCTTGCGAATCCGATCAAAGTAATAAGTTTCCCAGCCGAACGTATGGAGGAGGCCGCTGCCTTCGCCATAAGTATGGGCCGGCCGGATGATGGTCACCGGAAAGTCGCCACGCTGATGCGCTTCCTCCAAAAGGCGCTCACACGCGGCCTTGTTGAAGGCGTAGGGGAAGGAACGGGCAGGCTGCCGTTCCGCATCCTCGCGGATCGGATAGCGCTTGGCAGGTTTGGTGTAGACGTCCACAGTGCTGCAAAAGATGTACTGTCCTATCCGCCCTCGGAAGGCACGAATGGCACTCTCGGCATCTTCCGGTCGAAAGCAGACCATGTCAATAGCACAATCAAAAGAACCCGCCTCAGCCATCTGTGCCTCAAAGACGGCATAGTCAGTGCGATCGCCTTGTATTCTCTTGACACTGTCAGGAATCCGCGACTCCCTGATGCCCCGGTTGTAGAGGGTCACGTCGTCTCCACGCTCCACCAAGTAGCGTGTGATCGCCGTGCTGATGAGACCTGTGCCGCCGATGATCAAGATTTTCATATTCTTACTCCTTTCGGTTCGCTTAAAAAAGTAGCCAACAAAATCCCATGCGTCCTCATGGCTGCGGCGTGCTCCCCAAGCCCCCCAACGGTGCTCGAGTAATAGACCCCACTGGTTGTGGCGATGCGTTTGGCACCATACTATTAAGACCTTATGCGTGTACCATCTATTTGGCGTCCGCGGCTTCCCGTTCCGAAATAAGCTTCTCAGCCGTGAAGCGGTCGGTGATCAGCACATTGATCAGGCCGCCTAACAGCGCACTGCGGATCGCCTCGTGCTTCCGTTTTCCCCCGGCCACGGCCACGGAGCGCTTGACCCGACTGAGTTGCTCAAGCCGTATGCTGATCACACGGTTGTCCATCGGCGTCAACACCGGCTTCCCTTGCGCGTCAAAGAAACGCACACAGATATCTCCAACTGCGCCACGGCTCCGCAGCATCTCCAGTTCCTCGCTTGAAAAGACGTTGCCACTGCTGGCGAGCAGTTTGGACGGTTCAACAGCACCGATGCCCACCAGAGCCATGCTCACCCGGTCAAACAATGCCATCGTTTCGCGCACGAACTGGTCCTTCAGGAGGACTTGAACGGCATCCGCTGATCCGACCACGCCGGGCGCCGGTAGAAACTCGGCCTCGCCACGCAACAACGCAGCCAATCGGGTAATGAGATGATTGGCATGTACTTCGGCTGCCGGATTGCCGACGCCGCCCAGGATCTGGACCACCTGAGCTCCGACGGAGCGGGGAAGCGGATGCATGGCATCCACCATCGCCAGCAGTGTCGCGCTCCAGGACGAAATGCCGATGTACTCTCCCCGCTCGATCGTGGATTCCAGATAGTAGGCAGCAGCGGCTCCGATGTTGCGCAGGAGCTCCCCCTCGTCGTCGTCGTTCACGCAGTCGGCCACGGCCGCATTTTGCAGGCCATACTGAGAAATGAGCGCCTCTTCGAGTTCGGCGTACACACCCATCGGCACGCTGACTGTGATGCGCACGATCCCCTCTTGCTCGGCGCGCCTGAGGAGGCGGGAGACCGTCGCCTGAGAGAGGTGGAGATGATCGGCGATATCGGACTGGCGCATGTCCTGCTGGTGGTACATGCGCGCGACCCTTGTCATGAGTCGAAGTTCGTCTATACGGGCCACTTGTGAGATCACCTCCCCGGGCGGTGTCCTGAGCCCTTTGTCCCCTTTGTCCCTGGGCCAAAGCCCTTGGTCCTGTGGCCCAAGGACACAGGGGACCAGGGGCTTGGGCCTGAGCCCTGGGTCCTTGAGCCCTTCGTCCTTGGGCCGAAGGACCAAGGGCCCCAGGATCAAGGAGACCAAGGGGACCAGGGGTATGTCGAAGGGTCGAAAACAGTCCGCGCCACGGCTTCCCGCCACCCGGCGTACATCGTCTCTCTTTGCTCAGAGGACATCTGTGGCTCGAAGCAGTCACGCGGCGGCACCAGTGTCTCGATCTCCGCCTCGTCGGCCCACAGTCCGACGGCGAGACCCGCCAGGAAGGCCGCGCCAAGCGGCGAAATATACGTAGACGAACTGCGGAGCACCGGGCAACCGATGATGTCGGCCTGGAACTGCACGAGTAGATCGTTGCGGCTGGCCCCTCCGTCGGCCAGCATGGTCTGAAGCGATGTGCCAGACTCGGCCTGCATCACGTCGAACACGTCGCGCACCTGATAGGCAATCGCCTCCAGCGTCGCGCGGGCCAGTTGTCCCGCGCCAGTGCCAAGCGCCAGTCCCATGATCAGTCCCCGCGCGGACTCTTTCCAGTGCGGCGCGCCCAGCCCCACCAGCGCAGGGACAAAGTACACGCCACCCGCGTCCTCGACCGTGCGAGCCAACTTCTCGACGCCAGGCCCTGGGTCTTCCAAGCCCAGCAAATGACCCAGCCATTCGACGGCAGCACCGGTGGCGTAGATATTGCCTTCGAGGGCGTAGGTCACCTTCTTACGTGCCCAGGCGATGGTCGTCGAAAGGCCATTCTCCGATATAAGCGGTGCGCTCGTCGGCGTCATCAGCGACGAGCCCGTGCCATAGGTCGTCTTGATGCTGCCAGGCTTGAAACCACCCTGCCCGTAGAGCGATGCGTGGGAGTCGCCGATCAGGCTGGCGATGGGAATGTCGCCCGGCAGATTGCCAATCGGAACAGTCTCTCCGTAAACAAAGCTCGACGGCTTGATCTCCGGCAGCGCGGCCGACGGTATGCCGAATATATCCAGCACTTCTTCGTCCCATTCGAGCTCGTGTAGGTTGAGGAGTTGGGTCCGTGACGCGTTCGTCATGTCGGTGGCATGGACTGCGCCGCCGGTCAGGTTCCACAAGATCCAGCTATCTATGTTGCCCGCGCACAATTCACCCCGCTCCGCTCGACGGCGGCCATCTTTTGTATGATCGAGAATCCAGCGGATCTTGCTGGCTGAGAACATTGGATCAACCTGGAGGCCAGTGCGTTCCTGCAACAATGCCTCAAGCCCCTGGGCCTTGAGCTCGTTGCAGAACGACGCCGTCCGCCGGCACTGCCACACGACGCACGGGCCAACGGGCTTCCCCGTCTTCCGCTCCCACACCAAGGCCGTCTCGCGCTGATTGGCCACCGCGACTGCCGCCAGATCAGGCTCGTCGAGCGCGCTGAGGCACTCGTTGATCGCCTCGCGGGTGCATCGCCACACCTCTAGTGCGTCCTGCTCCACCCAGCCGGGTTGGGGATAGCTGATCGAGGTCGGCTGCGAACCTCGCGCCCGGACGATTCCCGATGGGTCAATCACCAGCGCCTTTGTGTTGGTCGTTCCCTGATCTATGGCGAGAATGTTCCCGCTCATTGAGATCCCCTCAAGTACATTAATTCAAGGGCAGCATCGCAGATCCCCTGCGGCGTGAGCCCAAAGTGCTCGAACAGAAACGCAGGAGGACCCGTAGGAGCAAAGACGCCGGGGACGCCAAGGATGCGCATCGGCACCGGATGCGTCGTCGCCACTACTTCAGCCACTGCGCTGCCGAAACCCCCGTAGATCGTATGCTCTTCGGCCGTGACGATGGCGCCGGTCTCGGTAGCCGCCTCGACGATCGCCTCGCGGTCAATGGGTTTGACCGTCGCCACGTTGATGACGCGGGCTTGTATGCCTCGTCCGTCCAGGAGCTCCGCTGCCTCCAGTGCGCGGGGCACCATCGTCCCACAGACGATCAGCGTCACGTCGCCGCCGTCGCGCAGACGGTCGGCTTTACCAATCTCAAACTGATAACCCTCGTCGTGCACGATCGGCACACCCATGCGGCTGAAACGCAAGTACATCGGCCCAACGGTCGCGGCAGCCGTATGCACTGCCTGCTCCGATTCGATGGGATCGGCGGGCACGATCACCGTCATATTGGCGATGGCCCGCAACCAGGCAATGTCCTCAATGGAATGATGGGTGCCTCCCAGGGGGCCGTAGGCGAGCCCTGTGCTCACGCCGCATAGCTTTACGTTCACATCCGTGTAGGCGATGTCGTTCTTGATCTGTTCAAGTGGCCGCGCTGTCAAGAAGCAGGCAGCGGCAGCGACAAAGGGAATTTTGCCCCCATTAGCCAGGCCAGACGCTATGCCTATCATATTCTGTTCGGCGATCCCCACGTTGAACAACCGCTCCGGGAACAGTTCGCCAAAGTGAGTCAGTTTGGCGGAACCAACAGAATCATTGGTAAGCACTACGATCCGGGGATTTTGTCGGGCGACGTCCTCCAGAGCGCTGGCAAACGAATTGCGACAATCGTATAGCTCGGTCATGGTGTGATTCATACTCCTAAACATTCCATGTATCTGACATGAAACATTAGACAAAATGGCAATATACGACCCGCCCATCCTCTTTCTTCACAGGGGCTGGCCTGTCATGGACACAGATATCTGCAGCAATTGGACATCTATTGTAGAACTTGCAGCCCTCAAACTGATATTCCTTGGTTTCGATGTCCGACAGAGCGATCTGCTTGTGATCCCACTTCCTGTTGGTTCGGGGAACAGATTCCAGGAGCAGCTTTGTGTAGGGATGCTGGGGGTCAGTCAGGACTGCCTTGGCGGGTCCAGACTCAAAGATGGCGCCTCTATACAGAATCGTGATATAATCACATACATAATAAGCAATGGTTAAGTCGTGAGTTATGTATAGGAAACTAGTCTTGTATTCCTGCTTCAGCGTTAGAAAAAGGTTGATGACGCTCATCCTAAGGGAGGCATCGATCATACTCACGGGTTCATCAGCGATGACCATCTTGGGACGGGGGATCAGTGCTCGAGCTACCGAGGCTCTTTGCAGCTCACCGCCGGAAAACTGATTTGGGTATTTTCCCCGAACGTCCTCATATTTGAGTCCGACCGAAGTCAACGCTTCCTCCACGGCGTCAACTGCTTCCGTTCGGCTTAATTGGTTTACTCGCATAGCAGTCCTCTCAAGATAAGAATTGACAGTCTGATAGCTGCTGAAAGCCGCATATGGATCTTGAAATATGGGCTGAACTGTGTGGAGCAGTTCTTGCCCCGTCGGCTTGTCTCCTTTACCAGCCACAAGGCGATCGTAAACTATGACGCGTCCCGACGTTGGTTCAACCAAGTGGAGAATGACTTTGGCAAAGGTGGTTTTCCCGCTGCCCGACTCTCCGACTAGACCGATAATAATGGGCTGATCGCTCTTGATATCTAAATTGACATCGTCAAGAGCGTCTATTCTCGCCCTATGTATGAGACCTCCCAGCCTGTAAACTTTATTCAGGCTATCCGTTTTCAAGATGGTTTCCATCAAGTAGTTTCCCTCATTGCAAACTCCTCTCGACATAGTGGCAAGCCACAAACTGGCCCGGCCTGTACTCCCTTAGCGCTGGCTCTTCAGATCTGCATCGCTCGGTCGCCATAGGGCACCGAGGAGCGAATCTGCAGCCCTTCAAGTCTTCCCATAGGCTCGGCGGTCTGCCGCGCACACTTTGCCGCACGCGGTCGTCCCCAATGGTTGGGAGGGACTCGATCATAAATCTTGTGTATGGATGCAAAGGTGCTTCGAAAACTTCCCTCGTATCCCCGAACTCAACCACCTTGGCCGCATACATGATCAGCATCTTCTGGGCTATCTGATAGTGCACGCCCATATCGTGCGAAACCAAGATGATCGTGTTCTGCATCTGCTCCTGAAGCCTCTTAAGCATCAGGAGAATGCCTTTTTGAACCACAACGTCGAGAGCGGTGGTAGGCTCGTCAGCCAAGAGGATATCAGGTTGAAAGAAAGTTGCCATCGCCACCAAGATCCTTTGCCTCATGCCGCCTGAGAGCTCATGCGGATAGGCGTCAATGGCTTCCGGGGGCAGATCCAAGTTCTTCACGTAAGCTCTCACTTCGTCGAGTAGTTCTGCTCTTCCTTTATCGTAATCCAGGAAATCGGTGAACTGCTTCCTGATGCGGGTGACTGGATTCAATGAGCTCATCGAGCTCTGCGGGATGTAGGAAATACGCTTGGACCAGTAGTCGCCGATATTGTCGCTCGTGACCTCCGTGCCGTTGGCATCGCAGAACCCGTACCGAACCTCGCCCTTTTCAAGGGAGAGAGGAGGACTCATATCTCCGTAGATAACTCTGATCAGGGTTGTCTTGCCACATCCTGATTCGCCTGCGATGCCCACGATATATTCACTCGGAATTTGCAGATTCACGCCGTCAACCGCGTTTACTTGACCTCGAGCAGTCGTGTAGCTTGCTACGAGGTTGCTAAGCTTGATCATGAATGCGCCCTCGTCTGGCTGAGAAAAGATCGTTGTATCCCGTGGAAGTTAGGAAAAGCCCCAAGAAGAGCAGAGACGTAGCTACGACAGGGGCCACAACCCAAGCATATTGACCCGTAAACATCGCATTGTAGTTCAGCGCCCAGAAGATGATTGAGCCCAACGTGGGAGTCTCCAGGTTTGAAAGGCCAATCACCGCAAGTGCCGCTTCAGTATTAATGACCCACAGTATTGAGTTAATGAAACCGACGATCCCGTAACCATAGACATAGGGGAATATCTCCTTCAGTATGATTGCGAGAGTACTTGTGCCGGAGTACTTGGCTGTGCCAATGAAATCCCGCTCCCGAAGGGACAGAGCCATAGAGCGAACTGTCCTGGCGTTCCATGCCCAACCAAAGACCACCAAGATTATGCCAAGGATTGAGAAGCGAGCACTGCCCCTGAATAGCGTCCCCAATACAATGAGAATAGGAAAGCTAGGAATGCAAACGAAGGAATCCGTCACGAGCATCACAACTCGATCAAACCAACCTCGTATATATCCCGCACTCAACCCGATGATCAGGGAGAGGAAACTGGTGCACAGGCTAACCGCCACCCCCAGCAGCAGCGAGTTTCGGACTGCGAAGATCAGAAACCAGGAGATGTCTTGGCCCAAGGAATTGGTGCCCAGAAGGTGCTCCCGGCTCATGGGCAGGTTCTTGCGGTATGCACCCTGCTTTGAGGGATATACCTCGTTGAATAGTGGCAGAATGAGACTGCCTAGTACAAAGACTGTCAGGATGCTCAGGCCGATCTTCAGACGGAGATTTAGTCTCATGGTAATCTACCCGTAGCGGATTCTTGGATCAAACAGCGGATATGAGATCTCGATGACCAGGGCCGCAGTGGCCACGGCAATGATGGACATCGTCAGGGTGCCATAGAGCATGTTAAAGTCCCCATTTCCTATTGCAGTCCGCATCAGCAGTCCCAGGCCCGGGTAGCCGAACAGCATTTCGGTCAACAATGCGCCACTGAATATATTCCCGATTTGCAGCGCGAGCGCTGTCACCTGGGGCAGGATAGTGTTCCTGAAAACATAGCTAAACATAATGGTCCGGGGGCGAACTCCTTTCAACCTGGCGTAACTAACAAAGGCTTCCTCCGTGGTGGAATAGGCAAGCACCTTCATTCCCAGAACGTTCCAACCGAATCCACCCAGGACAATCGTCAAACCGGGTAAGATGGAGCTCTGGATGATCCTGCCCGCCTTTTCAAGCGTCAGATGCCCGGGTCGAATGGTGGTTGATAGGGAGAAGACCGGCCAGATGTAAGCGAAGAGGAGCATGAGGACAATTGCCAAGATGTAGTACGGTATCGGGTAGAGGACAACGCCGATGACCTCCAAGGCAGTCGCAGCACGATTATTGTGAAAAAACCCGGCCACCAGGCCGATCAGATTACCCAGTATCCACGTTATCAGCGTAGAAGTGCCGAGCAGCCCCACCGTGTAGGGAAGAGCCTCCAGAATGAATTCGGACACTGGCCTGGGGAAGGAGGAGAGCGAGGGACCAAAGTCGAACCCCAAAAAAACCCTCTTGAGGTAGCTGAGGTACTGGGAGAAGAGACTTCCCTCAAAACCGTAAAGCTTTGCCAGCGAATGTCTGAGCTCCTCTATTGCTTCGGGACTTAGGCTCTGTCCTCCTGCCTGAGTTTGTATCTGCGCGATATAGTTCTCAATTGGATCACTGGGCATCCACCGTGGCAGGAAGAAAGTGATAGTAATCCCGATGAAGAGTACCAACAGATAGAGCCCAACCCTCTCAGCGACGTACTGCGCCATATAACCTACTCCATCAAGTGAAAGGTCGGGACAGCCCGTCAGGGCTGCCCCAACCAGATCGAATTCCTACTGCCTCCCGGTAGGCTTTACGTTGACGACCGTCTCCCTGAACTCGCTCCACCATGTGTACGGGACCGCGTAGTAGTTGTCGGCCTTCGGAAAGTTCGTCCAATAGTACTCGTTAGTTGGAATCGTCGTGGGGATGTCCATGATGGCGAGATAGGCCATGTCCTTAACGAATTCCTTCAGGATTGACCTACCGATCTCATAGAACTCCTCCGACGCCTGAGGAAGGTGCGTGGCCTGCTCAACCAGAGCGTCAACGGTTTCGTTCTCCCACTGAAAAACGTTACCGCTGTTCGGCTCCGTCGCGTCGGCTGGCTGGACATACTTTACTCTGAGGTTTCTCCAATCTCTCAGGTAGTTGGTCGAAAAGTTGGCGTTCGAGTAGCTGATGATCATCTCGCGCTGGGCATTCGTGGTATACACGACTCCCCACTCGGCATTATCGACCTGTCTGACTTTCGCCTGGATTCCGCTTTCCCTCCAACTATCCGCAATGGAGAAACTTAGCCTCTGCATCACCTTGTTCCACTCACCGGGAGTCACTAGCTCCGGTTCCCAGAGCGTGCCATCAGGCAGGACATAGTTGCCGTCCGCGTTCTTGGTTATCCCGACTGAGTTGAACAGCTTTTCGGCCTCTTCTGGATCATACTTCCACCAGCCGAAACCAAAGGCCTCGGATAGCGCTTCCTCGCCCTGGGGAAGCTCCGACTCGGACACGCCCACTTCTTCCTTGAGCCTGGCAACCAGATCCGGAACGAAATTCTCATCAAAGGGCTTATAGCCGTCAGGCAGCTCAAACTCCCGTAACCAGGGGAGCAACGGCTCAAAGTAGACGGGGCGTAGGATCGGAGTGTCTGTCATCGCCAGTGGTGTTACCTTCACCTCGCCGCTAAGAGCGTTGATGGCCACGCTCTTAAGGTCCAGCGACAAGGCAAGCCCCCAGCGCACCTCTAACTTGTCGAAGGGCGGCTTCTGCAGGTTCATAAGAAGCCCATACTCGGCGGCATCGTCCATGTTGTGGTAAGGCAGCTCGCCGGAGAACGTCGTGATGTACTCGTTTCTGCTCTGGCAGGCTTTGATGCTCTCCGGGCTCATGAAGGTGTCCACGTCGTATTCATTCAGGACGAAGGCCATGGTGCGCGTCTCCTCAGGGCCCATGTACTTGTAGAGAATGTACTGCGGTATGTAGCCATCTTTGTCCATCCAGCCCCACGCCGAGCGTTTCCAGTCCTCCCGCCGCTCCCAAAGGATCCAGAAGCCGCTGGGATCAAACTCCTTCACGGTGTACGGACCTAAGGTCACGGGATGGGTATTGCGAAATGTACTGACATCTTCCTGTTGTTCAAACACGTGCTTGGGCACGATCTTGAACCACGACCCCCAGTTGCTAACGCCAAGGCGGGCAGCAAAGTCGTAGGCTGGATTCACTGTCTCGACTTCCAGTGTGTAGTCGCCGATTTTCTTCCAACCGCCCTCCTTTACATAGCTAGTGATGGCAGGAACGCCAAAGTTAGTCAACTTATCTCGGTACCTGAAAATCGTATCCAGCGTGTAGATGACGTCGTCTGCGGTGAACTCTACGCCGTCACTCCAGTAGATGCCCTCTTTGAGCGTGATCCTGAACTTGGTATATTCGTCATTGAGGGGTTCCGGCATCTCAGCCGCCACCTCCGGGTAGCGCTCACCTGTACCGGTATCTATTTCCCAGAGATAGCCCCAGGCAAGCTCCCTGAAGCCGCGCCAGAGGTCATAGTCCATGAGGGGATTGTGCAGGTCTGGACGGGGCGACTTCGTGTCGAAAGTTTGAACTACTAGAGTGTCGTTCCGCGGCGTCCCCAAGTCGGTCATCTTTGCTTTCGTCTCCGGAGTCGCCGTCACCACCTTCTCTTTCTCGACGACCACCTCCTTCTCCACAATCTTGGTCTCGACGACCTTCTCGAAGACCGGCGTGCCGGCGACGATCCTGGTCACCTCTTTTTCAACCTCGACTACCTGCGTGACGACTTCCTTGATGGTCTCCGGCGTCGCTGTGGCGCAGCCCGCGATCAACGTGCTCAGAACGACCAGTGTTGCCAGAATCTTCCATAGGTTGCGTTTCATGATTCTTCTCCTAAAGAGTCGTCCAAAAATAACCCCGCATTTTCGCTCGTGTTTTCCCAGTGAAAAGTGGGAAGTTATTAATGGACAAGTGCTAAGAATCTAAGGATCTTGCCCTGAGCAGATATTGCTCAGGAAGAGCTAATAAACGTAAAACCTGGTTCAATGCAATAGGCCTCACCTCCTTTTCATCTGAGCGTTACAACATTCAGCTAGCTGTTTCTCTCTATCCGCACAGCCAGGTATTTTTGGCGAGGTAATTCAACCCGTACCTGCCCGGTTGCCTCGTTGGCGACCCGGTCCACCGTCATGTTCCAAGTGTCAATAACATCAATTCGGAAGCTGCCCTCGGGCAGCGAAAAATCACGAAAACGCGGTCGGTGCATCCAGAAGTAGAAAAGATAATAGCCTGTGCCGCTATGCCCCGCCGCCACTTTGTTCCAGATACCATCTGGCACGACCCGCCGAGCTGACTCTTCCATGTCCAGAGGGAAGAGCCCTGGGGCCGGTACCGCTTCGATAATCTGCCGGAGAAAGGCGATGCGAGGTGCGCTCTCGCCGTAAAGTTGCCCACCCTTGGACCACCAGAGTATCTCCTCTTCATTCCAGTAGGTTTCCCCGTGCCCGACATATCCGCCGGCGGCGAAGCCAAGCCAGAAGCGCGCAACCATTTCCTCTGCCGAGAGCGAACCCCAAACACGACTGATGTCGCCCTCGTATCCACATTCGTCAACCACGACTGGTTTGTTGTATTGTTGCAGCCACGTTGGCACCTGGAACAGGCTATGGTGTTGTATGCTGCAGTGCGTAACCCAGGGTTTTCCATGGTCATAGAAGTCACGACAGTTGTGAATGGAACGCAGGTGATCGTAGGGATCCTGATCCTGAACGAGCTTGAAGTAGTGGTCCCAATCGGCGAGGGTGCGATCAAGCATCAAGTCATACTCGTTGGCAAACGACCACCAGATATTCCGGAATGCCGCAGTCCGGGCCACGAGATACTGCAGGTAACGGTCGTTCACGTCAGCGGGCATCCGATCAAAGCCCCAGGCGCCAAAGTCGTAGGGATGGAAAATGATCAGGTCAGCCTCGATGCCCAGGTCTCGCAGGTCAAGGATCCGTTTTTCAAGTCGGCGGAAGGACTCGGGGTTGAAGCGGGTGAAATCCCAGAAATCCGGTGGCGGTTGCGTCCTGTAGTTGTCAAGCAGAGAGGGATCCCATTCACGATTGACCTCACCGACAAAGGGGTAACAGGGAGGTTCATTGTAGTTAAAGACGTAGCGTTTGGGGAAAACGCACATCCGCATTTTATTAAAGGGGGCATCCTTCAAGGTGTCAATCGTCTGTTCTTCAAGCTCATCACCTTGAAGGTTCCATACGTAACAGGTCGTCCCCACCGGGTGATAGGGCATCCCGTCAGCATAGGCAAAGTGATAGTGGTCAATGACACCAACCGGACCATGGTTGTCACCTGCAGGTGGTGTACAGGTAAATTCGCCACGCTGACCATTGAGGGCGTTCAGATTGCTGTGGGTGACGAAGCTCCATGCACCTTCCATGTCCGGCATGAAGCGCGCTTTGTAAACGTCCTCACCATCGTAGAATCCCATCACTTTAACAGAACGATGGGCGTGAGTGAACTCTGCCTCGAACTCAACATCCAGGAAGGGATTACCCGACGCCTGAGCGGGAAGCTCCAGCTCAAAGCAGTCCCATTTCTCTACTTCTCCGGTCATTTCGCCTCCTTAGGATTGAGCCGCCTCCCGCAGCTCTTTAAGCGCGGCAGCCAGTTCATCATCGGTAGGCACCCGGTGGTGCCAGCACGCACGATCTCTCATGAAGGAGACCCCCTGCCCTTTGTGCGTGTGTGCAATTATGCAGTTTGGTTTACCGGGCTCAAAGGGGAGGTTTTGGAAGATTTCGAGGAGGGCCGCGTGATCGTGTCCGTCTACCTCGCGCACCGCCCATCCAAAGGCCCGCCACCTCTCGACGAGCGGTTCCAGGGGAGCGATGCGCTCAGTCCAGTCGCACAACTGGAGTCCATTGCGATCAACGATCAGCGTCAGGTTGTCCAATCCCAGGTGTGGAGCGGTCATCGCCGCCTCCCAGTTGCTGCCCGCCTGCAATTCTCCATCCCCCGTCAGCACGAAGGAGCGCCACGGAGCGCCGTCCATCTTGGCGGCAAGTGCATCTCCCACCGCCATTGGCAGCCCGTGACCAAGCGACCCGGTGTTCGCCTCAACGCCCGGGACGTGATTACTGGGATGCCCGTTAAGTCGCGAAAGGGGTTGCATAAAAGTATGAAGCTCCTCCTCCGGGAAAAAACCGGCAAAGGCAAGCGTTGTGTAAAGTAACCCGGCGCTGTGCCCCTTACTCATGAAGAGACGGTCGCGATCGGGCGCGTGGGGGTTCTGTGGATCGACGTTCAGTATACCGCCGAAATAGAGCACGGTAATGATATCAGCGGCTGAGAGGTCGCCCCCTGTGTGGCCACCTTTTGCCTCCCAAATCATGATCAAGTTTCGCTGTCGAATTTCGTTTGCTTTCTTGCGCAATATCTGGGGGCCAACAGACATTGTGTACCTCACCCCTGTTGATCGTGAATATTTATTCATATATGACTTATTATTTACATTATACCACAGAATCCTGCCGATGTCAAGTCATCGTCCAGATCCAGAGTCCAGGGGCTAAAATTCGTTCCGCCTTTGGTGCCCTGGCAGGACTCGAACCTGCGACGACGCAATAGATGCTAGAATGGAACCGGCAGGAGAAAAAAAGAGAGGACCCCCCGCGATGGGCCCTCTTTTTCCTTTTCCAGAAGAGAATTGCCCGAAAACAATTACCGGAACAAAACAATTATAGGGATGGGCCATGACAACTCGCCCATGATGCCAGAATTCGCTCCCAAAGTGAAATGCGCCCGCAGAGGAATGCCTGTTTGATAAGTGGAGTTTTCCTGTCATGATCCGTGCGAACTCGATCACAGTGCGCCGGGCTCTCAGCAACCCAAGAACGTAAGGCCACCCTAGAACGGGTGGCCCAACGGTCGCCAGTATACGCGTTAGGATTCAAGCTCATAACCCGGAGATCCCAGGTTCGAATCCTGGCCCCGCTACTATAGGGTGTGAAGAAACACTGTAGCTTTGCAGCTACAGTGTTTTTCTATGTCGAGTAGGAGCCTAGCCTCTACCGCCAAAGCAGGGGTGAGCTTTAGGCGAATTCCACCGCCATTTGTGGATCGGCGCAACTATCGCCTCGAACCGCGCGTCGAGCCTTGATGAGTCAACACGGATTCGCGGGGTAAATTGGCTCAAAGGGGGGTGTGCCACGCTCAAAGGGGGTGTGCCACGCTCAAAGGGGGTGTGCCACGCTCAAAGGGGGTGTGCCGCGCTCAAAGAGGGTGTGCCACGCTCAAAGGGGGTGTGCCACGCTCAAAGGGGGTGTGCCACGCTCAAAGGGGGTGTGCCACCCCCGTCTGTAGGGCTGAGATGCACATTTTCCCAGATGCAGAGCGCGGGTGACACACCCGCTCCGAGCACTCTCTGATCCGAGCACTCGCGGGTGACACGCCCGCTCCGAGCATTTCACCAATCCACGTAGAACCGCCTCAATTTGCAGGCAGGCGTGGGCAGTGCTATAATGGAGCCACCCTGACCGGCTTATGCTGCTGTAAAAGAGTAGGCAATGGGCGAGACAATCGTTTCTCCCCTTTCGCCCAAAAAGAGTATATGAGAGCTGACTTGTCCAACTGTTCTCACACTGTCGGAGTGACGGTGAAAGCCTTCGTTTGACAAAAACAAGTGGAAGCTCTCACCGATTCTTCGCTTTGCGCACGATAGCGAAGGGAGAAAAAAAGATGCCCCGGGAGATCACACTGAAAGTCAACGGTCGTATCCATCGCGTGTACGTCGAGCCTGACACGCCGCTGCTCTTTGTCTTGCGCAACGACCTGGGCCTGAAGGGAGCCAAGTTCGCCTGTGGTCTGGAACAGTGCGGCGCGTGCAAGATCATTGTAAATGGGCAGGCTGTACCTTCGTGTCGAACATCGGTCAGATCCGTTCAGGGCCGTGAAATTACAACGCTAGAGGGCCTTGGAACGGCTGACAATCTGCATCCGCTTCAGCAAGCCTTCATCGAAGAACAGGCTGTCCAATGTGGCTTTTGTGTATCGGGTATGATCATCACCGCCAAAGCCCTGCTTGACCGGAACCCCTGTCCGACCGATGCCGAAATTCAAGCCGAGATGGCCGGCAACCTGTGCCGCTGTGGAGTATATGACCGCGCCCTCCGAGCAATCAAACGCGCAGCCGGGCGAACTCTCAAGTCCCCTCCGTACGAGCAAGTCGTCGGCAGAGGGGGAGAGTTCCAGCCAGAGCCTCAGTCTTTCACCTCAACCAACGTCTTGCCCCGCCCTCTCGTGCAGACGCCCGATCTTGATTCGTGGGTTCGCATCAACACCGATGGCACCATCACCCTCTTTACCGGCAAGGTTGAACTAGGCCAGGACATCAGGACCTCTGTGGCCATGATCGGGGCCGACGAGTTGGACGTCTCTCTGGAGCGAATCCGGGTCGTCATGGCGGATACGGCCCAATCGCCCAACGAGGGCTACACCGTAAGCAGCATGTCCCTGGAGACCACGGGCAATGCCATTCGCTATGCAACCGCTGAGGTCCGACACATTGCGCTCTCGGTGGCGCACGAGGAATTGGAAGCTCCCATTGAACGCCTCACGGTGACCGACGGCACCATCGCCGACCCGGTCACCGGACGCAGTGTCACCTACTGGGACCTTTTCGCCGGACAGAGATTCGACTGTCGGGTGAGCGGGGTCGGCCAACCCAAACGGCCGGAGGCGTACAGGATTGTGGGCCGACCTGCAGGACGTCTTGACCTGCTGGCCAAGGTGACCGGTGGCGCCTGTTTTGTCCACGATCTGGACCTGCCGGGTATGGTCCACGGCCGGGTCGTCCGCCCGCCGAATTACGGAGCCAGACTGGTCTCGGTGGACGAGGGAGCAGTGTATCGGATGCCGGGCATCATTCAAGTGGTGCGCGACGGCAGCTTTCTGGCCGTCATCGCCGAGCGCGAAGAACAAGCCATCCAGGCGATGGAGGCATTGCGGAACACCGCAACCTGGGAAAATGGTACGACCCTTCCGGCCCAGGAGACCCTTTTTGACCACTTGCTGAGCCAGCCCGACCAGGCTTTCCTCGTCGTAGATGGCACACCCGTGGACGACCCGATCCCGCCGATCGAGACGCCAGCAGGGGCGGCGCACACGTTGGCCGCCACCTACTGCCGGCCCTACCACATGCACGCGTCGCTTGGTCCATCGGCGGCGGTGGCGCAACTGATTGATGGCAAGCTGACCGTTTGGACGCACAGCCAGGGGGTCTATCCGCTGCGGGCGGGGCTGGCCCAGGTTCTGGGAATGTCCGAGGACGACATCCGCGCCATCCACATGGACGGGCCTGGCTGTTACGGCCACAATGGAGCGGATGACGCCGCCCTGGACGCGGCGCTGCTGGCCCGCGCCTTGCCAGGACGGCCCGTGTCGCTCAAATGGACCCGGGCCGACGAGAACACCTGGGAGCCGTATGGCGCGGCGACGGCGGTCAAAATGCAGGCTAGCCTGAGCGCTGACGGCGAGGTCATCGACTGGAACCACGATGTCTGGGGATACACCCACATCGGCCGCGCCCGCGCGGGTGGAGGCACATCTGGCTTGCTGGCCGCCTGGCACCTGGCGGAGCCGTTCACACGGCCCCAACCCCGGCCCATCCTGGCCCCACAAGTCGGTATCCACCGCAACGCCGACCCGCTGTACACCTTTCCCCGGCGGCGCATCGTCAAGCACTTTTTGCCGGACAGCCCCTTGCGCGTCTCAGCGTTGCGCGGGCTGGGCGCCTATGCCAACGTCTTTGCTATCGAATCGTTCATGGACGAGTTGGCGCACGCGGCTGGTGCTGACCCGGTTGAATTCCGCCTGCGCTATCTGGCGGACGAACGGGCACAGGCCGTCGTCGAAGCGGCGGCGGAGAAAGCCGGCTGGCGGCCGGGCAAACGATCCCAGGGCAATGACCGGGGGCGCGGCATCGCCTTCGCCCGCTACAAGAACCGGCAGAGTTATGCAGCGGTGGTCGTAGACCTGAGTGTGAATCGAGCCAGCGGCCACATCCGTCTGGAGCGAGCCGTCGCCGCCGTGGACGCCGGGCAAATCGTCAACCCCAACGGCTTGAGCAACCAGCTCGAAGGTATGCTCATCCAGTCGGCCAGTTGGACACTCAAAGAGCAGGTCGCCTTTGACCGGCACGGCATCATCAGCGCCGATTGGTACAGCTACCCGATTCTACGCTTTCGCGACGCGCCTGAAATCGAAACGGTGCTGCTCAATCGCCCTGGGCAGCCTTATCTCGGCATTGGCGAGGGCGCACAGGGGCCGGTCCCAGCAGCCATCGCCAACGCGGCCTTTGACGCGGTCGGCATCCGCCTGCGCCAGATTCCCTTTACACCAGAGCGGGTTAAGGCAGCCTTGAGACGTGATCATGCCTGAAAGGTATCCATGCACTCCTCCCCTATCGCCTCTCGGCCTTTCGTGACGACGCGTTGGTGTTGACCTGGAACTTTCTTTTGCCTCCTGGCGTCTACTATGTAGGCGAGAGAACCAGTGAAAAGTTTATCAGTTATTAGAGGAGGACCCTGACCATGGCGAAAACGTTGAAGGAATGGACCAGCCACCGGCGATTCTTGATCCTCATCGCCGGCGTCCTGCTGACAGCGGCAGTCGCTGCCGTTTTCTGGTGGAACGCGCAGAGTGACCGGGTGGGGGACGAAACCAGCCCAATCCTCGTCGACACGACTGCCTCAGGCGGGGAAGTATCTGAGGTCAAAGTTAGCTTTCGAGGCGGCGGCGGCGTGGAAGGGAATGGCGATGAACGTCTGCTCATCCGGCTAAGCCAGGGGCAGGCGGAGCTGCAGGCCGCCGAGTTCCTCCCGCAGGCCACCGGCGAGCCGTTATCAGACGAGGAAATCGATCAAATCCTGGCGCGGCTGCCGGCGCTTGCCGTGGAGCCCGAGGATCAGGTAGACTTATATCTGCCGGAAGATTCGCCTCCACCGCCCCGAACCGGCGAGACCATCGAGGAAAGGTTCCCGCCACCGCCGGCGCCGATCACGCCGGAGGAAGTCGAAGCCGGTCCCCTGGAGGTGCTACGCTTTGCCCCCGAGGGCGAGATTCCCCTGGCTCCTTTCGTCAACGTGACATTTAACCAACCCATGGTGCCGCTGGCGACGCTCAGCGCGTTGGCGGCTAAAGAGGTGCCGCTGCGTTTGGAGCCAGCGCTGCCCGGCACCTGGAAGTGGCTTGGCACCAGGACACTGAGCTTTGAATACGACTCGACGGCGATTGACCGCTTGCCCATGGCGACAGAATACGTGGCGACGGTCCCCGCCGGAACCGAGTCGGCCACGGGCGGCGTGCTGGGGGAGACGGTCCGCTGGACCTTTAGCACCCCCCCACCTCAGATGATCTCCCAATACCCGTCGTACGGCCCACAGCCGCTGGAGCCGTTGTTTTTCGTCGGGTTTGACCAGCGCATTGACCCACAAGCAGTGCTGGACACGATCCAGGTAACGGCAGGCGGCCAGGCCGTCAACGTCAGGCTGGCGACCGAGGCGGAGGTAGAGGAAGACGAGACGGCAAACCGCCTGGCGACGAACGCCGGGGAAGGGCGCTGGCTGACATTCGTGGCGCAGGAGCCGCTGCCGGCCGACGCCTCCATCTCGATCACCGTCGGTCCGGGCACACCCTCGGCCGAGGGGCCGCTGGTCACCAAGGAGGCGCAGCGCTACGATTTTCGCACCTACGCGCCGCTGCGCATTGAGCGTCATGGCTGCTCCTGGTCCTGGCACGGTGACGAGTGCCCGCCGCTGACGCCCTTTTTCATCGAGTTCAACAACCCCATTGATGCCGACGCCTACAAAGAGTCCATGCTTCGGATCGAGCCTCCGCTCCCCGGCGCCACGGTCAACGTTGTGGGCGACACCATCACCATTCGCGGCACCACCACCGGGCGCACCACGTACCGGGTCGTGGTCGATGGGGCCATCAGGGATACGTTTGGTCAGACGCTGGGCGAGGATACCCGCCTGACCTTCGAGGTGGGTTCGGCCGAGCCGGCCCTGTTTGGGCCGGACGAGGTTCTGGTTACCCTGGACCCGGCCTTGAAAAAGCCGATCTTGACCGTGTATGCCATCAATTACAACCGCCTGAAGGTGCGCGCCTACCGGGTCCAACCGTCCGACTGGCCGGCCTTCAAGAGCTATCTGCGCGAGTACTATCGCCAGGACGATCCGCCGGAGCCTCCCGGCCGCCAGGTGATGGACGAAACCATCAGGCTGGAAGCCGCGGCCGACTCCCTGACCGAAGCGAGTATCGACTTGAGACAGGCATTGTACCGTGTCCAATACGGTGCACTGGAGGGCGACCTGGGGCAAATCGTCGTCGTCGTCGAACCGGCGGAGCTGCAACCTGGCGAGCGGGACCGGTACCGGCACGTCGTGCAGGCCTGGATCCAGGTGACCCAGATCGGCCTGGACGCGTTCGCAGACCACAGCGAGATGGTGGTCTGGGCCACTGCGTTAAAGGATGGCACCCCGCTGGCCGGCGTGACGATCGAGGCCAACGAGGCCAACGCCGGCCAGCAGGTGGCGGTCACCGGTGACGACGGCACAGCCACGTTTGAGCTGCCTGACCAGGACACAACCCTGCTGGTAGCCCGCCAGGGCGACGACACGGCCATCCTGCCCAGGTCCGCGTATCCGTGGGGAGACGACGTCTGGAAGCCCAGACCGGTGCAAGACGAGCTACGCTGGCACGTTTTCGATGACCGCGAGATGTACCGGCCGGGCGAGGAGGTGCACGTCAAGGGGTGGCTGCGGCGGGTCGGTGGCCGGCAGGACGGAGACGTTGGCCTGCCCGGCGACGCGCTGCAAACCGTGGGCTACCAGGTGATCGGCTCTCAAGGCAACGAACTGCTCGGTGGTCAGGCCCAGGTCAACGCCCTCGGCGGCTTTGACTTTGTCTTCACCCTGCCGACCAACGCCAACCTGGGCTACGCACAGATTAGGCTCGAGGCCCGGGGCAGCCTGGCAGGACTGAGCGGCCGGCATTTTAATCACAGCTTCCAGGTGCAAGAGTTCCGGCGTCCCGAGTTTGAGGTTTCGGCGCGCAACGAGACCACCGGCCCCTATTTTGTGGGCGACCATGCCGTGGTGGCGGTCGAAGCCAGCTATTACGCCGGCGGCCCGCTGCCCAATGCGGAGGTGACCTGGCAGGTCAGTTCTTCGCCCAGCAACTACTCGCCACCCAACTGGCCTGGCTTTGTCTTTGGCCGATGGACACCGTGGTGGTACGCCTACGAACCGGTCTATGAGCCCTATTGGCCGCGGTATGAAGAGGTTGATGTCGAGACCTTTTCCGGGGTGACCGATGCCTCGGGCAACCACTATCTGCGCCTGGATTTCGAGGGTGCTGACGCGCCCCGGCCGTTTAGCCTGCTGGCCGAGGCGACGGTGATGGATGTGAACCGCCAGGCCTGGGCGGCGACCACCAGCCTGCTGGTGCACCCGGCCGAGCTCTATGTCGGTTTGCGCAGCGAACGCACTTTTGTCGAGCGGGGCAAACCGCTGGACATTGAGGTCATTGTCACCGACCTGGACGGGGTTGCCGTGCCCGACCGTCCGGTACAAGTCCAGGCATCCCGCATGGAATGGAAATACCGGCAAGGTGCCTGGCGCGAGGAAGCGGTCGACGTCCAGGAATGTACGGTGGGGTCAACCCTGGAGCCAGTCACCTGCACCTTTGAGACTACGGTGGGCGGCCAATACCAGATCACCGCGATGGTCACAGACGGGGCCGGTCGTCAGAACCAGAGCCGGTTCACCCGCTGGGTGAGCGGCGGCCGGCGCCCGCCGGCGCGCAAAGTCGAACTGGAGACCGTCACCCTGATCCCGGACAAAGAGAGCTACCAGCCGGGCGACGTGGCCCAAATCCTGGTGCAGGCCCCCTTTAGCCCGGCCGAGGGGCTGCTGACGGTCGGCCGCAGCGGTTTCCTCTACACCGAGCGCTTTCACGTGGACGAGGACACCATTACCCTGGAGGTGCCCATTGAGGAGAATGAGGAGAAGCACATCCCTAACCTCAACGTGCAGGTGGACCTGGTGGGCGCTGCGCCGCGCACCGACGACCGGGGCGAGGTCCTCGCTGACGTGCCTCCACGACCTGCCTATGCCTCGGGCCGGCTCAACCTGAACGTTCCGCCGCTGCAGCGAACCCTGTCGCTCCAGGTGACGCCGCGCGAGAAAGAGCTGGAGCCGGGTGGGGAGACAACCCTCGACGTGATCCTGATGGATGCCGGCGGGCAGCCGGTGCCGGAGGCAGAACTGGCCGTGGTCGTGGTCGACGAGGCGATCCTGGCACTGACCAACTACCAGTTGGCCGACCCCGTGTCCACCTTTTATCTGACGCGGGCGGCGGACGTAAGCAGCCACTACGGGCGGGCCAGCATCGTGCTGGCCAGTCCCGAGGCCCTGGCGGCACAGGCCGGCGCACGCGTTGTGGAAACGGTTGTGGTTGAGAAAGCGGTCACCGAGGTGGTCGAGGAAGAGGCCGCGGTCCTGACGCCGGCCGCCGAGGACGCGGCTGACCACGGGCCTGAAGAGCCGCCCATCCGGGTGCGCACCGATTTTAACCCGCTGGCCACCTTTGCCCCGGCGGTACGCACCGACGCGAGCGGCCGGGCTCAGGTGGCGGTGGTGCTACCCGACAACCTCACCCGCTACCGGGTGATAGCCGTGGCCGTGGCCGGAGGAAGGCAATTCGGCTCGGCTGAGGCCAACCTGGTCGCCAGGCTGCCGCTGATGGTTCGACCCTCGGCGCCCCGCTTTCTCAACTTTGGCGATCGCTTCGAGCTGCCCGTAGTGCTGCAGAACCAGACCGACGAGCCCCTGACAGTCGACGTGGCCCTCCGGGCGGGCAATGCGGTTAGTCCTGTGGGGCCTAACCACAGGGTCGAGCTGACCAGTAGCTCAGGCCAGCGCGTGACCGTCCCCGCCCGGGACCGGGTGGAGGTTCGGTTCCCGGCGACGACGGTCATGCCGGGCACAGCCCGCTTCCAGATAGCGGCCGTGTCGGGCACTTTTGCCGACGCCGCGACGGTAGAGTTGCCGGTCTACACGCCGGCCACGACGGAGGCGTTTGCCACCTACGGAGTGGTTGACGAGGGAGCCGTGGCCCAGCCGGTGGCCACACCCGGGGACGTCTATCCACAGTTTGGCGGCCTGGAGATCAGCACCTCCTCCACGGCGCTGCAGGCGTTGACCGATGCCGTGCTCTACCTGGTCTCGTACCCATTCGAGTGCTCGGAGCAGTTGGCATCGCGAATTCTGGCCATAGCCACCTTGCGCGACGTGCTGACGGCCTTCTCCGCTGAGGGGCTGCCCTCACCGGGTGAAATGGAAGCGGCCGTCCAGCGGGATATTGAGCAGTTGGGCGGGCTGCAGAACGGTGACGGCGGCTTTCCCTACTGGAGGCGCGGCCGCGACTCGATTCCCTTTCACACCATTCATGTAGCCCATGCCTTGCAGCGGGCCAAGCTTGATGATTTTTACGTGCCGCAGGAGCTGCAATCGCGGGCGCTCGACTATTTGCGGCAAATAGAGGACCACTATCCATCGTGGTACAGCAAGCGCACCCGCCAGACGCTGAGCGCCTACGCTCTTTACGTGCGCGATCTGATGGGTGACACGGACTGGACGAAGGCCCGTCAACTGCTAGACGAAGCAGGCGCTTCGGCTTCGCTCAGTGCAGGCCTGGAAGAGTTGTCGCTGGAGGCAGTGGCCTGGCTGTGGCAGGTATTGAACGACGACCCCGGTTCGGCCGTCGAACTGGAGGCCATTCGGCGGCACATCAACAACCGGGCCGTGGAGACGGCCGGAGCGGCCAACTTTACTACCTCTTATGGCGACGAGGCCTACCTGCTGCTGCACTCTAAGCGGCGTACCAACGCCATCATCCTGGATGCGATGATCGCCGGCGACTCGCAGAGCGATCTCATCCCCAAGGTAGTCAACGGGCTGTTAGCGCATCGCACCAGGGGGCGCTGGGGCAACACGCAGGAGAACGTCTTTGTCTTGCTGGCCCTGGATCGCTACTTTAACACCTTTGAGGCGCAGACGCCGGACTTTGTAGCGCGCATCTGGCTGGGCGACACCTACGTGGGGGAGCACGCGTACAAAGGCCGCACCACCGAACGGCACGAGTCGGCCGTCCCCATGGCCTACATTTCGGCTTCGCTCAATGCAGGCCTGGCGACGAGTGACGAGACGCAGGACCTGATCTTGAGCAAAGAGGGACCCGGGCGACTCTACTACCGGTTGGGGCTGCGCTACGCACCAACCGACCTTGCCCTGGACCCGGTGGACATGGGCTTTGTGATTCAGCGCAGCTATGAAGCGCTAGACGATGCGGAGGATGTGGTCCAGGACGAGGATGGCGTCTGGCATATCAAGGCCGGGGCGCGTGTGCGCGTGCGGCTGACGATGGTGGCCGACAACCGGCGCTACCACGTGGCTTTGGTTGACCCGCTGCCGGCCGGGTTAGAGATCGTCAACCCGGCTCTGGCCGTCTCCGGGGATCTCCCCCAGGACCCCAACGCCCCGGACTACCGTTATGGATGGTGGTGGCGGCGCACCTGGTACGAGCACCAGAACATGCGCGACGAGCGGGCCGAAGCCTTTGCCGCGCTGCTGTGGGAAGGCGTCTATCAGTATTCGTATGTGGCCCGGGCCACCACGCCAGGGACGTTCGTGGTGCCGCCGGCCAAAGCGGAGGAGATGTATTCGCCCGAGGTCTTTGGCCGCAGCAGCAGTGACTGGGTGGTCGTGGAATAAGCAAGTTCCGCCGAGGGACAAATCAAATTGGCACCTGGTATAGCGCGCAACGAATACCCATGACCACAAGCACGAGACTCCAGCCACGTGCACCAGGTAGATGTCGTGGGGCCTCGCTACCTGAAAGGGAGTTCGCCCCGCTACTACTTTCTGGTCTGCGAGGACGTCAAGGAGCACTGTAGCTTTGCAGCTACAGTGTTTTTCTATGCCGAGTAGGAGCCCAAATGCAGAGCGCGGGTGGCACACCCGCTCCGGGCATTTCACCAATCCACGTAGAGTCGCCTCAATTTGCAGGCAGGCGTAGGCGGTGCTATAATGGAGCCACCCTGGCCGTCGTATTCCGCTGTAAAGGAGCAAGCAATGAGCGAGACAATTGTTGTTGACGAAATCGTCATTCCCATCAGTGTAGACTATTTGGAAGAGGATCACATCTATCAGGTCAGTTGCCCCTGGCTCCAGGGCTGCCACGCCTGGGGTGAGACATTGGACGAGGCGATGCGTGCCGTTCCCGGCAACATCCGGGCGATGATCGAAGCTCGGCGGGCCAATAACTCTTCCCTACCGCCCCAACTGGAAAAGATCAACCTGCACCAGCCCTTCACCCTGCGGATGGCGCCAGTATGAGATACCGTGAACTGGCCAGACGACTCCGCAAATTGGGTTGCGAGTACCTCCGGCCGGGTGCCGGTTCGCACCGTATTTGGTGGAACCCAGCTCTGGACCGCTATACCACCATCCCTGACTGGGGCTCCAAAGACATCAGGCCTGGCACCCTGCGTCGCATCCTCCGCGACCTGGGTATCGGCCGGCGCGAGTTTGGGCCGATCAAGTAGTGGGGATTCCTGGCTATGGAACGATTTTTCGATCTCCTCACCGATTTCCAGGGCGAGGGTGCTTTCAACCAATACCGCGACGTGACGACCGGGTTCGACCTGCCCCACGGCGCAGCGGTTCGGCGGGTCAACCTGCGCCGCTACCTGGAGCTCTTTTGCGGGGCGGCCTACGTGCTCGCCGGTGAGGCGGCGGGGTACGCCGGCTGCCGCTTCTCCGGCATCCCGTTCACCGGCGAGGCACAACTCGTAGGGACAGATCGCCTGCCCTGGGCCTGCGACGCTGGCTTTGCCCAGAGCAGCGCCGGTGAGCCCTGGCGCGAGCGGTCAGGTACAATCGTCTGGGAAGCCCTGGGCCAGCGGCGGGATTGCGTACTGTGGAACGCTTTCCCCTGGCACCCCTGCGGGTCAATGCCTCTCTCAAACCGGCGGCCCCGGCAGGCAGAGATGGAGCAAGCCCGGGAGGTGCTGGTCTATTTTCTCTCCTTGTTTCCTGGCGCGCAGGTCTGCGCCATCGGGCGGGTGAGTCAGCAGGCACTCGGTGTGATCGGTGTCGAGGCACACTACATCCGGCATCCATCCCACGGAGGCAAGGCGGCGTTCTTGAAAGGGATCGCCTCCCTGTCATCGTTTCAAGGAGCTTGCCATGTATCTCACGCCTGAGGAACAAGCCATGCTGGCCGGCGATCAAGGCCCCGGCGTGCAAAAGGCAATGGAGCTCGTCGTAGCCCTGGGCCAGATCTATGGCGCGCAAGAGTTGGTGCCGGTGAGCAGCGTGCAGGTCTCGGGCGTCAGTTACAAGAACCTGGGCGACGCCGGAGTGGCCTTTCTGCGCGAGTGGGCGGAGCAAGGTGCCCGGGTGCGGGTGCCGACCACGCTCAACCCGGCCGGCATGGACCTGGAGGACTGGCAGAGGCAGGGCATCCAGGAGGAATTTGCGCGCAAACAGAGAGAGGTTATCGCCGCCTTTGCCGCCATGGGTGTGACGACGACGTGCACTTGCACGCCATATCTCATGGGGTACGAACCGGGATTCGGGGAGCACCTGGCCTGGGCCGAGTCGTCGGCCGTGTCCTATGCCAACTCGGTGCTGGGAGCACGAACCAACCGCGAGGGCGGCCCCAGTGCGCTGGCCGCGGCCATCACCGGGCGCACCGCCCGCTACGGCCTGCACCTCGACGCCAACCGCAGAGCCAATTACGTGGTAGACGTCTGTTGTCCGGTGGAATCGGTCGCCGATTACGGCGCGTTGGGATACTGCGTCGGCCAGCGGGTTCGCCAGGGGATACCTTTTTTTCGCCACCTGGCGGAGCCATTGCTGACTTGTGAGCAGAACTTTAGCTTACCGGTCTACCAATCCACGGGGCTGCCCGACGCGGCGGTGGACCGGCTCAAGGCGCTGGGGGCAGCCATGGCCGCTTCCGGCGCGGTGGCTCTCTATCATGTGGAAGGTATCACGCCGGAGGCAATGCAGGGAGACGCGGTCGCCCCTGGCGCGGAGACGCTGGTCATCGAGTCCCTGGAGGAGGCTTACGCCGCCCTCAACGGCCCGGCCGACACGATTGACTTTGTGAGCATCGGCTGTCCCCATGCTTCGCTGGAGGAGGTGCGCCAGGTGGCGGAGGTGGTTGACGGACGGCGGCTCAAGGCCACGCTGTGGGTGACCACCGCCGGGCACACCAGACAGTTGGCCAGGGAGCGGGGCTGGGTGCAGGCCATTGAGGCTGCGGGCGGGCAGGTGGTAGCCGATACCTGCATGGTCGTCGCGCCGGTGAGCGAACTGGGCTTTCACGCCATGGCCACCAACGCTGGCAAGGCAGCCTTCTACTCGCCGGGCCACTCTGGGTTGGTTGTGCGCTTTGGCTCGCTGGAGCAATGTATAGAAGCAGCGGTCACCGGCCGGTGGGAGGCAAAACGTGGGCGGTGAAGGGCGACTGGTTCTGCAGGGTCGGGTCATCAAGGCCGGGCACGCGCGCGGCGTGGCGTTGGTCTCGCCAGAGCCGCTTGGCTTCCTGGGTGGCGTGGATCCCGACACCGGCGTCGTCGTCGAGCCGGGCCATCCGTTGAAAGGCGAGTCGGTGGCAGGACGGGTGCTGGTCTTTCCCACGGGCAAGGGAAGCACGGTAGGCTCTTACACCCTCTATCGTCTGGCCCGGAACGGCGTCGGCCCGGCGGCCATCATCAACGTCGAGAGCGAACCGATCGTCGCCGTGGGGGCCATCATAAGCGACATTCCGATGGTGGATCAGGTAGATATCGCACAGTTGTCCACGGGGGACATCGTCGCCGTCAAAGACGGGGTAATACAAATTGAGTGAAGGAGTCTTTCTGAAGCTGGGGGGAGCACTCATCACCGACAAGACGCGGGAGCAGACGCCTCGCCTGGAGGTCATCCACCGGCTGGCGCGAGAGGTACACCAGGCCCTGGACGCTCGTCCCGACTTGCAGTTGCTGATGGGGCATGGCAGCGGCTCGTATGGGCACTTTGTGGGGCAGCGCTACCGCACCCGCGAGGGCATCGTGGACGACGAGGGCTGGCGCGGTTACGCCCAAACGGCCGTTGTCGCCGCACGGCTCAATCGTCTGGTGACAGACGCACTCCTGGAAGCAGGTCTGCCGGTGCTCCCGGTGCAGCCCTCGGCCTCGGCGCTCTGCCGCGACGGGGAACTCTTGCGCCTGGAAGTACGTCCCATTGTTACGGCGCTGAAGAACGGGCTGATCCCGCTGGTCTACGGCGACGTGGCCCTGGACGAGGTTCGCGGCTGTACGATCATTTCCACCGAGGAGATCTTTTGCTACCTGGCCAGGCTGTTGAGGCCACAGCGGATCGTTCTGGCCGGCGTGGTAGATGGCGTCTACGACCGCGACCCGCTGCGCGACCCGGCGGCGCGGCCCATCACCGAAATCTCGCCGGCGAACTATGCCCAGGTCGAGCGATGGCTGGGTGGCTCGCACGGCGTGGACGTCACCGGGGGGATGCTTTCCAAGGTGCGAGAGATGGCCGCACTGGCCTGGCGCGTCCCTGGTCTGGTGGTGTACCTGACAACAGGCGAAGAGCCGGGGCGTCTCTGCCAGGCATTGCTACATCCAGAGGCGGCCGGTGGGACGCAGATCCGGTGGCCAGCCGAGGCCGTCTCGATCCCCACATTCTCTACATTCTCCACGTTCTTGCCAGATTGACGGCAAAGGAGTATAATTCGGGCGATAAGGCTGGTGAAACTCACCGGCCGGAAAGGCCATAGAAGCATGTTTACGATTCTCGCCGTGGCGGCTCTCATCACTCTTGTCATTTTCGTCCACGAACTGGGGCATTTTGTCACCGCCAAGCGTTTTGGCGTCATCGTGGAGGAATTCGGCTTTGGGTTTCCCCCTCGCCTGCTGAGATTGTGGAAAGACAGAGCGGCGGTTTACGTTGGCGGCGAAAAGCTGCCGATTGACAGAAGCGTAGAGATACCCGAGACACTTCAGTCCCGATGCACCGTTCACTACGAAACAAGAGTGGACGACAAAGGCCGGTCTGTCATCACGAAAATCAAGGTGGTGGATCCAAAAGAGGTAGTAGCGGGCGCCGCTTACGTGACAAAGTTCGACCCAGGGACAGAGTACACTATCAATGCCATACCGTTTCTGGCCTTTGTGCGGATGCTGGGTGAAGATGATCCCACAATGCCAGGTAGCCTGGCCAGAGCGCCCAGGCGGGTGCGGTTCGTGGTGCTCTTTGGCGGCCCGGCCATGAACCTGGTTCTGGCACTGGTGCTCTTTGTCGTGGCCTTCATGGTCGGCTGGCCGGAGCCGTCTCTCTACGGCGTGCTGGTGGCCCAAGTGGCCGAAGGTTCGCCGGCCGAGGCTGCTGGGCTCCAGGCCAACGATATCATCCTGTCCATTGACAACCACCGCACCGAGACATGGGAAGAGGTCAAAGCCCTCACCGACGAGCGGTTGGATCGCATGATGACACTAGAGGTCCAACGCCAAGGAGAGGTGTTGCAGGTGAACCTGGCGCCTCGCTCCCAACCGCCAGAGGAGGAAGGGCCAATGGGCGTGGCCATTTTCAGCCCCTGGGTGGCGCGCATCGAGCCGAAATACTATCCCCTGGGGCAGGCTATCGTACGGGGAACCGGCGAGGCAGCCAACACCATCGCCATGGTCGTCGTTGTCCCGGTTCAGATCCTGCGGGGTCTCATCCCTGTCGAGCAGGCTCGCCCGACGGGAATCGTGGGCATTGCCCGCATGACAGCCGACGCCGTGGAGCAGAGCGTGGATACAGGCTGGCTCTTTCCGGTGGTGCAATTGACGGCGGTGATCAGCATTGCCATTGGCATCACCAACCTGCTGCCCATTCCCGCTCTCGACGGCGGGCGTTTGCTCTTTGTCTTCCTGGAAGCAATCCGCCGGGGCAAGCGGATCCCGCCCGAACGAGAAGGAGCGATTCATTTCATCGGCCTCACGGCTCTGCTGGCGCTGATGCTGGTGATCACGTATTTTGACATCACGGTTGACATACCTACTTTCGATTGGCGCAGCTTGTTGCCCAAGTAGCACAGCGATTCAATTTGGGTTTGATTTGAATGAACTGGATCATCGGAACATCTTTGAAGGGCCCTTGGG